>CALAMB010000200.1 GCA_937925645.1 uncultured Acidobacteriota bacterium
TCATCATGCAGTTCGACTACGCCGATCCGGACGCCGACCTGCAGTGGTTCTACTTCCTGATCCGGGTCAACGGCGAGGACGTCACGACGCTGCCGTTCGCGGTCAACGCCTCATCCCTGACGGGCCCCGGCGGAACGGGGGTGCTCGATCCGTTCGGCATCTGGCAGATGGTGGCGACCAACGTGGGCGAAACGCTCCAGGTGTACGGCTATCTGGAGGATTCGGAGGGGAACCGGAGTTCCATCGTCGAATCCAACGTCGTGCCGGTCACCCTGGGGGTCACGCCCGCCACGCCCAGCAACCTGGATGACGACGACTCGCTCTATGTCCCCTTCGCCGGCGGCTTCCTGTTCCCGTTCTACGGCAAGCTCTACCCCGGTTGCTATATCAACTCCGACGGCAACCTCACGTTCGAGGCCGGCTACGAGTACCAGCAGCGCGGCCCGATCGCCTTCCTCAACAACATGCCCCGCATCGCCGGCCTCTACACCGACCTGGCCAAGTCGCCCGGAGACAACAAGATCATCATGAACGCCCAGGCCGACCGGTTCACCGTCACCTACGACCGGCTGGCCCAGTGGGCGCAGACCGGACCCACGGGCACGAACACCGTCACCATCACCCTGTTCCCGGACGGCGCGGTGGAGTTCACCTGGGGTACCTGCTCCATGACCCAGTCGCAGACCGAGTTCAGCGGCGGCCCGGAATGGAAGGGCGTGGTGGGCCTGTGCCCCGGCGCGATCCTGGACTACCCGTCCAGCGACCTGTCGACGCTGACGAGCCCGGCACCCATTCCCGCCGGCCTGCCCATCTATCAGGCGTTTGCCAAGGCCGACGCCTTCGACCTGTCCAACACGACGCTGCGCTTCGAACCGGCGGCGCCGTTCATCCCGGTACAGCGGGCCTACTTCCCGCGCCTGTCGTACGCGCCCGGCACGTGGACCGAGGGATACGGGTTTGTGAACACCGGAGCGGCGGACGCCAACGTCCGGTTCACGTCGTTCGACAGCGCGGGGAACACCGCCGAGGTGTCGGACCTCTGGAGCTGGCCGGCGGGCGATCAGGGCGCCTACCAGGCCGAAGGACTGCTGGGACTGACTCAGGCCACCGACGGCTGGGTGCTGGCCGAAAGCGACCAGAACGGCCTGCTCGGTTTCTTCGTCACCCAGCATTTCGCCGGCGGCGGCCTGGCGGGTCTCGACGGCGCGGCGGTGTTCACCGACACCATGAGCTTCGGCCGCCTGCCCCTGGTGCGGGCCACCGGCACGTATTCCACCGAGCTGTTCTTTGCCAACCCGGGCGCTGAGGCGATCACGCTGGTACTGTTCGGCTATGACAACGTCACGACTCACAACGGCGGGGAACATGTCATTCCGCCGGGCGGCTTCGTCAAGCTGGACGCGGCCACCGTGTTCGGCGCCGGCTTTGACGGGGCCGTCTATGCCACCCTGCCGGGAGCGGACAAATCCGGCGAATCACCGACCGCCGGCCCCGGCTTCATCGGCAACGCGACGATCCGCGACGGCGACACCTCCATCTGTTCACTTAACATCGTGCCGTACGGGCAATCCCTCCTGTATGCCCCCCACGTGGTCTTCATGCCCGACGTCTACTACACCGAAGTGGTTCTGTGGAACTACCATGACACGGACGCCGTGGCCACCATCACCCCGTACCGCGCCGACGGGACCGTCATCGGCGCGCCCTTCCAGGTGACCGTGCCCGCCCTGAAGTTCGTCCGGCTGCGCGACACGGAGCTGGGCCTGCCGTCGGGCGTGACTACCGAGGGGTGGCTGAAGGTGGATTCCACCCTGGCGCTGTCGAGCTGCCTGACCTTCGGCAATCCGGTGGACAACCACTACATGTCCACCCTGCCGCTGGAGCGTGAGGGCAAGGACGACTTCTATTACGCCCAGGTCGCCAGCGGCGACGCCGGCGGAGTGAGCTTCTTCACCGGTATCGCCGTGGTGAACACGAACGCGGCTTCGGTGGACGTCACCATCAAAGTCTTCCTCAGCGACGGCACGCAGAACGGCAACACCGTGGTGCGGACCCTGGCCCCTGGCGAAAAGTACGTCCGCTTGCTGTCCCAGATCGAGGGGATCGGCACGCTCCAGGCCCAGACCAGCGGCTACATCCACGTGACCGCGACGGACGACGTCTTCTCGTTCGTCCTGTTCGGCAACGACGCGCTGGATTTCCTCTGCGCCGTCCCGGCCCAGTAAGTACCTCGCGGTCTCCGACCGCGTGTCTGTTCGGCGAAACCTCCCCCGGCCCGCTCCCTGCGGGCCGGGGGGCTTTTGGGAGAGCGGTGAATCGGTGAGTTGGTGATTTGGTTAATCGGTTAATCAGTGAATGGGTGCTCTCAGCGCCTCGCGAGCTGGTGGCTGCAGGCAGTCATCAACATCCGCTTCTCTCCGGCGCTGCTTTGGCATATTCATTTTCACGGTTGATATGGTGCGGTGCCACGGCGCGCCGAAGGTGCCGCCCACAGCTCACGGGTTGAACAATCATGAGTCGCCACAAACTCCATGCATTCACGTTACCCCCTCACCGGGTGGCCCGTTTATCTCCGGCGGACACCAGTGTGCTGCAGGACCTGCTGGTGCGCTGTGCCGATTATTTCGAATTGGTTGAAGGCCGGGTAACGGCCGCCGGCGACGCGGAGGCGCTCCTCGCCGATTGTCCACCGGGACGACGGGCGGACGAAAAAATGGTGCTGGGTGTATTCGACGACGGGGACCGCCTGGTCGGAGTCCTGGATGTCGTTCCGGACTATCCGCTTCCGGGTACGTGGTTCATCGGTCTGCTGCTCCTGGATCCCGCCCGGCGCGGCGGCGGATTGGGCCGGCGCGTCTATCGGGCGTTCGAGCGGTGGGCCGCCGCGGCCGGCGCCAGCCGCATCGAGCTGGGTGTTGTGAAGGCCAACTCTGGCGCGGCCCGATTTTGGGAGCGGCTCGGTCTGCACCGAGTGGAAAGCCGGCCGCCGCGCCGGTTTGGCCATCGCGAGCACGTCGTGGACGTGTGGCGGCGGGAGCTGCCGCC
>CALAMB010000201.1 GCA_937925645.1 uncultured Acidobacteriota bacterium
ATGAACCCCTGGATGTGCTCCAGGATCTCTTTCTGCCGCTTCGTCAGCGTCATGGTCGCATCCTCCTCGGGCGCGGGCGCCGCGGTGGGGTGAGAACCGTCCGCCATCAACCGGTCCCGCGCCTGATTCCAATTGTAGGTGTAAATATGGTGTAAGTCAATGGGGAAGATGGCGGGCGTCGGACTTCGGACATCGGAATTCGGACATCGGACTTCGGATTTCGTGCTCGTAATTCGTAATCGTGATCGTAATCGTAATCGTAATCGTAATCGAAACAGATGATTAGGCGCCAATTGTCATTGATCATTTGACATTTTTCATCGGTCATTTTGGATTATTGGTTATTGATGATTGCTTATATTGGATTGGCTATTTGGAGTGCGAGTGAGGGATCGGAGGATTGAGAGAGAAGAGTTGATGGTTGATCATTGATCGTTTGGAGCGAACCCCGAGACCCGAACCGCGAGACTCGATATCCGAAGTCCGATGTCCGATATCCGAAGTCCGATGTCCGAATTCCGCATGGCGGGAGCGAGCCTCTAGCCCCTAGCCCCGAGCCTCGATCCTTGAGCCTCGATCACGATTACGAATTGCGACAACGAGCCCTGCCCCCCAAATCCTTTGTGTCCTTCGTGCCTTGGTGGTGAGATCGGCTAACGATCCTCCGCCGGCTGCGCGGCGAAGCGGATCCGGCCGTCAATGAGGATGATCTCGTCGCCGGTGCGGAATTTGCCGTCGGGGCCGGCGGCGACGAGCTCGTAGCGGGCGCCGTCGTCCAGCGGGCGGTAGCGGAAGTCGGCGCCCCACGCGTCGGCGCGGACGAGACGGACCATGTAGGTGGGGTAGAGAATGTCGACCAGGGCCTCCATGGATTCGGCCTCCGGAAAGACGTGGTGGGTGTGGTAGTAGGCGGTCAGGCTCTTGGCGGCTTCGAGGAGCGCGAGCTGCGTCTCGAGCCAGCGGCGGTCCTGCAGGATGCGGCGCAGCTCGTCGAGCCGCACCCACTGCTGGTCCGAGAAGCGGAGCTCCTCCACCGCCCAGCCCTTCGGCTCCTTGGCCATCAGGAAGGCCAGGCGGACGTTCGCCGTGGCGACGGCATTCCGGGCGTCGAGCTGGCTGAGCCCCACCACCTCGATGTTCTGCTTCGTGAGCTCCAGTTCCGGGATCGCGGCGATGACGTCGCGGGCGTTGCTGTGGCTCAGGGAGCCGGTGGCGCAGGCGGCGGCGGCCGCCAGGGCGGCGGCGGCCAGGCCGATGGCGAAGGGATGGACGCGCTTCATGGCAATGCTCTCCGGAGGGGGATGCGGCCACTATAGCAGGAGCGCCCGCCATCTGGCAAGGCGCGATGCGCGTGGTCGGGCCCTCGGGCCGGCGTCCGGCTGAACACCCGGACACCGCATCCGTTATTAATAATTGAATCCCGCGGACGCCGTGGACCACGCCATGGCCCGGCGCCGGAGCCGATGAGTCGGATAACCACATGATCACCAACGAAATTCCTGGGCATGCTTTGCGCCTTTGTGAGCCATCGGAAATCTGCGATAATGAGGCCGCCCGGCCGCCTGCGCCGGGACACGGGCGGGGAGGTTTCACGGTGCCCGCGCACCTGGAATGGGACACGCCGGTCCAGTTCGTGAAGGGGGTGGGCCCCAAGCGGGCGGAAGCCCTGGCCGCCGAGGGGATCCACACCGCCGGCGACCTGCTCCTCTACGCGCCCTTCCGCTACGAGGACCGCGCCGCGTTCCGCCGTATCGCCGAGTTGCAGGATGGCGAGACGGCCTGCGTCTTCGGCCGCATCATCGCCTCGGCTTCCCGCGCCACCGCGCGGGTGCGGATGAAGCTGTTCGAACTGGTGGTCCGGGACGACTCGGCGGCGGTCAACGTGGTCTTCTTCAACCAGCCGTACCTGCGCAACGTGTTCCATGACGGCCAGTACGTCGTCCTCTTCGGCCGGGCCGAGCGCGACACCTATACCCGCTCGTTCCGCCTGCAGTTCCGCAACCCGGAGTACGAGATCGTCGCCGACGACGAGGAGCGGACCATCCACGTGGGGCGCGTGGTCCCGGTCTACCGCAAGCTGGGCCCGCTCACCGGCCGCCAGCTCCGGGCGCTCCTGTATCCGGTGGCGGCCGGGATGGCCGCCGCGCCCGATCCGCTGCCCGAGGCGCTGGCCCGGCGGCTGGGGCTCTGCTCCCGGCTCGCCGCGCTGCGGGAGATCCACAGCCCCGCGGTGGACGCAGACGAGCCCGCCGCGCGCGCGGCCGCCCTGGCTGCGCTCAACGCCGGCGCCTCGCCGGCTCACCGGCGGATGATCTTCGAGGAGTTCTTCCTGCTCCAGACCGGCCTGCAGTTCATGCACCAGGGCCGCCGCCGGGTGGCCAAGCCGCACCGGATCGCGGTCACCGACGCCATCCGCGACACGGTCCGCCGGGCGCTGCCGTTCAAGCCCACCGCGGCCCAGAAGCGGGTGATCCGGGAGATCGTGGGCGACATGACCGCGCCGTGGCCCATGCACCGCCTCCTCCAGGGGGACGTGGGGAGCGGCAAGACCATCGTCGCCGCGCAGGCCATCCTGGTGGCGGCGGGCAACGGCT
>CALAMB010000202.1 GCA_937925645.1 uncultured Acidobacteriota bacterium
CGCCCGGCGATGGGTCCCATCCATTCTGTCGCCCGGCCAACCCGCCGCCGCGCCGGTCCGGGTCGACCGGTGGGCGAAAACACGAAAGCCTGCCGCAGCGACCGGAGAACCCCGCCGTCACTCCACCGTCCGGACCAGGCGGAAGCCCAGGTCTTTGTCGCGGTAACCGGGCATGCGGTAGTACCGAAAGGCGGACCGGCAGCTGTTGGCGCCGAAGAGCCAGCTGCCACCGCGGAACACCCGGGAAGAGCCCAATTCAGGTCCCGAATAGTTGGTTGCGCCCCCCGTTGGGTATGTGCCATATTGGTCCCAGCACCACTCAAACACGTTGCCGTGAGTGTCGTACAGGCCCCACGGGTTCGGCAGCTTCGTCGCCACCTCCGACGTGACGCCGGGATTCTCCGGCGTGACGCCGGGATTGTTGGCGCAAAACACCGCCGCCGACTCCAGGTTCGGCAGCATACCGGACGTGCAATCGGAGCAAGATTGTTTGTTGTAGTTCGGCTCCGCGATCCAGAACGGCGTCGTCGTCCCCGCCCGGCAGCAGTATTCCCATTCACCTTCCGTCAACAACCGGTAACCGGAGGCGTAGAAGTTGCAGTAATACGGCCCGGTGGTGTAGTTCGTCGAAGTCAAAGGTGTGGTGAACTCGGCGTCCGTGAAGTAGCATCGCGTCAGGCCCTGCTCCACGCTCAACAGGTTGGCGAAGAGCACCGCCTCGAACCAGGTCACCCTTTCCGCCGGCCGATCGGCTCCGTGGAAATAACTCCAATTGCCAAGCAGCGTGGGTTGCTCGGCTTTCAACGCCGCCCACATCCCCTGGGTCACCTCGGTGGCCATCACCGCCAGGTTCCGGGACAGGGCGTGGGTGAATCGGGGCTCATCCCCTTCTCGACACCGTTCGGAGATGGGCGAGCCCTGGGTGAATGTCCCCGCCGGCACATACATCAAATCGCCCACGATGGAGTCGACACCCCACACTTCACCGGGGATCCCGCCGCCCTGCACCGTCACCTCGGCCGTGGCCGTGACCGTTCCGGCAGCGTTGGTGGCGGTCAGGGTATAGGTTGTGGTGGTCGTGGGGCTGACGGAGCGGCTGTCCGTGAGGCCCACCGCGCCGATCCCCTGATCGATGGACACGCTCGTGGCGTTGCTCACGTTCCACGACAGCGTGCTGCTCTGGCCGGCGGTGATGGTCGCCGGATTGGCGGTGAAAGTCTTGATCTCGGGCGGGGTTAGCGGGACGGCGATGGTCGTGCAAGCGGGGTAGAGCGCAACGCCCGACATCGTTCCGATTTCCGTGCCGCCGGCGTTCAGGAAGTGCACCGTTCCGGTTCTCGAAACCCCGTCGGACAGGTCGATGCTCAGTCCATAGTCGATACCACCTTCGTACCGCTGGAAGTAGAAAATACCCGAGTTGGCGGGATGTTCAGCCATCGCCACACCGGTGACGGCCGAGGGCCATTCCCCGTCGAACACCACGACGTCGACGGCGGAACCCAGCGGGCGCGCATCCACGATCAGGAAAGCCGTGTACGGATGGAAGAGCATGAAATCCCAGGGATCATTTTGGACTTCCTGCCAACCGGCCCAATAATAGCGGACCACCTCGGAGCCGCCCACCGGGAATCCGGGGCTGCCCTCGCGCGTCAGGTAGCCCTTCAGCACCTCGAACAGGTCGACATCGGTGGCCTGTTCCATGTGGTTGAGCTCGACGATGCCTAACGGGACAGGCGTGGTCGCATCCAGCAGCGAGGCGCCGGGCACCAGAACGACACCGTCCTCGCAGTATTCCCCCTCCGTATGAAACGCAGCGGCTCCGCCGATCGCTTCCACCCCGGCCAGCACCAGCGGCTTGACGCCGGCGGGGAACGGTCGCTGGCCCATCTGCATCAGGTTCGACGATCCCGGCGCCAGCTCGGAGTAGATGGGCATGTTGGGATCTTTCGTCCAGCCCAGGGGCAGCCGTTGGAAGATCACCACCGGATCGCCCAGCACGCACTTGGCCGCCGCCAGCGAGCCGTGGTGCGGCGGAGCGATCATGACCAGGTCGTCGATCTTGCTGCCGCACAGGGTGGGCTCGGTCTCCAGACAGTAATACCGGGTGATGACGCCGCCGTAGGAATGGGTGATGACATCCACTTCGCTGGTGACGTGTTGGCTCCGCACGTAGTCGAGGGCGGTCTGGACCATCTCCGCACTGTGGGGGATGGTCTCCCAGCCCATGTGAAACATCGCATACGCGTTGAACATATCATCGCTTTTGTCACCACCGCGCAGATTGTGAATATTGTCTCCCCAGTACTCGGCCGTGCCGTTGATGCCGTGGACCAGCAGCACCGGCTGGCGGCCGGGGGTGGACAGGATAGTGGGTGGCTCATCGATGGCGATGGCGTTGTAATGGACCTTCCGGTCCGAGGTGGATGGGAAATAATTCTGGTTGTACGTATCCCAATTGCTCTGGTCCAGGATGATGACGCGGTACTGCTTGTTCATGACGGCGCTGTACTCGGCATCGGAGATCGAGACCGTCCAGAAGCTGATCATGGAGGACGCGGCGCAGGCCGCAGGGGAGGAATTGTCGCTCGTCGGAACGAAGAAGCACCACAAGGACTCGCCCACTGCCGCCCGGATGATCCCCGGCTGATCGATGACGCACGGCTGGGCCAGGTCGATGTAGACGGCGGCCAGGGTCGCCGAGTCCGCCTGGCCCTGCGCGGCTCTTTGCATATACGGCAGGTACAAGCTGCTGTAGATAAAATCGTCGGTGCCCAGAATCTTGATCGGGCCATATTTCGGCGCCTTTTTGATGATCAGCCAGCCCTGGCACGGACTGAAGGTGGGCCTCACGTCAAACGTCATCTTGATGGACAGGTCCGGCACCGCCATCGGCCGGCCGGTGGCCAGGGTGGTGGATCCGGTGATGGTCGTGCTCAGGGAGTCGCCGCCGGTTGCCGTGGGCAGCGGTTCCCAGATCTGCAGCAGGGCGTTCCAGCCGTATATGATCAGATCGTCGGTCCGGCTCTTGAGTCCGGCCCATTTCTGCCACACGCTCTCCGTGAGCGGCAGGGTGATCGTCACCGGTATGGCGAACTCGAGCCCCGCCGGTTCCAGCGAGAACGACGCGCTGCCGATCAGCTCCGTCATCCCGTCGCTGCGCCAATCCAGCGGCCGCTCGGCAAGCGTGATGGTGGTGCCGGAGGGCACCGCGCCGGCGGGGATCAGGACCTCCGCCTTGCCCGTGCTCAGCACCACGTCCGACCCGGCGACGGTCGCCTCAACCGCCGGGTATGCGCCGGCCACCGCCGGCAGGCCGTCCAGCCGGGTCAGGGCGTAATCGCCCACCAGCTCGAAGCCCGTCAGGGGCTGGTCCGACTCCACCCGCAGGTGCGACAGCGTGGCGGGCGCCGCCCCCCCGAACAGGTCCTGGACGAACCGCACCCATTTCTGATGGGGCCCCAGCAGCGCCGTCGCCGTCGCCACCACCTGCCCGGCGTCGTCGTAGCCGTACACCGTGACGGCCGCATTCACCTCGCCGGGATTGATCATGGTGATGCCCGTCCACTCGCCTTCGTTGAGCTGCACGTGGCTGAAGAAGAGTGTCTTCGACGTGACCGAGTCGGCGTTGATCCCCGCCATGATGGGGGCGCTCTGGCCGCCGAAGAGCTCGAAGCCGATCACCGGCTGGTCCGATTGCATGACCACGTAGGCCGGCATGGGATTGGCGCCGATGAAATCGCCCACGAACGCCACGCGCTTGACCTTGGCGGGGACTTCCACCTGGTTCTGCCCTGTCAGGTGACCGGCTTCGTCGTAGCCGTACACCGTGATGTGGGCGGTCTGGCTGGAGACGTTGTAGATGGTGAAGCCGGTCCACCAGACACCGTCCTGGGCCACGTGGCTGTAAAAGAGCGTGCGGGTGGGCAGGCTCTTCATCGTCAGGGCCGAGGCCACCTGGACGGAATCGCTCCGCCCGAACATGACAACCCCGCCCAGGTCGGTCTCGGAGGAGCGGCACTCGCCCACGGCCTCGCCACTGCCCGGTGCGCTGGTGAAATAACTGTTCAAGTCCAGCATGGTCTGGCTGTTGTCGGCGTTCAGGTCACTGACGGGATATTGTCCGCCGGTGCCCAGCCGGAGCGATTTGGAGCTGGCGCCCACTCCGGCGATGAGGCCGGCCTCGGTCCACCACACCTCCGGCATCTCGGCGGCGATGTGAGGGATGTAGAGCCGGTTGGCCGGCGACATGACCGCCTCGGCGAACATCTTCCGCTGCCCGTCCGCGGTCTGGTATTCGGCAAAACCGTGCAGCTGATGGTCGGAGACCACCTTGATCCAAGCAACCTGTGCCAACTGCTCGTCAGTTAGTGATGAGAAAATGTCAGCTACCTCTTTATAGAGACGGCAAGCTGGCCCAAGAATTGGCGATTCGACCGAGGCCAACTTTCCGCCATCAGCCGAATAGGCTTCAAAACGTAATTGTGCAGGAACAGTATGTGGATTGACCACACCCAACATTGTGGTCCACGTTTCATCATTTAGAATTTGCGGATAAATGATTGAAAAAACCGTACCATTGCGAACAATCCTTTGCGTTGAATTATAAAGAGTCGGATAGGTGCTCTTCTGGGTGGCCTGAACGCATAAACTCAGACAAAGCGACAGAATAATTGCAGGCGCGAGCTTTAAATATTCATAACTTATTCTTCGATTCAAACTGGTTCTCCTTTTGGATGGCATGTCGGAATCATTTCGGTGTGTTATTAATATTGCAGATAAAAACATTTTGGATTTATCTATTTG
>CALAMB010000203.1 GCA_937925645.1 uncultured Acidobacteriota bacterium
CAGGTTCATGTCGTCGATGTTGATGGACTCGCGGTGCCGGTAGACGGCGATGACGATGGCCAGGCCCACCGCGGCCTCGGCCGCGGCCACCGTGATCACGAAGATGACGAAGACGTGGCCCACCACGCCGCCCCACAGCCGCGAAAACGCCACCAGGTTGAGGTTGACCGCGTTGAGCATCAGCTCCAGCGACATCAGGATGATCATGATGTTGCGCCGCACCAGCACCCCGATCAGGCCGATGGTGAACACGATGGTGCTGACGGCGAGGAAGTTGTAGATCTCCATGGTTATGGCTCCGGGGTCTGTTCGCGTTCCGGCTTCCGGCTCATGAGCACCGCGCCGATGATGGCCAGGAGCAGGAGCACGGTGGCGATCTCGAAGGGGAAGACGTAGGGTCCGTAGAGCGCCCGGCCGATGGCCGCCGTCTCACCGGTGCCGTAGATCATTTTTTTCTTTTCGAACGCCTGGAAGAACAGGTCGCCTTTCAGGAGAAAGAACGCCACTTCCACCATCACCGCGAGGCCGGCGATGACCGCCGCCGGCCACTGCCGGTTCAGGGTGCTTTCCAGCGGGATGCGCTTGAGCACGATCAGCGAGATCACGAACAGGTACAGGACGGTGATCCCGCCCACGTAGACGATGACCTGCACGCCGACGATGAACTCCGCGTCGAGGAGGATGTAGAGGCCGGCCATGAGCAACAGGGTGCCCACCAGGAAGATGGCGCTGTGGACCGGATTCCTGGCGCTGACCACCAGCAGGGCGAACAGCACGATCAGGCCGCTCAGGCTCCAGAAGATTAGCGCTTCCATGGCTCTCCCTTCACTTCCGATAGTGGGTCTTGTCCATGCCCCGCTCCAGCGCCGGCAGCTCCAGGACGAACTCCCGCACATCGTACCGGGCCAGTTCGTAGTCCGGAGTCAACTGAATGCAGTGAGTGGGGCAGATCTCCTCGCAGAAGCCGCAGAACATGCACCGCCGCATGTCGAACACGTAACCGGTCAGTTCGAATTTTTTCGTCTCCGGATTCTTTTCCCGCTGCACCGTGATGCAATGCTCCGGGCAGACCTGGGCGCAGAGGTTGCAGGCGATGCACAGCGTCCGGCCGTCGGCGTCCACGCCCATGCGCGGTTCACCCCGGAACCGTTCGTACACGTGGGAGCGCTGCCGTGGATACTGTTCGGTGACCGCGGGCGTGAACATTTCCCGGATGGTGATGGCCAACCCCTGGAGCAGATCCACAAAGAGGATCTTTCTGACCAGCTGGGCGACAGAAGCCATGGCGCACGTCCTCCCGGTCATCGGTTGAGATACAGCATCACCCCGGCCGTGACCAGGATGTTGGCGATGGCGACCGGCAGCAGGATCTTCCACATGATCCCCATGAGCTGGTCGAAGCGGTAGCGGGGGAACGTGCCCCGGAACCAGAGATACAGGAACAGTAAGGCGAACACCTTGAGCGAGAACCACACGATGCCCGGCACCCACGAGAGGTAGGGCGCGAACAGTGAGGGGAACGGCATCAGCCAGCCGCCCAGGAACAGGGTGGCGGCCACCGCCGAGATGGTGATCATGTTGGCGTACTCGGCCAGGAAGAACAGGGCGAAGCGAAAGCCGCTGTACTCGGTGTGGTAGCCGCCCACCAGCTCGGCCTCGGCTTCGGGCAGGTCGAAGGGGTTGCGGTTGGTTTCGGCCACGCCGCAGATGAAGTAAATCACGAAACCCACGAGCTGCGGCAGGAAGAACCACCAGCCGAGCCGCTCCTGGGCCAGGACGATCTGCACGAGACTCAGGGATCCGGCCATCATCACGACGCCCATGACCGATAGGGCCATGGGAATCTCGTAGCTGACGAGTTGGGCCACCGACCGGAGCGCGCCGAGGAGCGGATACTTGCTGTTCGAGGCCCAGCCGCCCACGATCAGGCCCAGCACGCAGATGGACGTGATGGCCATGACGAACAGCAGGGCGATGTTGACGTCGGCCACGTAGCCGCTGTAGGTCTGGCCGCCGACGGTGAAGGCCTGCGGGCCGTCGAAGGGGATCAGGGCGAAGACGATGAACGCGGGGATGAACGCCAGCAGGGGCGCCAGGACGAAGCCGAAGCGGTCGGCCTTGGCCGGGATGATGTCTTCCTTGAGGATGAACTTGATCCCGTCGGCGATGGGCTGGAGGAGGCCGTGCCAGCCGACCCGCATGGGGCCGAGCCGCGACTGGATGTGTCCGATGACCTTGCGCTCCAGCCAGGTCAGGTAGGCGATGGCCAGCGAGACAAGCGCCAGCAGGATGACGATCTTGACCAGCTCTTCGGTGTACGGCTTAAACAGTTCCAGCATGGGCCAGTTTCCCCGTGAGATTAGCGGTCGATTTCGCCGAGGACGATGTCCAGCGTGCCGATGATGGCCACCACGTCGGCGACGAAGTGGCCGACGCACAGCCGGCGCATCGCCTGCAGGTTGAAGAACGACGGCCCCTTGATGCGGACGCGGTAGGGGTTTGCCGAACCGTCGCTGACGAGATAAAAGCCCAGTTCGCCCTTGGGCGCCTCGATGGAGTGGTACACCTCGCCGGGGGGCGGCTTGAGAACGCGCGGCACCTTGGCGCGGAAGTCGCCCTCGGGCATGCCGTCGAGGGCCTGAAGGATAATCCGCCGCGACTGGCGCATCTCTTCCAGGCGCACTTGGTACCGGTCATAGGTGTCGCCGTTGGCGCCGACGGGGATGTCGAACTCGAAGCGGTCGTACGCTTCGTATGGCGACGCCTTGCGCAGGTCCCACTTCACCCCGGAACCCCGCAGCGACGGTCCGGACAGTCCGATGGCGATCGCGTCGTCGGCCGGGATGGCCCCGATCCCGCGGGTGCGGGCGAGCCAGATCCGGTTGGCCGACAGGAGGCCTTCATACTCTTTGATCCGGCCGCCGATGATGTCACAGAACGCGCGAGTCTTTGCGGCGAAACCGTCGGGGATGTCGGCGGCCAGCCCGCCGACGCGGAAGGCGTTGGTGGTCAGGCGGGCGCCCGTGGTCATCTCCAGAATATTCAGGACATCTTCGCGTTCGCGGAAACAGTACAGGAATACGGTCAGGGCGCCGATGTCCATGGCGTGAGTCCCGAGCCACAGCAGGTGTGAGGCGATGCGGGTCAGTTCGGTCAGGATGACCCGGACGTACTGCGCCTTGGGCGGCACCTGGATGCCGGCCAGTTTCTCCACGGCGCCGATGTAGGCCAGGTTGTTGGACACGGCGGCGATGTAGTCCAGCCGGTCCATGTACGGGGCGGCGCCGGTGTAGGTGCGGTGCTCGACGATCTTCTCGATGCCCCGATGCAGGTAGCCGATGTCGCAGTCCAGATCCATGATCTTTTCGCCGTCCAGCTTCAGGATCACCCGGAGCACCCCGTGGGTGGACGGATGCTGGGGGCCCATGTTCAGGACCATCACATCCTCGTTCAGGATGGCGGCGGTCGAGGCGGGCGTTGGCGCGGTGTCACTCATGGGGTGTCTCTTCCTTGGGTGCGTCGCCGGGCGCGCGCAGTTCCAGGTGGCGGGCGATCCATTGCGGGTCCTGCCCCCGGACGTCGTAATCCTTCCGCAGCGGATGGCCGGTCCAGTCCTCGGGCAGGAGGATCCGCCGCAGGTCCGG
>CALAMB010000204.1 GCA_937925645.1 uncultured Acidobacteriota bacterium
TTGTGCCGATGTCCGATTTCCGATGTCCGAAGTCCGCATGGCGGGAACGAGCCTCCAGCCTCGAGCCTCGAGCCTCCAGCCTCGATTACGATTACGATTACGATCACGATTACGATCACGATTACGAATTACGATTACGAATCACGAGCACGATACGATCTTCGTACTCTTCCCCCCTATCCCCTATCCCCTATCTCCTATCTCCTATCTCCTATCTCTTCGCTACCGCCTGTGATCCCCCATGCCGTGGTCCCAGACGCGGGGCGGCGGCGGCTGCTGCACCCGCTCGCCGCGGGCGGCCAGGGCGGCGGCGGCCTCCCAGTCCCGGTAGTCCCACTTGCGGCCCAGCCCGTTGAGCATGTCGGCCACGGCACGGTAGCCCCACGCGGAGCCGGGCCAGCGCCGGACGATGTCCATGTACGCGTTCAGCGCCTGCCGGCGGCGGCCGTGCCCTTCGGCGAACCGGCCCCACTCGAGCAGCGCCGAGAGGCACTCGCCCGTCCGGCCCAGGTGGCTCCGCAGCTCCGCCTCGGTGAAGGCGTTGCGCGGGCGGGCCTCCTCGATGAACGCCACCAGCTCCCGGTAGTCGCGGGCGGCGGCGGCGTCGCGGCGGACGTGGAGCGCCTCCGGTTTCCCCTGCAGGAAGATCTCGGGACCCACCGTCCCGGCGGCCGCGGCCTCGGCGAACAGGGCCGTGCCCGGGTAGTAGCACAGCGGCGACACGATCCCGTCCTGGAGGCCGTGCTCCCGGAACAGTGCCTGGTCCATGGCCAGGTCGGTGGCGGTCTGGCCCGGCACGCCGGTGATGAAGTAGGCCGAGGTGCGCACGCCGGCGGCGCGGCACGCCCGCAGCGCGCGCGGGATGAGCTCCGGCCGGACCGACTTGTCCAGCCGCTCGAGGAGCCGCGGCGAGGCCGACTCCACGCCGAACTGGATCTGGTCGCAGCCGGCCTGGCGCATGGCCACGGCCAGCTCCTCGTCCATCAGGTTGACCCGGGACTGGCAGTTCCACAGCACGCCCAGGCCGCGCGCCCGCACCAGGCGGCAGAACTCGAGAACATGGGCCCGGTCCGCGGTGAAACTGTCGTCGCGGATCCCGAAGTAGGTCACGCCGAAGCGCCGGCGGAGCAGGTCCATCTCGTCCACCACGGCGGCGGCGCTGCGCCGGCGCAGCCGCTGCCCCCAGAAGGCGGGGGTACAGCAGAAGGTGCAGCGGCCGGGGCAGCCGCGGCTGGTGACGAGGAAGCCGGGCTGCTCGTCGGTGCGGACGCCGTCGAGGGCGTCCCACCGCTCGGGGCCGTGCAGCGCGTCCAGGTCGGGCCACGGTTCGGCGTCGGGAGTGCGGCGCACGTCGCCCTCGGCGCGGAAGCTCAGCCCCGGCACCGCCGCGAAATCGCGCGAGCCGGCCGCCAGCCGGCGGGCCAGCTCCAGCACCGGCCCCTCGCCCTCGCCGCGCACCGCCACGTCCAGCTCCGGGACGCGGGCCAGCAGCAGCTCGTCCAGGAAGGTGGGCTGCATCCCGCCGCCGGCCACCACGGCGCCGGGGCAGGCCCGGCGGACCGTCTGGTAGAGCCGCACGCTGGCGGCGTGGTTGTAGGTGAAGTGGGAGACGCCCACCAGCATGGGCTTGAGGCCGGCCAGCGCCGCGCGCACGTCGGCCCAGGAGCGGCCGCTGAAGTTGAACAGGCGGCTGTCGAAGCCCTCGCGGCGGAGCAGCCCGTGAACGGCCAGCAGCCCGTTGGGGACGATCCGCTGGTAGACGTCGCCGGCGTCGCGGTCCTCGCAGCGGTAGCACAGGGCGATGGGGCGGGCGGGGCTCATCGGGTCGGGGGCGCGGGCCGGGTCAGCGGCCGCAGGGTGATGTCGAGACTCAGGCGGGCGCCGGAGCGCTCGACGGTGATGGTCTGGCTCTGGGACGCAGTGGACCGGCCGGCGCCGCGCTGCACGGCGTAGACGACGTAGGTGCCGGGGCGCAGCCCGCTCATGGCATAGCGGCCGTCGGGCCCGGTGACCGCCTGGGAGACCGCGCGGAACGAGGAGTCGCCGTACGGCCGGGCGATCACGTTGACGTTGGGGCGGGGCGTGCCGTCCTCGTCGGTCACGCGCCCCTCGAGCTGCGTGCCGCGGTCCAGGGTGAGCGTCACGGGGACGTCGGCGCCGGCGGGCACCGCCAGGTTGTCCTGTTTGGCCGGCAGGAAGCCGTTGGCGAGAATCTCCAGCGTCGCGGTGCCGGCGGACAGGAGGTCGAAGGTGAAGCGGCCGTCGGCGTCGGACTGGGCGGCGCGGCGCGTCACGCGGCCGCCGGTCTCGCGCAGCGTCAGGGTCACCCGGAAGTTTTTGGCGGGCGCGCCGTCGGTGCCCTGGACCAGGCCGTTGATGGCGGCGGCGCGGTCGAGGAGGACGGCCACCTCCTGGCCGGCGCCCTCGCGGAGCTCCACCGCGCGCTCGGCCGCGGGCAGGTAGAGCCGGCTGGCGGTCTCCACCTGCACCTGGTACGGCCCGGCCTCCAGCCGGTTCAGCTCGCAGCGGCCCGTCGCGTCCGGCTGCGCCCGGAGCAGGCCCGCGCCGGCGCCCCGGCCCCGGGGGGCGCTCCGGGGCCGCAGCGTCACGTGGAGGTCTTCGGGCAGGTCGGAGCCGTCGGACGTGGTCACCCGCACCACGAGGCGGGCCGTGCCGTCCAGCACGATCTCGACGGTGTTGGGACGGTGCGGCACCACTTCCAGGGTGGGACCGGTGCGGGTGTAGGTCCCCTCGGTCCAGGCCTGCAGGGTGACGCGGCCGGGGGGAACGCCCTCCAGCTCGAACAGGCCCGCCGCGTCGGTCTGGGCGCTGACGGTGCCCAGCCGCTCCCGATCGGGCGCGGTGGACACCATGATCCCGGGGAGCCCGTGGCCGGCGCCGTCGCGGACCACGCCGCTGACCACGCAGCCGGTCTCCAGCAGCAGACTGATGCCGGATTCGTCCACGGCCTCGGCCAATTGGAGATCCTTGCGTGCCGACGGGGTGAAGCCGTCGGCCCGGGCGAAGAGCTGGTACTCGCCGGGGGGGGCGCCGGCGATCTGGAAGAGGCCCGTCTCCGTCGTGCGGGTCACGAGGCGGACCTGCGCGTTGATCAGGTAGACGAACGCCGGGAAGATGTGGCGGCCGGCGGAGTCCACCACGTCGCCCGACACCTTGCCGCTGCCGGGGAGGACGACGTCCCGGACCAGCAGCTCGCCGGCGCCGACGGGAAGCACCTCCCGCTCGGTGCCGCAGAGAAAGTAGTAGCGCAGCGGCTGCAGGTCCATGAACGCGTAGTAGCCGTTCCGGTCGGTGTGCGCCTTGGTGGTGGTGAAGAACTGGGCCGGCTGGCCCAGCACCACGGCGTCAATGATCTCCACCATCACCCCGGCCGCCGGCCGCCCCTGGGCGTCGCGGACGTGGCCGGAGATGCCGCCCTTGGTGGGATCGGTGTAGCGGTCGCGGCGGAAGGTGGTGCCCAGCGGCGCGTCGGCGAAGACGTCCCAGTCGGCGGGGTCGTCCGGCGGCGCCGCCGCCCGCGTCGGCGGGGGAGCGGCCGGGCGGACGACGGTGGCCTCCGGCGGCTCGGGGGCCGGCGGCGGATCGCCGTCCCGGAAGATGACCAGCAGGGTCACCGCCACCAGCAGGACGATCAGAAAATAGAACAGGATGGTGCGCAGGCGCATGGTGTTCCCCCGGTTCCCGTTTTACCCGAAACATCCCCGGGGGACAAGCGTAAAAATTAGAAACCGCCGTCCGAAGACTGTCCCGCCGCCCGCGCCGCGGCGGGCGCTGGTTGCATCCGGCGGACGCAGAAGCGGTTGACGCAGGGAGAGACTCGAATGGCCCCGAAGTGGGTGGGACGACGGCTTGCGCCGGCCGCGGCGCTGCTCCTCCTGGCCGTCGGAGGAGGATGCGGCACCCCGCCGGATCCGCCCCGGCGGACCGCCGCCGCCCAGCCAGCGGCCCCGAAACCCCTGCCCGACGTCAGCCGCCGACTCGCCGCGTACCAGCCGGTGCAACTCCAGCCCGATCTCGCGTCGCTGGACCGCGGGGAGCGCGTGGTGCTCCGCCACCTGGTGCGGGCGGCCCGTCACATCGACGAGATCTTCTGGCGCCAGGTGTCCCCCGACAACATCCGGCTACGCGACTGGCTGGCCCAGTCGGCCGACCCGGCCAGCCGCCACGCGTACGAGTTCTTCCAGATCAACTACGGCTGCTACGACCGGATGCACCAGCACACTCCCTTTCTGGGCGATGCCGCGAAGCCGCGCGGCGCCAACTTCTATCCCACCGACATGACCCGCGCGGAGTTCGAGGAGTGG
>CALAMB010000205.1 GCA_937925645.1 uncultured Acidobacteriota bacterium
AGCTGCTGGCCGGGGCGGGGGAGCCGGACCCGGCGCGGCTGCTCCAGGAGGCGGCTTACCAGGCGGAGCGCGCCGACATCGCCGAGGAGCTGGATCGCTTCCGCTCCCACCTGCAGCAGTTCCGCGACGTGCTCACCGCCGGCGGGCCGGCGGGCAAGAAACTGGACTTCATCCTGCAGGAGCTCAACCGCGAGGCGAACACCATCCTGTCGAAGACCGACCTCATCGAGATCAGCCGCCTCGGCATCGACCTCAAGGCCGACATCGAAAAGCTCCGGGAGCAAATTCAGAATATCGAATAATCGGTGAATCGGTGAATCGGTGAATCGGTGAATCGGTGAATTGGTGAATCGGTGAATGGGTGAATGGGTGAATCGGAGTGTTGGAGACAGTTTCAGATCCGGGCTAAAACATAAAAAGACTCTGTGTCCTCTGTGCCCTCTGTGGTGAAGATGGACTGTCCGATGTCCGATGTACGCGTTACGGGAACGAACCTCGATAACGATTACGAGCACGATTGCGAATTACGATTACGAGTACGAGCACGAGGGATCGGGAACGAGCCTCTAGCCTCGAGTCTCGAGCCTCGATTACGAATTACGATCACGATTACGAATTACGATTACGAGCACGAACCCTCAACCCTCAACCCTCAACCCTCAACCCTCAACCCTCAACCCTCAACTATCAATTATCAACTATCAACCATCTCGGTCTGCTCCTGCGCGGCCGGCGCCGACTTCGGCGGCGGGTCGTAGCCCACGACCGTGCCCGCCTTGATGCGGGGGTAGTAGGGCGAGACCACGGTGCCCGGCAGGATGCGGACGTCGTCCTCCACCTTGATCATGCCGAGGCCGGCGCCGGCGCCGATGGTGCAGTTGCGGCCCACCTCCACCAGCCCGAAACGGAAACGGCCGCACCCCTCGTAGGCGTGCACGGTGAACTGGCTGAAGGCGCCCACCAGGGTGCGGTCGCCGATGAAGATGAGCTCGGGGCGGAAGTGGTCCAGCCAGACCATCTGCATGATCTCCACGTTGCGGCCCACGTGGACGCCCATCCAGCGGTACCACCGGTTCTTGAACGGCGTGCCCTTGAGCAGGAACGAGATCCCCACCATCGCGGTGAGCCGCAGGCGCCGGCCCGCCGGCAGGTTCACTCGCCGCCAGTTCACCGCGTTCAGGTCATCCGGCGCGCCCAGGCCCGACAGGGTGTAGTGCCGCGCCGGCCGGGCGAGGTACTCGGCCAGGCGCGCCTTCCCATCCGGCGTGGACGGATCCAGCTCGACGACGGGCGTGCCCGCGCCCCGCGAGGTCTTGGAAATCCGGATGTCCAGGCCCCGGCGGCGGGCGTAGGGGGCCGCGCGGGCCACGATCTCCGCGGTCACGCGGCGCATGGCGTCTTCGGGCGTTTCGTGCTGCCGGTTGGACATGGGGCGCTCCTGGGAGCCTTCCGTCCGCCGCCGCGTCAGTAGCGGAACGCGCTGGCGCCGATGAACTCCCTCAGGATGGAGTTGTCGGGCACCGAGTCGGGCGGAATGTCCTGGAAGTAGGAGAGAAATTTGAGCAGGCGCCGGGCCTCGGAATACTCGCTGTGCTCGGTGCTGATCCGGTACAACAGCGGCTCGGCGCAGCGCTTCAGCACGGCCAGCTCGTACACCAGCGACGAGTTGAAGAACAGGTCGGCGTCCTTCTGGTACGGGAAGATGTAGGCGGTCTCGCCGCGGCGCACCGAGCGCCAGCGCTGCAGGGTGACCAGCGCGTCGTAGCCGCGGAACAGGTAGTCGCGGACGATCCGGCGCAGCATCCGGACGTCGGTGGTGGGGATGCGGTTGTGGTGGTCCATGGCCAGCGCGGTCAGGGGCGAGACGTAGATCCGCTTGATCTGGTGCATGGGCAGGTTGCGCATGAGCTCCGGGTTGATGGCGTGGATCCCCTCGTACAGCAGGATGGTGGTGGCGGACGGCGTGACGGTTCGGTAGTCCGGCTCCGAGCGGCCGGTGTGGAAATTGTAGCGGGGCATCGAGACCGGCTGGCCCTCGAGGAGCCGCTCGAAATGCTCGTGGAGCAGGTCGATGTTCAGGGCGCGGATGCTCTCGAAGTCGTACTGGCCGTGGTTGTCCCGGGGCGTCTGCTCGCGGTCGAGGAAGTAGTCGTCCAGCGAGATGACCTCGGGCAGCAGGCCGTCCACCCGGAGCTGGTCAGCCAGCCGCTTGGCGAAGGTGGTCTTGCCCGACGACGACGGCCCGGCGATGAGCACGATCCGGCTCCCCACCGACTGGTCGGCCAGTTGGGCGATCTTCTTCTCATGGAGCGCCTCGCTGATGCGGATGATCTCGGGCGCGTGACCGGCCACCACCCGCTCGTTGAGGGCGCCCACGTCGCCGAGGCCCAGGATGTCGAGCCACTGGCCGTACTCCTGGAAGACGCGGAACAGGTTGGGCTGCGAGATGAACTCGGGCACCGTCGCCGTCTCGCCCACCTCCACCGCGTACGGCTCGGGCATGATGAGGATGAAGCCGGGCGGGTAGAAGACCAGATTGAACAGGTTCAGCAGGCCCGTGCTGGGCACCAGCGGGCAGTCGGAGTAATTCTGGTAGCCGTTGCAGATGTAGATGTCGATGGTGTGGGGGTTGGAGTGGCGGAAGAGCCGGATCTTGTCCTTCTGGCCGGTGGCGCGGAAGAACTCGCGGGCCTCGTCGAGGTAGGTCTTCTCCTTGTCCAGCCGCAGGTCCTGCGCGATGAGCTCGCGCATTTCGGCCTCGATGCGCCGCAGCTCGTCCTTGGTCAGGGGGGATTCCTTGCTCAGCTCGCAGTAGAGCCCCTTGCTCAGGGAGTGCTCCACATTCATCTCGGCGCGGGGGAAGAGCCGCTCCACCACCAGGCCCAGGAGATACACCAGCGAGCTCTGGTAGACGCGGAACCCCTCAGGGTGGACACAGTCGATGAACTCCACCCGCGAGTCGACGCGCAGCTTGTGGCGGAGGTTGGTGAGACGGTTGTTGATCTTGGCCGCCACCACCGGCATGGCGGTCTTGAGCCGCGAGCGGCGCAGGATGTCCAGCAGGGTGGACCCCTTGCGGATGCTCAGCTTCTTGCCGTTGGAAAACGTGATCTCCATCGACAGGGACTGGTTCATGGCCACCCCCGGCTCACTGCAGCGGACGGATGTCGCTGAGGCGGGCCTCGATCTCGGCGCGCAGCGCCGCCAGCGCGGCGGTCACGCGGCCCGTCACTTCGTCCACGGGGCAATCGACGGCCCTGGCCTCGCGGCGCACCGTCACCTCGGCCAGCCCCTGGGCGAGCTTCTTCGTCCCGAGGGTGATCCGGACGGGGATGCCCACCAGGTCGGCGTCGTTGAACTTGACGCCCGGCCGCTCGGGCCGGTCGTCGTAGAGCACCTCGAGGCCGGCCGCGCGGAGCTCCTCGTAGAACCGGTCGGCGGTCTCGACCAGCCGGCTGTCCTCCATGCTCACGGGGACGATGATCACGTCGAAGGGGGCGATGGTGGCGGGGAAGATGATGCCCTTGTCGTCGTGGCACTGCTCCACCGCGGCCGACAGGATCCGCTCCTCGCCGATGCCGTAGCTGCCCATGACGATGGGAACGGACTGGCCGTCCCGGTTGAGCACCGAGGCGCCCAGCGCGTCGCTGTACTTGGTGCCCAGCTTGAAGATGTGGCCCACCTCGATGGACTTGAACACCCCCAGCGCGGAGTCGCACGCGGGGCAGCGGTCGCCGTCGACGACGGTGCGCAGGTCGTGGTACGCCGCGGAGAAGTGCACGTCGGGCGTGACGCCCTGGATGTGGAAGTCGGTGGCGTTGGCGCCGGTGGTCATGTTGCGCCGGCCGCGCAGCGCCTCGTCGGCCAGGATGGGCAGGTTCTTCACGCCCACGGGGCCGAGGCTGCCGGCGTCGGCGCCCATGGCGGCGACGATCTCGTCGGCGGTGGCCGGCCGCAGCAAGGCGGTGCCGGTCAGCGCCTCGAGCTTGGCCTCGTTGAGCTGGTGGTCGCCGCGCATCAGGATGAGCGTGGGTTTCGAGTCGACGACGTAGACCAGCGTCTTGATCTGGTTCTGCGCGGGGACGCCGAGGAATTGGGTGATCTCCTCGATGGTCTTCTGGCCGGGGGTGGCCACGCGCACCGGCTCGGGGCCGGCCGGGTCGGTATCCGTCACCGGCGCGATCCGGCTGGCGGCCTTTTCCAGGTTGGCCGCGTAGCCGCAACCCGGGCAGCGGACCACGAGGTCCTCGCCGGCGTCGGAGCGGACCATGAACTCGTGGGACTGGCTTCCGCCCATGGAGCCGGAGTGGGCCTCCACGGCGAAGTAGTCCAGCCCGCAGCGGGCGTAGATGCGGCAGTAGGCGTCGTAGTGGAGGCGGTAGCTCTTGTCCAGGCCGTCCCAGTCGACGTCGAACGAGTACGAGTCCTTCATGGTGAACTCGCGCACCCGCAGCAGGCCCGACTTGGGCCGCGGCTCGTCGCGGAATTTCGTCTGGATCTGGTACCAGATCTGGGGGAGCTGCCGGTAGGAGCGCAGTTCGTTGCGGGCGATGGAGGTGAAGACCTCCTCGTGGGTCATGCCCAGGCACATGTCGCGGCCCCAGCGGTCCTTGAGGCGGAACATGTTGTCGCCCATGACCTCCCAGCGGCCGGTGGCCTGCCAGATCTCCGCCGGGTGGATCGCGGGGAGGTGAAACTCCTGGCCGCCGATCCGGTTCATCTCCTCGCGGATGATCTGCCGGATGCGGAGCAGGGCGCGCTGGGCCAGCGGCAGGTGGGAGTAGACGCCCGCCGCCAGCTGGCGGACGAATCCGCCGCGCAGCAGCAGGATGTGGCTCACCACGTCCGCCTCGGCGGGCACCTCGCGCAGGGTGGGCATGAAATAGTGGCTCAGGCGCATGCGAGTCTCCTTGATCGGTCTCCCGGGCGAACCTGTAAAATATAGAAACTTCGGGAGTTTGTCAAGCATTCGCGCGGCGTTTCGCGGGCCGGCGGGGCGCCGGCCGGACGTTGGCCGTGACAAACGGAGGGTCCGGACCCTATAATGGCGTCTACCGATTTTTGCACAGGAGCGGACCATGGGCAGTTTTCTCCAGTTCGCCGGCGCCACCCGGACCGTCACCGGGACGAAACACATCCTCCAGCACCGCGGCAAGGTGGTCATGCTGGACTGCGGCCTGTTCCAGGGGCTCAAGGAGCTGCGCGTCCGGAACTGGGAGCCCTTCCCGCTGCCCGCCGGATACGTGGACGACATCATCCTGAGCCACGCCCACATCGACCACACCGGATTCCTGCCGCGGTTTTTCGCCCACGGCTTCGACGGGCGGATCTTCACCACCCCGAGCACCCACGACCTGTGCGAGATCATGCTCCCCGACTCGGCCCACATCCAGGAGGAAGACGCGCGCTACGCCAACAAGGAGGGCTTCTCGAAACACGCGCCCGCCGAGCCGCTCTACACCGCCGACGACGCCCAGCGGGTGCTCGAAAAGTTCCAGAACGTGCCGTACGGCAGCGCGTTTCCCATCAACAAGAATATCCAGTTTGAATTCGTGGACGCGGGGCATATCCTGGGCTCGGCCATCGTCCGGCTGACCATGCGCCGCGAGGACGACACCACGTTCCGCGTGGTGTTCACCGGGGATCTCGGCCGCTACGGCGAGAGCATCCTGCCCGACCCGGCGGCGATCGACGAGGCCGACTTCCTCATCATGGAATCCACCTACGGCGACAGGATCCACCAAGACATCGACATTCAGGCCGAACTGGCCGACGTCATCAACCGGACCGTCCGGCGCGGCGGCAAGGTGGTCATTCCGGCGTTCGCGGTGGGCCGCACCCAGGAGATCCTCTACCAGATCCGGGCGCTGCAGGAAGGCGACCGCATCCCGAAGATCCCGGTGTACATCGACAGCCCGCTGGCCATCAAGGCGACGAAGATCTTCTGCGATTACCCCGAACGGTTCGACCCCGAAGTGTCGCGGGGGGGGCGGCCGGGCGACTGCCGCCTGTTGTGCCACAACCTGCGCGTGGCCAGCAGCGTCAAGGATTCCATGGCCATCAACACCATCGACGAGCCGGTGATCATCATCTCCGCCAGCGGGATGTGCGAGGCGGGGCGGATCCTGCACCACCTGAAGCTCAAGCTTCCGGACCGGCGCAACACCGTGCTGTTCGTGGGGTACCAGGCCGAGGGGACGCGGGGCCGCCGGATCCTGGACGGGGAGCGCGAGGTCAAGATCCACGGCGAAAACGTCCCGATCCGGGCGGAGATCCGCGCCATCGACGCGTTCAGCGCCCACGCCGATTCCGGCGAGCTGTTCCGCTGGCTGGGCAACTTCCGACGCCCGCCGCGCATGACCTTCCTGGTGCACGGCGAGTGGGAGCAGATGCGGGCGCTGGAGCACCAGATCCGGGAACGGCTCGGCTGGCCGGTGCAGATGCCGGCCTACCTGGAGAAAGTGAATCTGGACAAATACCTGCCGCCGATGGCCGGCAGCGATCAGGACGAGTGATCCGCGGCGATTCGGCTATCGGTCGCTTCCAACTGGCGGAGCCGGATTTCGAACAACCCCTTGAGATTGCTGCAACTGATCGAATTGCGGTACGCCGGGCAGTCGTGGCATTCCTTCCGGGAGGAGCGGCGGCTGGCGCCGGCGACGCTCCAGCACGGCCGGCTGGCGTCGTGGTGGCAGGGACAGTGCGCGTACTGGGCCGCGGCGCAACCGCGCAGCTCATGGCAGGGGATCAGGGCCAGCAGCCGCCGGATTCCCTCGATGTTGAGTCCCAATTCGGAGATCATCCGGCGGATGCAGCGGATCCAATCGATGTCCTGCTTGTCGAAATAGCGGGTTCCTCCGGTCGATTTCCACGGAATCAGGATCCCTTCCCGTTCGTACATGCGCAGCGTGGGGACCGAGACGCTGAGCATCTGGGCCACCTGTCCGATTTTCATTCGACCGTTGCCGGATTCCTTCATTTCACTCCACCTGGACAATCTACATTTCGGATAATGATATTTGAATATTGCCGCCGTGTCAAAAGATTGTTGGTCCGTGACACATTTCGGTTGACCCGTCTCAACCGGACCGGATGGCCTGCTCGATGAAGCGGCGGTGACTGATGAAGGCCAGCTCGGGGAGCTCGCCGGGCGGGAAGAACGCCAGCGAGCGGGCGTCGTCGCCGGCAGCCGGCTCGCCGCTGTAGCCGGCGACCCGGTAGCACACCACGATCACCCGCCCGTACCGGCGGCTGGGCTCGTCCTCGACTCCGAGCAGTTCCAGGCGATCCGCTTCGAGACCGGTCTCCTCCCGCAGCTCGCGCCGCAGGGCGTCGGTGGTGGATTCCGCGATTTCGATGAACCCCCCCGGCAGGGCCCAGCGCCCCGCCTGCGGCTCCCGGCCGCGTTCCACCAGCAGTATGGCGCCGGCGGCGTCGCGCACCAGGGCGGCCACGGCCGGCACCGGGTTCTCGTAAAACGTCGTGTCGCAGGGCGCGCAGCGGCCGGCGCCATCTCCCACAGGATCCAGGGGGGCGCCGCAGCGGGCGCAGAACCGTTTGGGTTGCCAGATCATGCCGCGTTTCTCCTCGGTTGCGGGCGCTGTCCGTTGCGGCCGGCTCCGGTCGCGGCCTACCGGAACGCGTCGGCGATCGCCTTGTCCAGGCTCCCTTCCGGCTCTTCCTGGGCCAGCACCTGGTGGCAGAGTTCGCAGTCCTGCGACAGCGCCAGGCCGTCCGTCGTGGCGTGCTCCTCGTCGTGGCACCGGAAGCAGCCGCCGGCGCCATCGGGATGGCCCAGGTGGCTGCGGTGCACGCCGAAGGTCATCTTCATGTCCGGAAACACGTTCAGCCGGTAGATGGCGAAGATCCCGTCGGCGGCCCGGCTGATCGCGCCGGCGTCGACCGGAGCGAATTCCCGGGAGGCGTAGTGCCGGTCCAGTCCGTCGCGGATCCCCGTGCGGGCCGCGTCGCGCGAGGGATAAGCGGCAGTGAGGAGCCGCAGCGCCAGCGGGCGGATGCCCGGGAGTGCGGCGGGGATCTTGCCGTCGAGCAGGGCCTGGTCCACGGCCGCCTGCGGCTCGTCGAAGATGTGGGTGGGCCGGTTGTGGCAGTCGACGCAGTCCATGGTGCGCCACTCGGTTCCGGCCGGCGGCGCGGGGATGCCGTCGGGGGGGAAGTACTCGTGCACTGTGCCGTCCTCGCGGACGGACCGGACGCGGTGGATCCGGGCGCGTTTCGGATCGGCCGGCAGGTACTCCACCCGGGCGTGCCGGCTCACGTGCCAGTGGATGCCCTCGTACCGCTCCGACTTGGAATTGTAGCCGCCGATATCGAGCAGCAGCACCGAGACCAGGGGATTGCCCACGTCGGCCGCGTCGTCCAGCTTGCGCCGGACCACCGACTTCTTGCCGTGGAAAAACTGCGGCCAGTGGCACGCCTCGCAGGTTTCGCGGGCCGGCCGAAGGTCCTCCACGGGCGAGGGGATGGGACGGCTGTAGGTATGGGCCATGACCGCGTACACCTGGCGCAGCCCGGAGAGCTTCGACTTGACAAACCAGGAGGCCCCGCCCCCGATGTGGCACGCCACGCAGCCCACCCGGGCGTGGGGCGAGCGCTGGTACGCCGTGAACTCGGGCTCCATGACCGTGTGGCACAGCGTGCCGCAGAATTCGTCGGAGTCGGTGTAGTGGTACCCCTCGTACATGGCCACCGAAAGGATGATGGAGTTGAGCAGGGTCAGCGCCAGAATCAGAACGGCCCGGCGGCGGTGCTCGGGCCGGCTCAGATCGATCACCAGCGGGCGGATCGCTGTCCCGTCGCGGCGGGCTTTCCGGCGGGCGAACCAGATGCCCAGCGGAATGAAGAGCAGCCCGGTCAAAAACACCATCGGCAGGAAGCCGTAGGCGAACAGGTCGCGGTAGGGGCCGCTGGCCACTCCCAGCATGTCCAGTATCCACGCGGTGATGATGAGCACGGCCGCCACCGTGACCATGGTGGCGCCCAGCAGGCTGAATTTGCTGATCCAGAGATTTTTGGCAAGGTCCTGGATGACTTTCATGCGTCACCGCCTGGTGGAAAATCAGCTAATGCTCAATACATATATGGAATTAGCCGGAAACACAAGCCGTTTTCGCCGCCTCGTGAATCAGGAATCGGAACGCGGACCGGCCGACGGGCATTTGATAATGATCAAATTGGGGATTGCGAGTCCAATCAAGGTAGAATACTATCTTCACGGTAGAATATAGAACGCCGGTCGAAAGGTGCGCGCTATGAAATCCATTCGGATACTGCTGGTGGCGGCTGTTTTGGTTCCGGGAATCGGCTTGGCCCGGGCGGACACCGAGACGTGCCTCCAGTGCCACGACACCGTGGACCCGAAGCGGTACGAGGCCTCCGTCCACGGCCAGGCAGGCATGGCGTGCGTGGACTGTCACACCAGCCTGCAGGGCGTCACCGAATTTCCCCACGCGGAGAAGCTGCGGCCGGCGGACTGCGCGTCCTGCCACGAGGATGTGACGACCGACTACGCGCGGAGCATCCACGCCCAGACCTCGGCGCTGGGAGAGGGGGCGGCGCCCACCTGCGCCAGCTGCCACGGCGTGCACGACATGCTGCCGGCCAGTGACCCCGAATCACCCACCCACAAGTCCAACGAATCGCAACTGTGCGGAAAATGCCACGGCATGAACGGCTTGAAGGATCGGGAGGTCCTGCTGCCCTACGTCTTCGAGAGCTACTCCCGCAGCGCGCACGCCAGGCGCATCGGCCAGGGGAACCTGCAGGCGGCCTCCTGCGCCGACTGCCACGGCACCCACGACCTGCGCGGTTCCGCCGACACCGAGAGCAGCATCCATCGGTGGCGGATCCCGGAGACCTGCGGCAAGTGCCATCCGAAGGTCAATGACGAGTATCTGGCGGGGATCCACGGCAAGGCGTTCAAGCTGGGCATCTCGGATTCGCCCACGTGTACCAACTGCCACGGCGAGCACGAGATCCTGGGGCGCGACGCGGCGGATTCAGCCACCTTCAACCGGCAGATCAGCTTCCAGCTCTGCCTCGATTGCCACACCAGCCCGAAGGTGCTGCGCAAGTACGGCACGCGGATGGGCGCCGCCGCCGAGTTTGTGGATTCATACCACGGCCTGAGCCTCAAGCTCAACAGCCCGCGCGCGGCCACCTGCGTCAGTTGCCACGAATCCCACATGATCCGGCCCAAACGGGATCCGGCCTCCACGGTGGCGGCAGGCAACGTGACCGCCACCTGCGCCCGCTGCCATCCCGGCGCCACGCCGGAGTTCGCCCGCAGCTACACTCACGCCACGGCCAACCTGGAAGAGAACCAGCTGGCCGGTTTCTTCCAGACCTTCTACGTCCTGATGATCCTCGCGGTCATCGGCAGCATGGTGGTCCATAACCTGCTGATCCTCTACTATTTCTTCCGCCGCAAGCACCATCACGAAAGCCGGGCGCCTCGCCTGACCCGGTTCCACGCGCAGGAGATCTGGATGCACATCCTGCTCACCATCACCTTCATCGGGCTGGTGGTGACCGGCTTCGCGCTCAAGTTCTCCGACAGCTTCTTCTTCGAGTGGCTGCGGGCGCTGGGCATGACCGAACCGGTGCGCTCGGTGCTGCACCGCGTCTTCGCCGTGGGCCTGCTCGCCACCGGCGCCTGGCATCTGGCGTACCTGGCTTTCAGCGTCAAGGGCCGCGCCCAGTTGAAGGCGCTCTGGTTCATGTGGGAGGACATCCGCCTGGTTGCCGTCAACCTCCGGTACCACCTCGGCCTGTCGAAGGAGCGGCCGCTCTTCCGGCGGTACGATTACTCCGAAAAAGCCGAGTACTGGGCATTGGTCTGGGGGACGGCGGTCATGGCCGTGACGGGCTTCGTCCTGTGGTTCCCCGTGGCGGCCACCCGGATCTTTCCCTTCTGGATCATCCGGGTCAGCGAGGTGATCCACTACTACGAAGCCATCCTGGCCACCCTGGCGATCCTGGTCTGGCACTTCTTCTTCGTCATCATGCATCCGGAGGAATACCCGATGAACCTGAGCTGGCTCCACGGCAAGATCACCGTGGAGCTGGCCGAGGAGAAGTACCCCCTCTGGGCGCGGGAGGAACTGGACCGGACCGGGGCCGCGCAGGCGACGCCGGAGCCGGCCGCGGCCGAGGATCAGCCGGCGAAATGATTTCGTGCAACATTCCGGTTGACAAGCGCCCGGCGGCTGGCTATAATCCACCGCTCGAAAATCGATGGAGGTATCCTCCCGTGTTTGCGATCATTCGTTCCGGCGGCAAGCAGTACAAGGCGGCAGAAGGACAGGTGGTTCGGGTGGAGTTGCTCGACGTCCCCGTGGGCGAGAGCGTGACCATCGACGACGTCCTGTTGCTCGATACCGACGACGCGGTCCTGGTGGGCACGCCCATCATCCAGCACGCCGCCGTTCAGGCGACCGTGATGGAGCACGGCCAGGCGGACAAGGTGCTGGTCTTCAAGAAGAAGATCCGCAAGCAGTACAAGCGCCTCAACGGCCACCGCCAGCCGTACACCGCGCTGAAGATCGACAAAATTTCCATGAAGACGGAGTGAGACGCCATGGCACATAAAAAAGGTGTGGGCAGCTCCAGAAACGGACGCGACAGCCATTCGCAGCGGCTGGGCATCAAGCGCTTCTCCGGCGAGCTGGTTTCCGGCGGCAGCATCCTGGTCCGGCAGCGGGGCACTCCGCTCAAGCCGGGGCTCAACGTCGGTCGCGGCAAGGACGACACCCTGTACGCCAAGGTGACCGGGATCGTGGCGTTCCGCGATCGCGGCAGCCGCGGGAAATTCGTCAGCATCGTTCCGCCGGCCGAGTAAATCCGTTTCCTTTCCTCCGACATCGGGATAGAATGAAATACAGGCGCTCCGCCTGTATTTCTTTTTTTTCAGGTAGTTGACCAGGCCATGTTCATCGATTACGCCACCATCCAGGTCAGGGCCGGCGCCGGCGGCAACGGCTGCGTCGCGTTCCGGCGGGAGAAGTTCGTCCCGCGCGGCGGCCCCAGCGGCGGCGACGGCGGCAAGGGCGGGGATGTCGTGCTCGTCAGCTCCAGCCAGTTGAACACGCTGCTGGATTTCCGCTACCAGCGCGATTTCCGCGCCGGCCGCGGCGGGCACGGCGAAGGGAGCAACCGGCATGGCAGCGACGGCGACGACTGCACCGTGATCGTCCCGGTGGGGACGGTGGTGCGCGACCCGGAGACCGAGGCGGTGCTGTTCGACTTCACCGCACCCGACCAGCACTTCGCGGCCGCCCGGGGCGGGCGGGGCGGGCGGGGCAACGCCCGTTTCGCCACCGCCACCAACCAGGCGCCGCGCAACGCCGAGCCGGGCCGCGCCGGCGAGGAGCGGGAGCTGGTGCTGGAGTTGAAGCTGCTCTCCGACGTGGGCCTGGTGGGCTATCCCAATGCCGGCAAGTCCACTCTGATCTCGCGCATCTCGGCCGCCCGGCCCAAGATCGCCGATTACCCGTTCACCACCCTGGCGCCCCACCTGGGCGTCGTCCGCTGCGAGGAGTGGCGCACGTTCGTCGTGGCCGACATCCCCGGTCTCATCGAGGGGGCGCACGCGGGCGCGGGCCTGGGCGACCGGTTCCTGCGCCACGTGGAGCGGACCCGGGTGCTGGTCCACCTGGTGGACGTCTCCGGGCTGGAGCCGCGCGATCCGGTGGAGCGACTCAAGGCCATCAACCGCGAGCTGGCGCTGTTCAACCCGGCGCTGGCCGACAAGCCGCAGCTGGTCGTGGCCACGAAGCTCGACGCCGTCACCGACGACGCCCAGCTCAAGCGGCTGCGGCTGCATTGCCGCCGGCGCAAGCAGCCGTTCCTGGCCATTTCCGCGGTCAGCGGCGACGGTCTGCCGGAGCTGGTGCGGACGCTGGGCGAAATGCTGGCGGTGGCGCCGTGAGCCTGTCCGTCGGCATCCTCGGCGGAACGTTCGACCCCGTCCACGTCGCCCACCTGCAAATGGCCGAGCGGGCGCAAGCGGCCTTGGGCCTGGACCGGGTCTATTTCCTCGTCAGCCACACCCCGCCCCACAAGCCGGGGACGGCGGTCACCTCGGCGTGGCATCGCTACGCCATGGTGGCCCTGGCCACGGCCCACCGCCCCGACTGGGTGCCCTGCCCGCTGGAGCTGGAGGTGCCCGGCCCGTCGTACACGATCGACGCGCTGGCCCGGTTCGGCGCGACCTGCGGCGTGCCCGCCGCCGCGACGGTGTTCATCGCCGGCGGCGACTCGCTCCGCGATTTCCGGCTCTGGCGGGAGTGGGAGCGGTTGCTGTCGGAGTACCGGTTTCTGTTCGTGGCCCGGCCCGGCGTGACCCTGGGCGGCGGGGCGGAGGAATTGCTGGCCGGCGGCCGGGTGGCGGACGGCCGGGACTGGCCGCCGGAACGGATCCGGGCGGAGCTGTCCGGCGGCGCCCGCGCCGTCCTGGCCGATCTGGGCATGCCCGATGTATCTTCAACCGGATTGCGGGTTATGCTACAATCCCACGCAGACTGCCGGGACCTCGTCCCGGAGACGGTCCGGCGCTACATCCAAAAAGCGAGCCTGTACGGAGGATAATGAAAGAGACACTCGCCACCATCCACGACATCCTGGACAGCAAGAAAGCCATTGATGTCCGGATCATCGACATCTCCAGAATTTCCAATTTCACCAATTATTTCATCATCTGCTCGGGCGCCAACGAGAAGCACATCCAGACGCTGGCCGACGAACTGCAGAAAAAGCTGGGGGAGCAGGGGATCGAGACCGCCCACGTCGAAGGCTACCAGAACGCCGAGTGGGTGCTCCTCGATTACTTCGATTTCATCATCCACATCTTCTCGATCGAGACCCGGGAGTACTACGAACTCGAACGGCTCTGGGCGGACGGCAAGGCCGTGGACGTCCGCGCGCTGCACTGACGAGGAGGCGCCATGCCCCCGCCCGAACCCGCGGGCGTGATTCCGCCGGAACTGGTCGCCGAGATGCACCTCGGGACCGGACCGCTCCGGCCGGCGTTTGACACCCTCCGCCGCATTGCCGCCGCCGACACCAACTGCCTCATCTGGGGGGAGAGCGGCACCGGCAAAAACCTGTTCGCCTGCCTGTCCCACCGCCTGGGTCCCCGCCGCGATGGTCCATACGTCGAGATCGGCTGCGCCTCGCTGCCGGACTCGCTCATCGAGACCGAGCTGTTCGGCTACGTGCGCGGCGCCTTCACCGGCGCCGCCGATGACCACGGCGGCTGGCTGCTCCAGGCCAACGGCGGCACGCTGGTGTTCGACGAGCTGGATTCCCTGTCGCCCGCGGCGCAGGCCAAGCTCCTCCGCGTGGTGGAGCAGGGGCGCTTCACGCCCATGGGCGGACGCGCCGAGATCGCCCTCGACACCCGTTTCATCGGGCTGACCCAGGGCGAACCGATCGAACTGGTGCGCCGGGGCGTGTTGCGGCAGGAACTTTACTACCGGCTGGCTCTGTTCACGCTGGGGCTGCCGCCGCTGCGCAGCAACCCCGCCGGTTTTCCCGAGTGGCTGGCCTTCTGCGTCCGCGCCGAGGCGCGCCGCGCGCGAGCGCGCGAACCGGTGCTGGCGCCTGATTTCGTCCGGCAGCTCGCCCGCCATCCGTTCCCCGGCAACGTGCGGGAGCTGCAGAACCTGGTGCGGCGCTGGGTGCTGCTATATCCCGGCGAGGCGGTGCCGCGGTCCGAGCTGCCGGTCCCGCCGGGGGCGGCGGCGGCGCCCCCGCTCCGGTCGCTGGCCGAGGTGGAACGAGACCACATCGTGGAGGTGTTGCGGGCCACCGGCAACCGCAAGGGGGAGGCGGCGAAAGTCCTGGGTATCCATCGCAAGACGCTGCTGGAAAAACGCCGTCTCTACGGCATCTGAAAAGCGGCCTGCGAACCGCCGCTTCCCCGTGGCCGAAGGGGCGCCCCTTCTCGACCGAATCACTTCATCGATCCAATCATGTTGAATTTTTGGCCGATTGACGGCTGCGGTATGTATTTCTTTCACGTTTAGCTTGCATTTGTTTTGTCCGCTTTTTATACTGGGTGAAATTTTTGTTCTTAATACGAGCACGACCTGTTCTCCCGGGAGGAGAAGGGTTATTTGTTACCCGGGAATGGAAACTACGCGCGCCGGTCGAACCGGGCAGGAGGGACGTATGACGGCTGACCGACACCCGCACCGCCCCCAGTCTCCCCCCGCTGAAGCCATCCGCATCGGTGTCTTCATCTGCCACTGCGGCGGCAACATCTCCGACGTGGTGGATGTCCGCCGGGTCGCCGAGGAGGTGGGCCGGCTTCCCGACGTGGTCCTGTCCACGACGCACATGTTCATGTGCTCGGATCCCGGCCAGATGCTCATCGAGGAGAAGATCCGCGAGCTGGGCCTGAACCGCGTCATCGTCGCGGCCTGCTCCCCCACGCTCCACCAACTGACCTTCCGCCGGACGCTGGGCCGGGCCGGGCTGAACCAGTACCTCTTCGAGCATGTGAACATCCGCGAGCAGGTGTCGTGGGTGGTGGAGGACAAGGCGGCGGCCACCCTCAAGGCCACCCGCCTCGTCCGGGCGGCGGTGGGCCGGATCCGCCACCTGCAGCCGCTCGCCAAGCGCCGGATCATGATCCACCCGTCCGCCCTGGTCATCGGCGGCGGCGTGGCCGGCCTCGTCGCGACCCGCGACTTGGCCAAACGCGGCATGCGGGTGACGCTGGTGGAGAACACCCCCTTCCTCGGCGGACGCATGGCCCAGCTCTACACGCTCTTCCCCTCCAACGAGGACGCCAAGGAGCTGTTGGGCAAGCTGATCGCCGAAGTGGTGCATCACCCCCTCGTCACCGTCCACACCAGCGCCCAGGTGATGTCCAGCTCCGGCATCGTGGGTGATTTCCGGACCAAGCTCCGGATCTCGCCGCGGGGGGTGGACAAGCGCCTGACCCAGGTGGGCATCGCCATGGCGGCGTGCCCCGAGGAGACCATCTCCGAATACAACTTCGGACTGACCCGCCGCAAGGCCATCTACATGCCCTATCCCGGTTGCTGGCCGCAGATGCCGGCCATCGACTGGCGGTCCTGCACCAAGTGCGGCAAGTGCCAGGCCGTGGTGGGCGGGAAGGGGATCGACCTGGCGCAGGAGCCGAAGGAGATCGAGATCCACTCCGGCGTGATCGTGCTGGCCACCGGCTACGATCCGTACGAGCCGATGTTCGGCGAATACGGCTCCGGAATTTTCCCCGAAGTGATCACCCTGCAGCAGCTCATCCGCATCCTGGACCCCGAGGGACCCACCGCCGGCCAGTTTGTGGTGAACGGCCGGCCGGTCCAGTCGATGGCGTTCATCCATTGCGCCGGGGCGCGCCAGTACGAGGGAATCAACATGCCCCAGCCCTCCGGCAAGGTGAACGACTATTGCGCCCGGACCTGCTGCACCGCCGCCCTGCACCAGGCCAACGAGATCAAGGAGCGATTCCCCGGCATCGAGATCTACGACATCTACCAGGACATTCGCACCTACGGGCGCGGGCATGAGAATTACTACGAGCGCGCCTCCGAGCGGGGCGTGATCTTCATCCGCTTCGATCCAATGCGGCTGCCCAAGGTCCGCCATGATCCCCGCGGCGAAAAACCGGTGGTGATCATGGTTCAGGACATGCTGACCAACCGGATGGATGTCGAGGTCCCCGTCGACGTGGTCGTCCTGGCCACCGGGGTGATGCCCCACGACATCTCCGAGCTGGTGGACATGTACAAGTGCGCGGTGGGCTACGACAGCTTCCTGCTCGAGGTGCATCCGAAGCTGCGACCGGTGGAGTTGGCCGTTTCGGGCGTGTTCCTGGCCGGCTCCTGCCAGGGGCCCATGGACATCACCGAATGCAGCGCCGCGGCTGCCGCCGCCGCGTCCAAGGCGGCGGCGCTCATCGCCCAGGGCCAGGTGGAGATGGACCCCTTCATCGCCCGCGTGAACGAAGACCTCTGCTCCGGCTGCCAGACCTGCCTGACCGTGTGCCCCTACGAGGCCATCACCCGCGATCCGCGCAAAGGCGTGGCCGTCATCAACGAGGCGCTCTGCACCGGCTGCGGCACTTGCGCCGCCACCTGTCCCAGCAACGCCATCCAGCAGTTCGGCTTCACCGACACGCAGGTCATGGCCGAGGTGGAAATGCTGCTGGCCGACATGATGCCGGAACCCCTTCCAACAGGAGGCTCCCATGAGTGAACCGGCGAACACCGCACCTACCGATCCCCGCCCGGCGGCCGGCCCGGATTGGCAGCCGCGCATCATCGGCTTCCTGTGCTACTGGTGCTCCTATACCGGGGCCGACATGGCCGGCACCGCCCGGATGAAGTACCCGCCCAACGTGGACATCATCCGGGTCATGTGCTCCGGCCGGATCGACCCGGAACTGGTCACCACCGCCTTCGCCCGCGGCGCCGACGGCGTGCTGGTCTGCGGCTGCCACATCGGCGACTGCCACTACATCACCGGCAACCACAAGACCATGGCCCGCATGCCGCTCCTGAAGCGGATCCTGCTGGACATGGGCATCGAGCCGGAGCGGTTCCGGCACGAATGGGTCAGCGCGGCCGAGGGCGAAAAGTTCTCCAAGCTGGTCGCGGAACTCACCGAGCAGGTCCGCCGGCTCGGCCCCCTCGACTGGCCCGGCCTGATGCGGGCCCGCGGCGTCGGGCACGGCATGGATCTCAAGGCGTGGGGAGAGTGACATGAGCACCAACCCGAACAACGCGGCTCCGGTCGCGAAACTGAAGATCGCGAAATACTGGGCCGCCAGTTGCGGCGGCTGCGATATTTCGCTGCTGGAAATCGGGCCCAACCTGCTGGAGCTGATCAAAATCGCCGACGTGGTCTTCTGGCCCTGCGCCGCCGACTTCAAGTATGAGGATGTCCGCAATTATCCGGACGGGTACATCGATCTCTGCTTTTACAACGGCGGCATCCGCAACTCGGAGCAGGAGGAAGTGGCCCGGCTGCTGCGGCGGAAGAGCAAGTCCCTCATCGCCTACGGCCAGTGCGCCGTGGACGGAGGGATTCCGGCCCTGGCCAACCTGAAGACGGTCAAGGGCATCTTCAACGCCAGCTACCACGACAATCCGTCCATCGACAACCCGGCGGGCGTGGAGCCCCAGCCGGTCACGCCGTCCGAGTACGGCGATTTGGAGATCCCCCGGTTCTACCCCCAGGTGCTGCGCCTCAAGGACGTGGTCCCCGTAGACTACGAAATCCCCGGTTGTCCGCCGCAGTCCGACCGGGTCTGGGAGGCCATCCTGGCGCTGGCGGGCGGCCAGGTGCCGCTGCAGAACCGGAACGTCAAGGTGGCTTGCTACGACAAAGCCGTCTGCGACGAGTGCAAACTGGAAAAGCGGAATGTCCGGATCAAGGAATTCAAGCGGGTGCACACCTCCATCCCGGAGCCGGGCTGGTGCCTGCTGGAGCAGGGCTATCTGTGCGTCGGGCCGGCCACTCGCAGCGGCTGCGGCGCGCTCTGCCCCGCGGCCGGCATGCCGTGTGAGGGGTGCTACGGCCCCGCCGGCGACGTGGTGGACCAGGGCACGGCCATGGTCAGCGCCATCGCCTCGATGCTGGACGCCCGGACCGAGGAGCAGGCCCAGGAGCTGATCGACCAGATCGCCGACCCGACGGGCACCTTCTACCGGTTCACCCTGGCGTCCAGCCACCTGAAGGCCCGCAAGTGAGGAGGCAGCCATGACCACGCCCCATGTTCACACGAAGGAAGGCTACCGGCGGATCAGCATCGATCCCATCACCCGCCTCGAGGGTCACGGGAAGATCGACATTTTTCTCGATGCCGAGGGCGCCGTCGCCGACTGCTACTTCCAGGTGCCCGAACTGCGCGGATTCGAGAAATTCTGCGAGGGCCGGCCGGTGGAGGACCTGCCCCGCATCACCCCCCGGATCTGCGGCGTCTGCCCCGAAGCCCACCACATGGCCAGCGCCAAGGCGTGCGACGCCGTCTACGGAGTGGAGTTGCCCCCCACCGCCAGGATGCTTCGGGAGCTCCAGTACAACATCTTCTTCGTCACGGACCACACCACCCACTTCTACGCCCTGGGCGCGCCCGACTTCGTCATGGGGCCCGACTCCGATCCCGCCACGCGCAACATCATCGGCGTGATCGGCAAGGTGGGAGTGGAGATCGGCGGCCAGGTGATCCAGTGCCGCGCCTGGGGTCACGAGGCGGCCGCCATCTTCGGCGGCAAGCGGGTCAATCCGGTCAACGCGATCCCCGGCGGCATGAGCAAGCCCATCAGCCAGGCGGAGCGCGAGCGCCTCGAGGAGATCGCCCGCTGGATGGTGGATTTCGGCAAGTTCACGCTGAAGCTGTTCCACGACCTGGTCCTGGCCAACCCGGCGTATCTGGACCTCATCGTCAACGGTCCCTACATCCACCGGACGTACTCCATGGGGCTGGTGGACGAAAACAACAAGGTCAACTTCTACGAGGGTCAGGTCCGGGTGGTGGATCCTGACGGAGTGGAGTTCTGCCGCTACGCCCCCCACGAGTACATGGACCACATCGCCGAGCGGGTGGAGCCGTGGAGCTACCTGAAATTCCCCTACCTCAAAGGCGTGGGGTGGAAGGGCCTGGTGGACGGCAAGGAGTCGGGCGTGTACCGGGCGACGCCCCAGTCGCGCCTCAACGCCGCCGACGGCATGAGCACGCCCGTGGCGCAGGAGGCCTACGAGCAGTACTTCGAGACCCTCACCGGCGACCGGAGCGGGCGCACGCCGGTCCACCACACCCTGGCCATTCACTGGGCGCGGGTGGTCGAGATGATCAACGCAGCCGAGCGGGCGCTGGAGCTGATCCGGAATCCGGAGATCACTCATCCCGAAAACTACCGGACGCTCTGCCTGGGCACGCCCCGCGAGGGGGTGGGCATCGTGGAGGCGCCCCGCGGCACCCTGACTCACCACTACGTCACCGACGACAACGGCATCGTCAAGAAAGTGAATCTCATCGTGGGCACCACCAACAACAACGCCGCCATCTGCATGTCGGTCAAGAAGGCGGCCCAGAGTCTGATCCGGCGCGGTGGCGAGGTGAAGGAAGGCATCCTGAACATGATCGAGATGGCGTTCCGGGCCTACGACCCGTGCTACGGTTGCGCCACCCACAGTCTTCCCGGGCAGATGCCCCTGATCGTGCGGATCCGGCGCCCCGACGGCGAAGTGATCCGGGAGATCCGGCGCGATCGCCCGACCGCCTGAGCGCTTCAGAAAAGGATGTGGCCATGACGGAACTGAAAAAAAACTACGACGGACTGGTGATCGGCGGCGGCATCGCCGGCATGCAGGCCGCCCTGGATCTGGCCGAGCAGGGCTACGACGTCCTGCTGGTGGAAAAGGAGCCGTCCATCGGCGGGGTCATGGTGGGGTTGAACAAGGTCTTTCCCACGCTGGACTGCTCCAGCTGCATCTGCACGCCGCGCATGGCGGAGTCCGCCCACAACCCCCATATCCGCATCCAGACCTACACCGAGGTCAAGGCGGTGGAACCGCTGAACGTGGGGTTCCGGATCAAGCTGCAGAAAAAGCCCCGCTACGTGATCGAGTCGAAGTGCATCGGCTGCAGCCAGTGCGAGCTGGTCTGCCCGGTGGATGTGCCGCACGAGTTTGACTACGGCCTGGGCGCGCGCCGGGCCATCTACATCGCCCACGGCAACGCCATCCCTCAGGTGGCGGTGCTGGATCCGACGTACTGCACCTTCTGCGGCCGGTGCGAGAAGGCCTGCCCGGCCAACTGTATCGACTATACCCAGCAGCCGGAGGACGTGGAAGTGGAGGTGGCCACCATCATTGTCACCACCGGCCTCCAGATCACGCCGATGGAGCGCAAGGCGGAGTACGGCGGCGGGAAGCTCATCAACGTGATGAACCCCCTGGCCATGGAGCGGATCCAGTCGTCGAACGGCCCCTACGGACGGCCGCTGCGGCCGTCCGACGGCAAGGTGCCCCGCCGCATCGCCTACGTCCAGTGCGCCGGGAGCCGCGACCGCTCCATCGGCGTGCCCTACTGCTCGCGAGTGTGCTGCATGTACGCCCTGAAGCAGGCCCTGCTGCTGCGGCACTACATCCACGACGTCGACGTGACGATTTACCACATGGACATCCGGGCCTTTGGCAAGGGCTACGAGCAGTTCTACCGCCGGGTCATGCAGGAGGGGGTCCACGTAATGAAAGGGAAGGTGGCCCGGATCACCGAGCTGGAGAACAAGGACCTGCTCCTGCGGGTGGAGCTGCTGGATGAGGGGGGGCGGGTGGCCGAGGAGCGCTACGACCTGGTGGTGCTGTCCCAGGGGCTGATCCCGGCCTGGCAGGGCGACGGGGTGCTGGCCGCCGAGCTCGACGAGGACGGCTTTTTCCGCTCCATCTCGCCGAAGATCAGCCCGGCGCTGAGCAGTTGGCGCGGGGTGTTCATCGCCGGCGTGGCCGCCGGGCCCAAGGACATCCCGGACGCCATCGTCGAGGCCGGCGCCGCGGCCATGGAGGCCGCCATCTATCTGGAAGCGACGCGATATCACGAGCGCTTCATCGAGCCGACCAAGGTTCACTGATGCTTCAACCCGGCCCGTCGCGAGGCGGGCCGGGCGGATCATGACCGCAGGGAGAGCCACCATGTCGGAAAACGAACGACCCATCGCCGGTTCGGTCGGTGACGAAGCAGCCGCCCCGGCCGAAGGCGCGGCCCGCGGCGTCAGGGCCAAGCGGCCCATCGACGTCCTGCGGGAGCGCCAGGGCGAGCGCCCGCCGGAGCAGAAGGAGTACTTCAAGCGGCAGACCCAGGTCCGCAAGGCGCTCCTCGAGGCGTTGAAAGAGGCGCCGCGGACCATCCCCGAGCTGGCCGCCCGGTGCGGCCTGCCGTCGGAGGAGGTGGTCTGGAACGTCATGGCCATGCGCCGCTACGGCAAGCTGGTCGAGGAGGAACTGCGCGGCGACTATTATTGCTACCGGTTGAAGGAGGTGTGAGGATGGGCAGCCGAGTGAATCCCCGCCTGGCCGCCGAGGTGGCCGAATACGGCGCCGACACGGTCAACAAATGCTTCAACTGCGGCAACTGCACCGCCGTCTGCTCGCTGTCGAAGGGCGACACGGTCTTTCCCCGCCGGATGATCCGCTACCTCCAGCTCGGATTGCGCGACAAGCTGGTGGAAGCGCCCGAGCCGTGGCTGTGTTATTACTGCGGCACGTGCTCCGACACCTGTCCCCGGGAGGCCTTCCCGGGCGAACTGATGATGGCCACCCGCCGATGGCTGACGGCGCAGTACGATTTCACCGGCCTGTCCCGCAAGCTGTACCTCAGCAAGGTTTGGGAGATCGGCCTGCTGGCGGCCGGGGCGCTGCTGGTGCTGGCGCTGTTCGTGGTGCCCGGCTGGCTGGGCATCCCGTTCGGCTTCCGCGACCTGCCGGTGGAGGCGCGCGAGCATGTCCGCGTCGCCATTTTCGCCAAAACCGAATGGGTCCACATCGGCGACTGGGTGCTGGCCGTCGTTCTCGGCCTGCTGCTGTGGACCAACGCGTTCCGGATGATCTACTTCGTCGTCCGGGGCGAGAAAGGCGTCCGGATCCCCCTGACGCTCTGGTTCACCAAGTTCTACCAGATGGTGGTGCACGGGCTGACCCAGCGGCGCTGGCTGGAATGCGACAACGACACCCGCCTGAAATGGCTGCAGCACTTCCTGCTGGTGACGGGCTACGGCACGATGCTGCTGCTCGTGGTGCTGCTCCTGCCCATCTTTCAGGTGGACAAGGCCGAGTTTCACTGGACGAGCATTCCGGGTTACTACGCGACGCTCATGCTGCTCGCGGTCACCCTGCTGGCCATCCGCGGCCGGCTGGAGAAGAAGGAGCCCATCCACCGGTTTTCCCATCCCACCGACTGGATGTTCCTCATCCTGCTGTTGCTGACCGCGCTGTCCGGCATCGTGGTGAACATCCTGCGGCTGATGGACCTGGCGTATCCGACCTACGTGGCGTACGTCGTGCACCTGATGATCGCGGTGCCCATGCTCATCGTGGAGGTTCCGTTCGGCAAATGGGCCCATCTGATCTTCCGGCCCGTGTCCAAGTACATCGTGGCCGTTCTCGAGGCGGCGCGGGAACGCCAGACCGCCCGCGCCGGCGTGCCCAAGCCGGCGACCGTCTGAGGCCGCCCGGTGCGACCCGTCATCGCCCAGACCGGCCCGGCTGCCGCCCGACGCGTGCTGGTGCTGGGGCTGGGCAACCCCATCCTGGGCGATGACGCCGCCGGGCTGGCGGTCGCCGCGGACCTGGAAACCCGGCTGGTCCGCCAGCCGCAGCCGGGAGTGGAGGTGCGGACCAGCGCCCGGGGCGGTTTCGAGCTCATCGATCTCCTGACCGGGTTTCACCGGGTCATTCTGGTGGACAGTCTCACCGTGCCCGAGCCCGCTCCCGGACGAATCCGCCGGCTGGGTCTCGACGACGTGGCCGGCAGCGCGCGGCTGGTGTGCGGCCACGAGATCCACGTCGCCACCGCCTTCGACCTGGCGGCCCGGCTGGCCATCCCCATGCCGCAGACCGTGACCATCTACGGCATCGAGATCGCCGACGCGACCGCCTTCGGCGAGGAACTCACGCCTCGGGTGGCGGCGGCGGCGCGGGAGCTGGCCGAGCGGATCTGGACCGAGCTGCAGGTTCGGTCGGGCGAGCCCGGGGCAGACTTCCCCCCGGACGGGTCCGATGCCCGTTGCCCAACCGCGACCCCCGGGGAAACGACCATTCAGGAATGTCTTCTCATGGGCGGGCCTTCGGAAGATAATACATCATGACTGTCCAAGCCCGGGTCGCGGAAGGCGCACCGGTCCCGCCAGAGACGGGATCGGGCTGGAAGTACGGGAGCAGAGATGGAAATCCGCATCATCCCGCTGGACAAAGCCGTCGATGAACGCGCCCACTGGCTGGTGCGGCTGCGCTGGATCGCGGGCGCGGCGGTGATCCTGTTCGGCCTGGTCGCGGCGCTGGCCCTGCCCGAGATGCGCGTCGTTCCCGTGATCGGAGTCGGCCTGGCCATTCTGGCCTACAACGTATTGATCCACGTCGGCTTGCCCCATCTGGGACCCAAGCGCAGCCTCCACCTGCAGATCCTGCTGGACTGGCTGGCGCTGGCGGTGCTCTGCCACATCACCGGAGGGCTCGACAGCCCCTTCCTTCCGTTTTTCATCTTCCACGTGATTCTGGCCGGCATGCTGGTGAGCCGCCGGGCGTGCCTGCGTCACGGGCTCATCGCCATTGTCATCATTTCGGGAATGGCCATGCTGGAATATGCCGGGTTTTATCCGCCCATCCAGCTCCCCGGATTCCTGCCTTCCCCGCGCTACGACAACCTGCACTACATCCTGCTGTTCCTCGGCTCGTTCTCGATCCTGATTCTGCTGACCGTCTACCTGTCCACCACGGTGATCCAGCACCTGCGCAAGGGCGAGGAGAAGCTGATGCAGTTGCAGGACCACCTCAGCGACGCCTATGACGGGCTGCGCCGGGCGGACGAGTCCAAGACCCGTTTCGTCCGGATCGTCTCCCACGAGATCCGCAGTCCGCTGGCCGCCACCCAGAGCATGCTGCGGGTGATCCTGGACGGTCTCGCCGGCGAGGCGTCTGCCAAGGTGGTGGATCTCATCCGCCGCTCCAGCTGCCGGCTGAACGAGCTGCTGGGGCTGATCAACGAGCTGTTGGACCTGATCCGGGGCGGGCAGCCGGTGGCCGAGGAGGAGAAGCAGGACATCCCGCTGGAGGCGGTGATCCGGAAGGTCACCGGGGACCTGGGGGCTCACGCCGCGCACAAAGAGGTGCGCCTGGAGATTCAATTAGACAGTCAGGATGCCATCTTCCGCGGCGACAGCCAGGACCTGGAGCGGATCGTCGTGAACCTGGTGAGCAACGCCATCACCTACACGCCGGAGTTCGGCGTGGTGAAGGTGACCGGCCGGCTGGAGCCGGACCATTTTTACCGGTTGGAGGTGGCCGACACGGGGATCGGTATCCCGCCCGACGAGCGGCCGCGCATCTTTGAGGAATTCTACCGGGCCTCCAATGCCAAGAGTGAGAAGAAGGAAGGGACGGGATTGGGTCTGGCCATTGTCAAGGTCACGGTGGAAAAATACGGCGGCCGGATCGAAGTGGCCAGCGAACTGGGCAAGGGTACCTGTTTCACCGTCCGGCTGCCGGTGATCAGCCTGGCTTCGTGAGGAGTCCGTCCCCGGCTGGCGACACAATCCCGCCAGGGCGCTCGGCCATCCGCCGCCGGCGTCCCGATCGTGACGGGATGGCCGGCGTCAGTTGTGGTCGAGCTTTTGTCCCCAGCGGTCCACCGCCGGCGGGGCACCGGCCAGGAGTTCCGCCCGCTTCTGCTTGTATTCCTGTTCCGTGATCAGTCCGCGCTGGCGGTAGCGGGCCAGTTGTTCCAGCCGGGCCTCGAGACTGTCTTCGACGGGCGACGGATAGAGTTCCGGCGGACAGGCGGCGGCGACGGCCTTGTTCAGCGCCGCCTCGTCGAACGCGGGCCGTCCGTCCCGGCCGATGCTCAGCCGGGAGTAGCACTGCCCGAGTTGGACGGTTTCCCGCTTCAGGTCGGCGTTCCTGGGGTCCTTGCGGAGCTGGGCCAGGCAGTCCTCAAAGGCCCGCTTGGCGCTGGCCAGCTCGAGGCGACGGTGGCGGCGGGCAAATACGACCACCAGCACGATGGCGGTCACAGCCGCTCCCGCCAGCACGAGACAGCCGCCGATATTGATCCAGAAATTGCCTTCAGGCATCGACGCCTCCGCGGCGACTTCGGGCGCCGGCGTGATGGACGGATGCGTTCATGGTATCCGAAATCAGCCGGCTATTCAACGGCCTCGAGCAGGATTTCGGCAATGTCGCGGACCACGACACCCTCCAGCTCCTTCTCCTTCACCGCGTCGGAGAGCATGGTGTTGCAGAACGGGCAGGCCAGGGCCACGGTGGAGCAGCCGGAGTCGCGCACCTGCTCGATCCGGCGGTGGTTGATGCGGGAGCCGAGGCTTTCCTCCATGAAGATGCGGCCGCCGCCGCCGCCGCAGCAGAACCCCTGGCGGTGGTGCAGCGCCAGCTCCGACACCTTCACCCCCGCGATGCCGGCCATCACGTTGCGGGGCGCGTCGTAGATGCCGTTGTAGCGTCCCAGGTAGCAGGAGTCGTGGAAGGCCACGTCCAGGTCCAGCCGGCGGCCGGGCGTGAGCCGGCCCTCCTGCACCAGGCGTTCCAGCAGTTGGGAGTGGTGCCAGACCTCGAACTCGCCGCCGAACTGCGGGTACTCGTGCTTGAGGGTGTTGAAGCCGTGGGGGCAGGCGGTGACGATCCGGCGCACCCCGGCCTCCTTGAAGGTCTCAATGTTGGCCTGGGCCATGGTCTGGAACAGGTACTCGTTGCCGGTGCGCCGGGCGGCGTCGCCGCAGCACCCTTCCGCCTCGCCCAGGATGGCGAACGAGACGCCCGCCTTCTGGAGCAGCCGGGCGAACGCCTGGGCCACCTTCCGGTTCCGGTCGTCGAAGCTGCCGGAGCAGCCCACGTAGAACAGCCACTCGAACGATTCGGCCTCGCCCACCGTGGGGATGCCGAGCCCCTCGGCCCACTCGGCCCGCTTGTGGGCGCCGATCCCCCACGGGTTGGAGTTCGTCTCCAGCCCGCGGTACGCCTTCGTCAGCTCCTCGGGAAATTTGCTTTCCGTCAGGGTCTTGTAACGGCGGAAGTCCACGATCCACTGGACCTCCTCAATGAACAGCGGACAGGCGTCCTCGCAGAAACCGCAGGTGGTGCAGGCCCAGATCTCGTCCTCGCCCACGGCGCCGGCGGCGAACAGGTCGGGCAGTTCGCCGGTCCGGCCGTCGGCGAGCTCACGCTCGTGCGCGTAGACGAACGCCTTGAGGTGGTCGTTCATCCGCTTGGGGGAGAGGGGCTTGTCGGTGGTGTGGGTGGGACAGTGCTCGTGGCAGCGCCCGCACTCGGTGCAGGAGTAGACGTCCAGGAGCACTTTCCAGTCCAGCTCCTGGGCCTTGGCCACGCCGAAGCTCTCGGCGTTTTCGTCCTCCAGGTTCAGCGTCCGGAGCCGCCCGGCCGGCTCGAGCTTCCGGAAGAAGACGTTGGGCAGCGAGGTGATGACGTGGAAGTGCTTCGACCCGGGGAGGATGTTGAGGAAAAACAGGATCGTGGCGGCCTGGACCCAGAAGGAACCGGCGTAAAGCGCCTGCAGGCCCGTCCGGTCCCAGCCGGCGACGAGCGGGCCCAGGGCGGCGCCCAGGAAACCGTAGGTGGGGACGCCGGCGGCGTGGAGGGCGGCCTCGGCGCCCATGTCGGTGAGCATCAGGAGCAGGATCAGGCCCAGCACCAGGTAGGCTTCACCCGACGACTCCACCCGCGCCGGCCGGAGCACGGCGCGGCGGAAAACGGCCCAGAGCACGGCCAGCGCCACCAGCACGATGAACAGGTCCTTGGGCCAGGCGTAGGCCGCGCCGAGGCGCCGCTCGAAGTCCAGGCCGGGAATCCAGGTGCCCAGGAACAGCGAGGCGGTGTGGATGGCCAGGACGCAGAATCCCCAGAAGATGAACGCGTGCATGAGCCCCGTGGACGGATCCCGCAGGATGCGGGCCTGGGCGACGACGTGGGCCAGGATCGCCCGGACGCGCTCGCCCCAGCGGTTGAAGCGGTCCTCCGGCGCGGCGCGGCGCAGCAGCCGCCACTTGCCGCGGAGGCGCCAGATAAAGATGCCCGCTCCCGCCAAACTCATGGCCAGGAACAGGAAATAATAGACTCCGGCAGCCGGATCGATCAGGGTCTTGGGGTCCATGCCGTTCTCCTCGAAGGGGTTATGTCGAGCGGGCTCCCATTATCAGGAAGATGCCCCCGGCTGTCAAGTCGGGAGAGCGAATGCGGCATCCGGCGGACGATTTTCCCATTGACAAACCGGCAAGTTCGAGTATAGTTAGGGTCTTGCTTCGGGAACGCCCGCTTCCATCCCCGGGCAACCGTTTGAATCACAGGTTGTTATTTACATTCGGTGGGCCGTTAGCTCAATTGGTAGAGCAAGTGACTCTTAATCACTAGGTTGGAGGTTCGATTCCTCCACGGCTCACCATTTTCCTCAACTCAGATTCTGCGATTGGAATTCATCATCCATCTTCCGAATATCGATTTGGATACCAACACCCGAATGTCGCATGATGCATCTATAAAGTCAGTCGCCTTTGTCTGCGAAAGTGGCGGAATTGGCAGACGCGCTAGACTTAGGATCTAGTACCCGCAAGGGTGTGGGGGTTCAACTCCCCCCTTTCGCACCAAATTTTGGCCTGTTCCCGCCATGACGGATTCCACACCATATCGAAAGGAAGGTCGCACGTGAAGGTAACGTTGGGTGAAAGCAGCGGATGCCGCAAGGTTCTGAATCTGGAAATCGCGCCCGATGAGACGGAAGCGGTCCGGCAGAAGGTGATCGATGACATGAAGAAGATCGCCGTCCTGCCCGGTTTCCGGCCGGGTCGGGCCCCGGTGGGCCTCCTGGAGCGGCGGTTCAAGACCGCCATCGTTCAGGAAGTGGTGGAGCAGGTGATGAAGGACTCCCTGCCCAAGGCCCTCGAGGAAACCGGCCTCAAGCCGGTGAACCAGCCGGAGATGGTGGAGTCCGACTACGAGTTCGGCGGCGCGCTCAAGGCGTCGATCGCCTTCGAGGTGCTGCCCGATTTCGAACTGAAGGATTACCAGGGGCTGGCGGTCGCCCACCGCGACGCCGCCTTCGACCCGCAGCTCGTGGAGCACGAGATCCAGCGGCGGCGCCAGGCCCGCGCGTCGCTCCAGGAGGTGACGGGCCGGCCCGCGCAGCGGGGCGACTTTCTCGCCGCCGCGTTCGAGGCCGCCGTGACCGGGCAGGTCGAGCCGGTCAAGGATGACCGGATGTACCTGCTCGTGGAGGAGAACCTGAAAAACTCCCTGTTGGCCCTGCAGGCCGAGGGGCAGGGGATCGGCGAAACACGCACGTTCGACCTCGAGTTCCCCGCCGACTACCACGACAACCGCCTGGCCGGCAAGACCGCGACCGTCCGGCTGACGGTTCAGGAGATCAAGGAGCGCGTGCTGCCGGCGCTGGACGACGCGTTCGCCCAGTCCATGGGCGACTTCAAGACCTTCGACGAGTTCCGCGCCCGCGTCGAGGCGGAGCTGCGCGAGGCGGTGGCCGACCACAACCGCCACGAGTTGGAGCGCCGGGTGTCCGAGGCCCTGGTGGCCGGCTACGACTTCCCCGTGCCGGATACCCTCACCGAAGCCGCCTTCTCCGATTTCGCCCTGCCGGCGGTCAACGACCTGATGCAGCGCGGCATGAGCGCCACGGACGTGGGCAAGCTCGACTGGCAGGCGATCCGGGCGGAACAGGCGCCCAACCTGCAGCGGGCGGTCCGCGAGACCATGGTGCTGAACCGGATCGCCGAGCAGGAGGGCGTGACGGTCACCGACGCGGACGTGGAGGCCGAGATGGTCCGCGTCGCCGCCGCCCGCGGCATGACGCCCGAGGCGCTGAAGGCGGAGATGATCCGCGACGAAGAGGCGCTGAACCGGCTCAAGAACAGTTTGAAGCTGCGCCGGGCGCTGGCGGTGGTTGTCGCCGCCGCCCGGATCACCGAGCCGCCGGCCGAGGCGGAGCACGTGCATGGTCCCGGCTGCGGCCACGACCATGAGCATGAGCATGACCATGGCCATGACCACGACCATGCAGCCGAAACCGAGGCCAAGCCCAAGGCCAAGCCCCGGAGCAAGGCGAAAGGCAAGACTCAGGAGGCCGCGGAGTAAACCCCGCGGCCCGTTCCGACATCTAACATGTGATGGCCGGCCGCCGGCGCCGGTCCCAACCGCAGGAGGTTGAACGTGGCACTGGTTCCCATCGTCGTCGAACAGACCAACCGGGGCGAACGGGCGTACGACATCTACTCGCGGCTGCTCAAGGACAACATCATCTTCCTGGGCACCCCCGTGACCGATGAGATCGCCAACCTGGTGATCGCCCAGATGCTGTTCCTCCAGGCCGAGGACCCCGAGAAGGACATCTCCCTCTACATCAACTCGCCGGGCGGTTCCATCACTTCGGGGCTGGCCATCTACGACACGATCCAGTTCATCAAGCCCGACGTGATGACCATCTGCATCGGCCAGGCGGCGAGCATGGCCGCCCTGCTGCTGGCCGCCGGCGCCCCCGGCAAGCGATACGCCCTGCCCAACTGCCGCATCCTCATCCACCAGCCGTTCATGTCCGGGCTGTCGGGCCAGGCCACCGACATCGACATCCACGCCAAGGAGATCCTCCGCCTCAAGGAGATCACCTGCGACATCCTGTGCCGGCACACGAAGCAGCCCGCGGACAAGATCCTCCGCGACGTGGATCGCGATTACATCATGGGCGCGGACGAGGCGGTGGCCTACGGCCTGATCGACAAGGTCATCACCAAACAGGGACTCTGAGCCGGAGCGCGACGATGATCAAGGACCAAACCCGCGGCAGCAACCTGAACTGCTCCTTCTGCGGCAAGTCGCAGAAGGAGGTCCGCAAGCTGATTGCCGGCCCGTCGGTCTTCATCTGCGACGACTGCGTGCGCATCTGCGAGGAGATCATCGCCGAGGACTCCTACGCCGACCTGGACATCCTCAAGGAGGAGATCCCCCGGCCGAAGGAGATCAAGAAGTTCCTCGATGAATACGTCATCGGTCAGGAGCTGGCCAAGAAGAAGCTGGCCGTGGCCGTCTACAACCACTACCGGCGCATCGAGCACTACCGCAAGGGCAAGCGCGACGCCGCCGACGTGGAGCTCCAGAAAAGCAACATCCTGCTCATCGGACCCACCGGCTCGGGCAAGACGCTGCTGGCGCAGACGCTGGCCAAGAAGCTGAGCGTCCCCTTCGCCATCGCCGACGCCACCACCCTGACCGAGGCCGGCTACGTGGGCGAGGACGTGGAAAACATCCTGCTCCGGCTCCTGCAGAACGCCGATGGCAACCTGGAGCGGGCCCAGTGCGGGATCATCTACATCGACGAGATCGACAAGGTCGCCCGGAAGGACGAGAATCCGTCCATCACCCGGGACGTCAGCGGCGAAGGGGTTCAGCAGGCGCTGCTGAAGATCCTGGAGGGGACCGTGGCCAACGTGCCGCCGCAGGGCGGCCGCAAGCACCCCCACCAGGAATTCATCCAGATGGACACCACGAACATCCTGTTCATCTGCGGCGGCGCCTTCGTCGGACTGGAAAAGCTGATCGAGCGGCGGGTCGGCCAGAAGAGCATCGGCTTCGTGCGGTCCGAGGAAGCGGATGCCTCCATCCAGGAGTACCAGGGCTACCTGATGGCCCAGACCCAGCCCCAGGACCTGATCAAGTACGGGATGATCCCGGAGTTCGTCGGGCGCGTGCCGGTGCTTGGCGTCCTGGAGGAGCTGGCGCGGGACGCGCTGATCCAGATCCTGACCGAACCGAAGAACGCCCTGGTGCGCCAGTACAAGAAGGTGTTCGAGTTCGAGGGGGCGGAGCTGGAGTTCGAGCCGGCGGCCCTTGAGACGGTGGCCGACATGGCCATCGAGCGGAAGCTCGGCGCCCGCGGCCTGCGGATGATCCTGGAGGACCTGATGCTCGACCTGATGTTCGAGCTGCCGTCCAGCCAGGTCTCCACGGGGATCCGCATCACCGCCGAGGCGGTGCGCAACAAGGAGCTGATCCGCAAGCTGCTCCGCAAAGCCAGTTGAGGAGTTGTCCGCCGTGGCTACCAGCCGAGTGATGAAGCTGCCCCTGATACCCATCCGCGACGTGGTCGTGTTCCCCCAGACCATGTTCCCGTTCATCATCGGCCGCGAGTCATCGGTCAAGGCGCTGGAATACGCCCTGCGCAACGAGCGCTACCTGTTCCTGGCCACCCAGAAGGACCCGGCCACCGACGAACCGCAGGCCGATGACATTCACGCCGTCGGCACCATGGCCCTGATCATCCAGAACCTGAAGCTGCCCGACGGCAACATCAAGGTGCTGGTCGAGGGGCTGCAGCGGGGCCGGATCGTCGCCACCACCCACGACCCGGGCTTCTTCATGGTGGACGTCCGGCTGCTGGAGCCGGAGCAGGTGGATCCCGACCGCGCGGAAGCGCTCCGCGAGCAGTTGCTGGAGGCTTTCGGCGAATACGTCAAGATCAACCCCAGCTTCAATGCCGACGCCATGAACCGCGTGATCAAGGGCCCCGACCTCAACAAGGTCGCCGACACGATCAGCGGCAACATCCCCATCGGCATCAAGGAAAAACAGGAACTCCTGGAGATCGATCACCCGGAGGAACGATTCGGGAAGATCATCGAGCTGATCCGCTTCGAGATCGAGAAGCTCAAGCTGGACAAATCGATCCAGGGCCGGGTCCGGGAACAGATGGAGAAGGCCCAGAAAGAGTACTACCTGCACGAGAAGATCCGGGCCATCCAAAAGGAGTTGGGCGAGGACCAGCAGACGTCCGAGATCGACGAGCTGAAGGACAAGGTGGCCAAGGCCGGCATGACCAAAGATGCCGAGGCCAAGGTCCTCAAGGAAATCCGCCGCCTCGAGGCGATGCCGTCCATGTCGGCGGAGTCCACGGTCTCGCGCAACTACGTGGACTGGCTCCTGAGCCTGCCGTGGGAGAAGAAGTCGCGCGAGATCCGCGACATCGCCAAGGCGGAGAAGATCCTGGAAGCCGACCATTACGGGCTGGATAAAATCAAGGAACGCATCCTCGAGTACCTGGCGGTGCGCCAGATGTCGCGCAAGAGCCAGGGCAGCATCCTCTGCTTCGTCGGCCCGCCCGGCGTGGGCAAGACGTCGCTGGGGCGCTCCATCGCCCGGGCCACCGGGCGCCAGTTCGTGCGGTTGTCGCTCGGCGGCGTCCGCGACGAGGCGGAGATCCGGGGCCACCGGCGCACGTACATCGGCGCCTTCCCCGGCCAGATCATCCAGATGATGAAGAAGGCGGGGACGCAGAACCCGGTGTTCGTGCTCGACGAAGTGGACAAGATGAGCGTGGACTTCCGCGGCGACCCGTCGTCGGCGCTGCTCGAGGTCCTCGACCCCGAGCAGAACTCGCACTTCCTGGACCACTTTGTCGACACCGAGTACGACCTGAGCCGGGTGATGTTCATCTGCACGGCCAACGTGCTTCACGCCATCCCGCGCCCGTTGCAGGACCGGATGGAGATCCTGGAGATCTCCGGCTACACCGAGCGGGAGAAACTGGAGATCGCGAAACGGTTTCTCGTGCACAAGCAGCGCGAGGCCAGCGGGCTGTCCGAGCGGCAGATCGTCTTCACTGACGAGGCGCTGCTGGGGATCATCCGCCACTACACCCGCGAGTCGGGCGTGCGCAACCTGGAGCGCGAGATCGGCCGCGTTTGCCGCAAGGTGGTCCGCGAGATCCTCTCCAAGGGCCGCTCCCACCGGGTGGCGGTGGACCCGCCGCTGCTGGAGAAGCTTCTCGGCCCCATTCGTTTCCGCCTGCAGAAGTCGCAGGCGAAGAGCGAGGTGGGGGTGGCCACCGGCATGGCCTGGACCGACATGGGCGGCGAGATCCTGCTCACCGAAGTCACCCGGATGCCCGGCACCGGCAAGCTGACCGTGACGGGCAAGATCGGCGAGGTGATGCAGGAGTCGGCCCACGCCGCGCTGAGCTACGTGCGCTCGCGGGCGGAGAACTTCCACATCCCCCCCGATTTTTACAAGAACGAGGATATCCACGTGCACATCCCGGAGGGGGCCATCCCCAAGGACGGTCCCAGCGCCGGGATCACCATGGCCACGGCCATCGTCTCGTCCCTGACCGGGATCCCCATCCGCCGTGACGTGGCCCTGACCGGCGAGATCACCCTGCGCGGCCAGGTGCTGCCCATCGGCGGCGTGAAGGAGAAGATCCTGGCCGCCCACCGGGCCGGCATCAAGCACGTGGCCCTGCCCGCCGACAACCGGAAGGACCTCCAGGAGATCCCGGAGGAAGTCCGGGACGAGCTGGAAGTCCATTTCATCGAAACCATGGACGAAGTGCTGGGCCTGGCCCTCGAGCGGCTGCCCGGCCCCATGCAGACTCTTGACAAGAAAGCCCCTGCCGCGATCGACGGTGAGGTCAAGGAAGGGCACATCACCAACTGACCGGGATTCAGCGAGTGAAATTCACGGCGGTCGAGTTTGTGACCAGCGCGCGGTCGGCGTCCGGCTATCCGCGGGAGCGCCTCCCGGAGATCGCCGTCGTCGGCCGGTCCAACGTGGGCAAGTCGAGCCTGATCAACACGCTGCTGAAACGGCGCGGTGTCGCCAAGGTCAGCGGCACCCCGGGCAAGACCCGCGGGATCAACTATTTCAGGATCAACGGTTCTTTTTATCTGGTGGATCTGCCCGGCTATGGCTACGCGAAAATTTCCGAGGCCGAGCGCCGGTCCTGGGACCGGATGATCCGGGAGTACTTCGCCGAAACCACCCGCCGCCGGCTGGTGATCATGATCGTGGATATCCGCCACGCGCTCTCGCCGCTGGACCGGACCCTGCGGGAGTGGCTGGAGGCGCAGGCGGCCGAGTACGTGGTCGTGGCCACCAAGGCCGACAAGCTGTCCGGCAACGCCCGGGCCGCCAGTCTGCGCGAGCTGCGGGCGGCGTTCCCCGACCGGGAGATCCTGCCCTTCTCCGCGCTGACGGAGCTGGGCCGGCTGGAGCTGCTGGGACGGCTGCAGCGTTTCATCAAAACTGATCAATCACAGGACATATAAGGAGGTTCCCATGTCCGACATCGACTACAACGAAAACGAGATGGAGACGGAAAGCGACGAGAAGGCATTCAATATCGCGGTGCTGAAGGAGATGTCCATCGGCGAGCTCACCCGCATCGCCAAGGACCTCAGCATCCTGGGCGTCTCCGGCATGCGCAAGCAGGAACTGATCTTCCAGATCCTCAAGGCGCAGACCGAGAAGAGCGGTCTGATCTTCTCCGAGGGCGTGCTGGAAATCCTGTCCGACGGCTTCGGCTTCCTCCGCTCGCCCGACTACAACTACCTGCCCGGGCCGGACGACATCTACGTGTCGCCCTCCCAGATCCGCAAGTTCGACCTGCGCACCGGCGACACCATCTCGGGCCAAATCCGCCCTCCGAAGGAAGGGGAGCGCTACTTCGCCCTGATCAAGGTCGAGGCGATCAACTTCGAGCATCCCAGCGAGGTGCGCAACAAGATCTTCTTCGACAACCTGACGCCCGTCTACCCCGACAAGCGCATCAAGCTGGAGACGACGCCGGACAACCTGACCGGCCGGGTGCTGGACCTGCTGGCGCCCATCGGCAAGGGGCAGCGCGGCCTCATCGTCGCCGCGCCCCGCACCGGCAAGACCATGCTCATGCAGTCCATCGCCAACTCCATCACCGCCAACCATCCGGAGATCTACCTGATCGTGCTCCTCATCGACGAGCGCCCCGAGGAGGTCACCGACATGCGCCGCTCGGTCGACGGCGAGGTGGTGAGTTCCACCTTTGACGAGCCGGCGTCCCGGCACGTCCAGGTCGCCGAGATGGTCATCGAGAAGGCCAAGCGCCTCGTCGAATACGGCAAGGACGTGGTGATCGTGCTCGACTCCATCACCCGCCTGGCCCGCGCCTACAACTCCATCGTGCCGCCCAGCGGCAAGGTGCTCTCCGGCGGCATCGACTCCAACGCCCTGCAGCGCCCGAAGCGCTTTTTCGGCTCGGCGCGCAACATCGAGGAGGGCGGCTCGCTCACCATCATGGCCACCGCCCTGGTGGACACCGGCAGCCGCATGGACGACGTGATCTTCGAAGAGTTCAAGGGCACCGGCAACATGGAGATCAACCTTGACCGCAAGCTGGTGGAGCGCCGCATCTTCCCGGCCATGGACATCAACAAGTCCGGCACCCGCAAGGAGGAGCTGCTCCAGTCCAAGGAGGAGCTGAACAAGATCTGGGTGCTGCGCAAGGTCCTCAGCCCCCTGTCCACGGTGGAAGCCATGGAGCTGCTGGCGGACAAACTGCGCAAGACCGAGTCCAACAAGGACTTTCTGGATTCGATGACCCGCGGCTGATGCCGGGGCCTCGCGGCCTGGCGGCCGCGAGTTCCGTCCGCACGATGGCGGATGGGCTTGACCCTCCCCACATCCTGTCCGGCTGCCTGCATCCGTACTCCGTGAGAGCCCGGCGTGCCCGAAACCGCGCCCGGCGGGCGCGGGGGACCGTTCACCGGTCCGGCACCGTCAGCCCCAGCCGGGCCGCAACCTCGCGGTCCGGCCGGCTGGCGCCCGTCGGCGGTACGAACAGCGTGCAGTACGGGTCGCCGGGCACGGCCTGAAGCCGCCGCAGCGGGAAGCGCGCCGTCAGATGGGGGATGGCGGCGAACTGGGCGGCCTGGTACAGGACGACCTCGTGATCGGGCCCGTAGGCGGGGAGCAGCTTGTCCAGCAGCATCCGCCGGCCGGTGCGGTTGGGCCGCCCGCCGTAGCCCCAGTCCCCGATGATGCCCACCTGCCACAGGATCAGCGGCACCGCCGGATCGAACACCGTGTGATGGGAGAGAAAGTCGGTGGCCTCGTGGCTCTGACAGCCCCGGTGTCCCGGATCGGCGCCCAGGTCCGCGAACAGGCAGTCGGACGCCGAGACCGCCGGCAGCATCCGCGCCGGGTAGCCTTCCGCGCGCGCCAGCCGCAGCGACGCGTGGGTGGCGTGCACGAAGACGCCGGGGTGCCCGTAGTACGCCGCGCACACCCGCCGCCCCTGCCGGACCGCCTCCAGGATCCGGGCCACGGTCCGTTCGTAGGTCACCCGGCGGGGCTCGCCGGGCGCGTACAGCCGGTCCAGTGACTCGGCGCGGGGGTTGAGCCGCTCGATCCAGCGGGCGGTCACCGCGTCCGTGGCGTAGAGGACGAGGTCGGCCGCCTCGATGCACCGCCGGGCTTCGGCCGTCACCTGGGCGACGGCCCGGATCCCGGTGCCCACGATGTCCAGCGAACCGCCGTTCATCGGTCGTCATCCGGGGCGGCGACGTCCGCCTGAAGCCGGGCGATGACGTCCGGATCGGCAACGGGCTTCTCCAGCGGCGGCACGTAGAGAGTGGTGAACGGCGAAAACTCCTGGTCCGGCAACTCGGCCAGCGTCAGCCACCGGATGGCCGGCAGCGACGCGTCGTCCGCCGCCGCCTCGTAGGCCGCCACGCGGTGGTCCGGCGGATAGTGGCCGCGGAGCGTTTCGGCCAGCACCGCCAGCCCGTGGTCGGGATGGCGGGCGGGGCGACCGGCGGGGTTGAGGCCGCCCACCTGCCAGAGCAGCAGCAGACTGCGGACGTCGAACCGTCGGCGATGGACGAGAAAGTCGGTGGCCTCGAAGCTCTGGGAGCCGTGTGTGGCGGGGTCGATGCCCAGGTCCGCGTAGAGGCAGTCCTCGGCGGACACGCCGGGGAGCATCGCCGCCTCCAGCCCCTCCTGCCGCGCCTGCCGGATGGCGGCGCCGGCGGGGAAGCAGAGCATGCCGGGATGCCCGTGGAACACGGCGCACACCGCTTCGCCGGCCCGCGCCGGCGCGAGCAGGCGCTCCACGGTGGCGGCGGTGATTTCGCCCGGCGACCGGTTCGGCGCGTAGAGGTCGAGCAGCGACTCGATGCAGGGATTCAACGGCTGAATCCCGGCGGCGAGCCCCGGCGGCAGCTGGTGGAAAACTCGGTCGGCGCCGGCGATCGCGTCCCGGATCTCCGGGGTGAGATGCGCCGGGCGGATACCGGCGCCCACCACCGTCAGGCGCCCGGCCGGCGCCCGACTGAGGAGAAGCCGGATCTGCCGCTGGTCCCGGCTGCGGACGGCGGCCTGCTCCGCGGCACTCAGACCGGCGCGCGCCATGGCGCCCGCCGGATCGCTCTCGAAGGCCGCCCGCGCAGCGACGTCCTCCGCCAGGTCGATGAGAAAATCGGCCAGCCGCTGGTTCATTCGTCAGTCCTCCGATTCGGGTGGGCAAAAGGGGAATCGCTCCTTATGCTAACGCCGAAAGCGGCGCATTGCAACCGGTCCGGCGTGCCGCCTTGTGGTACAATACATCCAACACAGACTGTACACGGAGGGGCAGATGAAGATCGGTGACACCGGTATACCGCCTGTTTCACCCGATGCGCCGGATGGAACTCCGGACGCCAAATCAGTGCGCCCGAAGGTGCCGGCGCGGGACGAAGCCATCCAGCCCGACCGGTTGGAGAAGTTCCCGGCTGCCTTCGATCTTGGCTGGCAGCAAGCGGCGGCTGTCCGCACTCCGACAGCAGGCGAAGAAGGCGTCAACGCCGCCAAGCTGGCGCCGGACGGATTGCAGGCGCTGAAGCTGGCGCCGGAAGACGGGTTGAGCGCGGCTAAGGCGGCGCCGGACTTGGGCGTGGGCGCGGCGAAGCTGTCGCCGGACGGGTTGCAGGCGCTGAAGCTGGCGCCGGAAGACGGGTTGAGCGCGGCCAAGGCGGCGCCGGACTTGGGCGTGGGTGCGGCGAAGCTGTCGCCGGACGGGTTGCAGGCGCTGAAGTTGGCGCCGGAAGACGGGTTGAGCGCGGCCAAGGCGGCGCCGGACGCGGGGGTGGGCGCGGCGAAGCTGTCGCCGGACGGGCTGCAGGCGCTGAAGCTGGCGCCGGAGGACGGGTTGAGCGCGGCCAAGGCGGCGCCGGACTTGGGCGTGGGCGCGGCGAAGC
>CALAMB010000206.1 GCA_937925645.1 uncultured Acidobacteriota bacterium
GAGGTCCTCATCGACGGCGGCGACGATGGCGATTTCATCATCGGCGGCATCGGTTCGGACACCCTGATCACAGGGGGGCGCGTCGACGACGTGATCTTCGGCGACAACGGTTTTGTCGCCCGGGCCGACGGATCCAGCCGGGCCAACGATTTCTGGTCCATCGATCCGTCCCACGGCGGGGTGGACACCATCCGCGGCGGCGAAGGCAACGACATCATTATTGGTGGCTCGGAAAACGACTACGCCGTGAGTGCGCCGGGCAGCGTGGGCGACATCCTCTCGGGCGATCTGGGTGACGACATCGTCATCGGCGACAACGGCTATGTCACCCGCGGCAGCACCGACATGGTGGAGCGCATCGGCACCCGCAGCAACCAGAACGGCGTCAACTTCCCGCGTTACGGCGGTAATGACCACCTTGACGTCGGCAGCCTCGGCATCGGCATTTACGCCGACTTCCCCATCGAAAACCGTGGCGCCGACATCCTTATCGGTGGCACCGGGGACGATGTCATCGATGGCGGCTGGGAAGATCTCGGCGACACTCTCATCGGCGATAACGGGGTGGTGGTGCGCGCCGATCCGGCCGCCGGTCTCAACCCGGACGGATCGAGCATCTCCAACGACATCTGGACCCTGGATCCGGCCTACGGCGGCCAGGACATTCTGCATGGCGGGCCGGGGGCCGACATCATCATCGGCGGCAGCGGCTACGCGGACGCCTACGGAACCGGCGGGGACGTGATTTTCGGCGGGGCCGGCAGCGACCATATCGCCGGCGACGGGGCCCGGGTCCAGCGTGATGGCGCCGACCGTGTCGAGATCTTCGAGAGCCGGGACGCGGCTTACGGCGGCGATGACTGGATCGATCGCCGGGGCATGGGCCGGGATACCGATAGCCAGGGACATGACGTCATTCTGGGCGGTACCGGCCATGACATCATCGACGGCGGGCGCACCGACGACGGGGCCGACATCATCTTCGGCGACAACGGCCGGGTGGACTACACCCAGGTGCGCATCGTGTCGGTGGAATTCCATCTGCCCAACGAAGTCTACCTGGCCGCCAACCTCGCGTCTCTCGAGCTGGATCATGACCATAGCGATGTTTCCTTCATGGGGGGCAACGACACCATCGACGGCGGGTACGGCAACGACATCGTCTTCGGCGGTCCGGAAAACGATCTCATCACCGGCTACTACGGCCTGGATGTGCTGGTGGGCGACCACGGGGCCGCGGAGCACAACTCCCTCAATCAGCTTTCCATGGTCTGGACCACCCTTCCCTGGGCCGGCGGCAACGACACCATCACCGGCGATACGGGCCACGATGTGATCCTGGGCGGGGCCGGCAACGACTGGATCGACGGCGGCGAGGGCGACGAGGTTATCTTCGGTGACAACGGCGTGGTCGTGCGCTTCCGTGAATCGGCCCGGGACAACGATCTCTACTCCACCTTTCCGGCCTTCGGCGGTGCGGACACCCTGTTCGGCGGCGAGGGCAACGATACCATTTTCGGCGGTTCGGGGGGCGACGACCAGGCCACCGATCAGGTGCCCGCCGGGGTGGTGACCGTGGACGCCAACGGATACCTGACCCGGGCCGGGGGGTTGGCGGTCAACGGCGACATCATTTACGGCGATGTGGCCGACAGCAGTGTTCAGGGGTACAGCGAATTCCTCTTCGGCGACTCGGGGTACGTCGACCGTGATCTGACCGGGACCGTGCTGGAAGTCTCTTCGCGGTCCTGGGCCCTGTCCATCGATGGAATGGTGACGCTGCGCGCCGACCGGGTTTCGACCTTTACCACGGCGGGCACTTTCCAGATCCGCCTCAACGGCACCCTCCACAGCCTGACCGTGGACGGCGGCGGCAACACCAGCCTGGCCGATCTGGTGGCCGATCTCAACGCCGCCATCGCCGGCATTGGCGGATTGAGCGCCGAACTGCGGGCCGACACCGAGAGCGGTTATCTCACCTTCGTCGGCGCCTCGGATCTGGGCGTCTACACCATCGAAGTGGTCGATTCGGCAACGACCCGTTCCCTCGGCTTCGTTCAACGCCGCATGAACAGCCTGGATTACCCCAATCTGGGGGGCAACGACGCCATCGATTTCGCCGTGGGCAACAAGGGCGCCGAGGTGATCATCGGCGGTTTCGGCCACGACCTGATCCACGGCGGGCTCTTCGACATCTCCAGCGACCTGATCATCGGCGACAACGGGGTGGCCACCCGGATTCAGGGCCAGTTCATTCTGGCCGGTGCCCGGTCCACCGATCCCGGTTCCGGCGGCAGCGACAAGATCAACGGCGGCCCGGGTGCCGACATCATCCTGGGCGGTCCGGGCGACGATCTGATCATCGGCCACGACGGCGACGACTACCTCTGGGGCGACGGCGGCCGGGACGTGATCTGGGGTGGGGTACCGGGGATCGATGAAAGCAATTTCCGCCTGGCCGAAGGCGAAACCCTGGCCGACAAGTTCGAATACGCGCCGGGCTTTCTCCAGGCCGAGCTGGATTACCCCACCGGCTACCAGGCGCCGCTGATCACCCCCAAGGCGCTATTCGGGCAGTCCTGGGCCGGCCATGTCACCGACGGGGCCGACACCATCCGCGGCGGCTACGGGGACGACTGGATTTTCGGCGGGGGCAACGCCGACGATCTGGACGGCGGCCCGGGCCACGACTATATCGACGGCGGGGTGGGCAACGATACGGCCACCGGCGGCGGCGGCGATGACGTGGTGCGCGGCGGCGCCGGCGACGACAACCTGCGCGGGGATTTCCCCTTCCTCGGCCGCTACGATTCCCTTTCCACCTTCCTGCGGGTGGGCGATACCGGCACCCCGGCCCAGCCCGACGAGTACTTCGCCTACCAGGGCTATGTCACCGGCCGCGATCAGGTCTATGGCGAAGCCGGCAGCGAGCATCTCTTCGGCGACGGCGGGGCCAGCGATCCCATCGTCTTCAACGGCGACCGGGTAAGCCAGATCACGGCCGTCAAGACCGCCAACCCGGAAAAGGGGTATCCGGCCGCCGTCTTCAGTTTCGCCGGCGCCAACAACGATCTCGAATTCCGCGCCGTCAGCGCTACGGATCAGTTCGTCGGCTGGACGATCCGGATCGAGTCGGGCGAGATCGGCAGCGCTATCGACGTCTTCTGGTCCATCGGGTCCAGGATTTTTACCGTGCGGGTGGACAAGGGAACCCACAACGCCAACGACGTCATCGCGGCGGTGGTGGACACGCCCAGTTCTCCTTTCCTGGCTTACGGGACCTACAACAACGGCAACAGCGACTATGCCGGCGGCGAAGGCAGTCAGGCCGGCCAGCGTCTCTGGGGCGGGGAGGGGATCGACTACCTCTACGCTTATGCCCCCGACGACGGCGAGGAGCAGTACTACTACCGCGGCGACGAGCTGCACGGCGGGCCGGGCAACGACTGGCTCTACGGCAACATCCGGCGCGACACGCTGCTGGGCGAGGCCGGCAACGATTTTCTGGCCGGCGACTGGCTGGTGGGCCGCAAGTACGCCCAGAACCAGCGCGAAGCCCCCTACGGCCCGGCCGAGATCGGCGGCGACGACCTGCTCCAGGGCGGCCCCGGCGAGGACCAGCTCTTCGGCGGCGGCGGCAACGACACCTTGTGGGGCGGGGCCGATTCCGACTGGCTCGAGGGCCAGAACGGGCTCGACACCTTGTACGGCGGCGGGTGGATCGACATCATGGTCATGGATGTGCGGGACACCTACAACGTTTTTGGCGATACCCTCGACGGTCATTACGGCAACCAGCGCAAGGGCGACGTCTACGACGACAACGCCACAGACATCCTGCTCATCGAGGCGTCGGATTTCGACGACCGGATCTGGATCTCCGAAGAGAGCGTCCTGCTCAGCGCCAATCCCTACGCGGTGCTGGAGGCCAATTTCGTTTTCCAGCAGACTTTCGACCTGACGCTCAAGGCCAGCGCCAGCGCCACCCCGGTCACGGTGCGGCTATCCGTGGAGAGTTTCGGCGATCTGGACAGCCTGGTCGACGCCTTCAATGCCGCCTTCGAAGCCGATCCCAAGCTGAGCGGCAGGGTCGAGGCGGTCAAACGCGGTTACACCATCGCCATTTTGACCCGCGGGCTGGGCCGCACGGCCGGCTTGACCCTCTCCAACTTCGCCTCATCCGAAAACGGTCTGGAAGCTTTGGGTTTCGCCTCCGGCCAGACCAGCGTCGAGCAGATGGTGGTGGACTACACCGGCTATTCGGACTTCGAGCAAAAGGTGGTCCACCGGGTGATGCTGGGTGGGTGGCGTTCCCCCACCGGGGCCGCCATGGTGGAACAGTTCCGCATTTCCGGCCTGGGCGGCGATGACGAGATCGGTTTCGTGGAAGGGGCCAACGCCCTGGATACCACCACCTTGAGCGCCCGCAGCCGCGACTGGGTGGGAGTCATCGACGGCGGTCCGGGCGATGACATTCTCAGCGGCAGCGGGGCCCGGGACCGTATCGACGGCGGGTTCGGTTCGGACACCATCTATGGCAACGGCGGCGACGACCAGCTCTGGGGCGATGGCGGTCCCGGGATGGGCCTGCCCGACGACGTGGACCGCATCTACGCCGGCCAGGGCAACGACGATGTGCTCGGCGGCCAGGGCCGCAACTACCTCTACGCCTGGTCCAAGGATCCCAATATCGGCGGGGTCAACGACACGGCGGTGACCGAACTGCACCTGCGCGACGGCATCGAGCTCAAGGTGACCAGCTTCGCCGCCGGTCAGGACCGGGTGCAGATCATCGCCACGGCCGACGCCCCGGTGACCGGCCGGCTCTCCTCGGATGCCCATTTCAGCCTGATTATCGGCGAAGGGACCGAGCCCATCGATGTCATCGTCACCCGGCAGGCCACCAGCGACAACCTGACCATCAGCCATCTGCTGGACGACATCAACGCCGCCCTGAACAGCGCCAAGTTCGTGGACGGTTCCGACGCCCACCTCAACGAGAAGGTCTTCGTGGGCCGCTCGGGCAACCGGATCACCCTCACCACCCGGGGCACCCTGCTCACCGTAACACCGGGGGCCAACGATCCGGCCCGCACCATCCTGCGCTTCGGCCCCAGTGCCAGCGACGCGGCCATCACCTCCCTGGGCGCCGAGATGATCTACGGCATCGGCTCGCCCACCGGGTTCAAGCTGCCTTACAATGCCAACGACCCGGAGCTGGCATCCAATCCCCACAAGTACGACGCGGCCCTGCCGGTGCGCTTGAACAACGGCACCGAATACGTCGTGTATCTATCGGCCGCCGCCACCCAGAACAACACGAGCATCACCGACCTGGTGGCCGACATCAACGCGGCCCTGGAAGCTTACGGCGTCGCCGACCGGGTGATCGCCGGTTCGGCCACCGTGACGATCAATTCGGTCCAGACCACCGTGCTCACCCTGGCGTCGCGCGTCAACGCCATCAAGCTGATCAGCCAGTTCGGGGTCTATGTGGATCCGGAAAGCGGCGCCCTGCGTGACAACGACGGCGGCGGGCGCTACCAGATCGAGGACACCGGCCTCAACCGGATCCTGGGCGGCCCCATGGACGACGATCTCTACGGGGGCACGGGGCTGGATTTTCTCTACGGCCGGGAAGGGATCAACCAGCTCTGGCGTTCGGACGGCACCCCCTTCGAATCGCTGGACGGCGGGCTTTCCGGCGATGAGTGGAAGCAGTACGCCAAGGAGACCGACAAGGTCTGGTACTACCGCGGGACCAACGCCGACGATGTGATCTCGGTGGATTTCGTCACCGAACCGGGGGTCCTGGCCGGCCAGCACCTGATTACGCGCCTGACCAACAACAACGGCAACTATACCTTCGACGCCGCGGTCAAGCTGAGCTTCGACGCCACCAACGCCGCCGGCGAGCTGATCTGGAATCCCAACGAGAGTCTGCCGGCGGCCGACGACTACCTGGCGATCATCATCGACTGCATGAACGGCAACGACGTGGTGACCATCGGCCCCACGGTGCAAAAGACCGTCTGGACCGACGGGGGCTACGGAGACGACCAGATCATCACCATGTCCGGCATCGCCATCCTCCCGGACAAGACCGAAGGCGCCACCCGCAACGACATCACCGAAACGGCCTACAACCTGGGCAAGGCCTGGCTCCTGGCGACCCACGCGCCCGCCGACGACGAGCGCTTCACCCTGAGCACCTTGACCGGCGGCGCCGAACCGGCCTTCACGCTCTTCATCAACGGCGATGTGGACCCGGTGACGGTGAAAGTCCCCGGCACCGGCGACAACCAGACCATCGCGGACCTGATCGCCGATCTGAACAACGGCCTGATCACCGCGGGACTCAGCGACCAATTGGTGGCGGTGGATCTGGGAGGCAAGGTCGCCATCGGTCCCACGGCCTCGAGCAGCGTGATCGCCCTTCAGATCGGCGGCTTCGAAGAGAGTTTGACCACCGTCACCGAACTGGGCTTCAGCGCCGACGCGGTGATCGGTCTGGCCGTGCTCAAGGCCGGCGGCCGGCCCGCGGTCAGTCTGGTGGCCGAATCGGCGCCCACGGCCACGGCCGTGGCGGATGCCGACGGCACCTTCATCCTGACGGTGGACGGCACGGCCTTTGCCGTCACGGTGACCGGTACCGCCACCAACACCACCCGCCAGCACCTGGTGGCCGACCTCAACGCCGCCCTGGCGGCCGCCGGACTCGGCAGCCGCCTGCTGGCCCTGGAAACCCCCCAGGGCAAGATCGCATTCAAGCCGCAAGACGGGGTGGCCCTCGTCAGCATCGCGGTGGACGCCTCCACCGTGGTGACCAAGCTCGGATTCGCTCCGGAACAGTCGGCCCACTATGTGCGGCTGACCGAGGATTCGGTCTTCCGGGTGAGCGTCAACGGCCGGGCCTACGTCCAGGTGACCCTCACGGCGGCGGCCACCGCCGAGAACCTGACCCTGGCCGATCTGGCCGCCGACCTGAACGCCGCCTTTGCCGAGGCCAGCGTGGATCATCTGATCCGGGCCATGGTGAGCGGCCAGGCCATCTGGTTCATCACCGTGGAGGGCGGCGCGCGGGCCTCCATTGTCCTGGATGCCGAAGCGGGCGATCCGCTGGTGGAAAAGATCGGCTTCGAGGGCGACGGGACCGCCGGATCGTCCCTGCTCCTCAACCAGAACCTGACCTTGACCCACCTCACCATCGACAACGCCGATGATGTGGACTGGTACAGCTTCATCCTCGCCGAGGCGCCCGGCCCCAACGCCGAAATCCGTCTCAAGAGCGCCTCGGATCTCGACGGCCTGGGGCTGGCCCTGTTCCCGGCCGACGGCGGCGGCCGGCTTATCGAAAACGACAAAGTGGACATCGCCGGGGGCAACGAGACGGCCGCCAACGCCTTCCGCATCGAGGATATCGAAAAGGTCAAGACCGTCACCGGCCTGAGCATCTACACGGCGGCCGATGTGGACTGGTTCAGGTTCACCATGACGGCCTACGGCATTTCAGCCGATACCTTCGAGCTGGAAAAGACCGGTGGGGAAGGGGCGATCACCTTCGCCCTCTACAACGCCGACGGGACGACCCTCAGGGCGAGCGCCACGACCAGCGCATCGGCGCCTCATCTGGTGCTGAGCCTCGACGGTCTGACCGCCGATGTGGATGGAACGGATTATCTGGTGAAAGTCAGCGCCGACGGTCAGGCCGCCTACACCCTCTATCCGCGTGTCGGCCCCGGCGGGGACGTGGAAATCGACCTGAGCCGCTCCGCCGTCCTGTCCATCAACCCGGACCGGGTGGACATGGAAGGCGGCAACGAGACGGCGGCCGACGCCTATCGGATCGTCAACATCAATGATATCAGCAAGATCTACGGCGCCACGATCGACACTCCGGCGGATGTGGACTGGTACGTGTTCACCCTGGACGAGGCCGGCACCAAGGCCGACACCCTCAGTCTGCTGCGCACCAACAGTGAAAACGCCACCATCACCTTCAGCCTGTATGACGCCGCCGGCAACGAACTGCTCGACGCCAACGGCAACCGGATCAACGCCGACGGCGGTGTTTACAAGTTCACCGGCAAGACCATCGCCGAAGCCTACGTCAAGCTGAGCCTGGAGGGGCTGGCCAAGGGCGATTACACGCTGAAGGTCACCGCCGACGATCCGACCTACTACGAGCTGTACACCAACATCGGCAAGAAAGGGTACACGCTCAAGGATCTGGCCGGTCGTTCCTCCAGCGGGATCAGCCTCTCGATGCTCGAGGCCGGCAAGGCCTACCTGCTGCGGGTGACCTCTCCCAACCTGGTGCCCACCATCTACGATCTGGAATTCGTTCTGACCGCCGGCGGCGAGACCAACGTCCAGGATATGGCCCAGCGCACCGACGCGGTGCGCAAGGACGTGCTCATGGGCGGTCCGGGCCACGACGTGCTCATGGGCGGGATGGGCGAGGACTGGATCTTCGGCGGGCCGGGCAACGACGTGCTTTGCGGCGGCTTGGACCGCCAGGCTCCGGACCTGCTCTTCGGCGAGGACGGTAACGACACCTTCCAGATCATTCCCGACGGCCTGCCGCTGCTCAGCGGTTCGGATCAGACCTACGTGCCCACCTTCGTGGACATCATGTACGGCGGGGACGGCGAGGACCGGGTGATGTTCCTGGGCGGCGATACGGACCAGCTCGGCCGCGACGTGCCCGACTACGTCTCTTTGCGCTACAACCGGATCCTGCACCGCTACGAGTTCACCGCCCTGGTCTGGGATACGGAAAACCAGGAGTTCATGACCGAGACCGTGCCGGGCGCGGTGATCGTTGCCAGGGATGTGCCCAGCGAATCCGCCGGCGGCCCGTCGGCCTTCGACGGCCGTCTGGCCCAAGATGTGGTCTTCGAGATCATCCTGGACGGCACCCGTTACACCGTGACCGTGGATCACACCCTGGGCGACGGGATGCTCGCCGGCCTCTACGATCCCCAGATCACGGCCGGCGCCGTCACGGCCGTCAACCTGCCCTCCTTCGCCAATCAGAACAACACCGAGACCTTCAAGGTCCGGGTGAACGCCGACGATCCGGTGATCATCGGGGTCTACCCGAGCCAGATCGCCACCATCGCCCAGATGGTCAGCGCCCTGAACAACGCCATCGGATCCACCAGCCTGAACGGCAAGATCAGCGCGGAGGCGACTTCCGACGGCCGGCTGCGGATCAAGGTCACCAGTCCGACGACTGACACGGTGGTCATCTCCGACGGCAACGCGGATGCCGATCTGTCCTACTTCGGTTTCGCCTTCAACGGTTTCCAGGTGGCCATCGGCGACCAGGCCCCGGTCCAGGTCAACGTCCAGGCCCTGACCCACACCGTCCAGGGTCTGGCGGCCCTGGTCAACGACGCCATCCGTTCCACCACATTGACGGGGAAAGTGACGGCGGCCGCTTCGGGAACCCGGCTCGTTCTCCAGGCGTCCGGCATCATCGACGGCCGCCGGATCGAGATGGTCGCCGCGGCCGGGGTCACCAACCTGGCCTACTTCGGGTTCAGCGACGGGCAGATCGCCCATGTGAACAACTCGGTGGGCGATCTGGCGGCGGACATCGTCGAGGCCCTGCGCGCGGCCGACAACGCCGGCGCCGCCGAGGACATCAGCGATCGGATCAACGTCGGGGCCTCGGGCGGCCGGCTCATCATCCAGACCTCCGAGATCGCCAAGGCGTCCTCGCTGAAGGTCTCGGGCGCCGGCGAGACGACCCTCGGCTTCACCGATGACCAGCTCCCCGAACCCCAGAAGGTCATCTACGTCCAGACCTACCTCTTCTACCAGGTCCACCAGGTGGAACAGACGGTCATCGACGTGCGCGGCGGCGACGACATCGTCCGCGGCGATCCGGGCTTCATGTTCCCCAACGTGGAAAGTGAATGGGGCATCGATCCGGGCGACAGCGAGCAAAACGGGGCGATTTCCAGCCTGATCATCTACGGCGGCGCCGGCAACGACCGGCTCTACGGCGGGGCTTACGACGACGAGATCTACGGGGGCGAAGGGATCGATTTCATCGCCGGCGGCGGCGGTTCGGATTATCTGGACGGCGGGGCCGGGCCGGATCTGTTGGCGGGCGATACCACCACCGCGCCGGACGACTACGAACTGGTGGCCCGCATCGGCGTGGTGGCGGCCAACAATCAGCCGGCCTATGCCGCCCTGCTGCCCATCATCACCCCGGGCGCCGAAATCGATGGCCTGACCCTCCACGAGGGCGATCCGGCCGACTGGTACGCGATCCGCACCCCGGACGCCCTCAAATACTTCGGGGCGGCCCACGCGGCCCAGCTCATGCTGGAAATGATCGTGGTGGTCTTCGACCAGCCCGACATGCAGGCGCTCTTCGACAGCTTCCCGCTGACCAGCCGCTACCTGTTCGCCGCCAGCAACGTGGGGACCGACGATGCCCTGCAGATCGTGCCGGTGGAGAAATTCTCCGGGGTGCCCGACTACTATCTGCTCAAGATCGAGAACGTCCGTTCCTACGGGGTTACGGCCATCAATGCCGAGGTGACCCTGGGCCGGCTCAGCGCCGATGCCACCCTCAACATCCGCATCGACGGCGCCGATCCGGTGGCGGTGACCGTCACCCGGACCTCCACCAGCACCAATCTGGACATCGACGACCTTATCGACGATGTCAACAGCGCTCTAAACCTCGCGGGGCTGGGCGCCACCGTCAAGGCCGAGAAGGTTTCCATCGCCACCGGTTTCCGCATCCAGCTTACCGGACTGTACAGGCTGTCTCTGGAGGTGAGCTACGCCGCCGGCAACGCCGCCGCCGAGCTGGGGTTTGTCAGCGGTCAGAGCAACGCGGGCCGCGCCCCGATGATGGGTCGCTACAAGCTGGTCTTCTCCGACACCCTGCTGGGCACCGCCATCGACGTGGCCGGAGACGACGCCGACGTGCAGATTTCCATCGGGGATCCCTCCTACCGCCCGGTGGCGATCGCGCTGGGCGACATCAACGGGGACGGGTTTGCCGACTACATCGCCGCGGTCAAGGACAATCTCACCGGCACCGGCTTCAGCTATGCCCGGGTGGTTTTCGGGGCCGCCGGCGAAACGGATGTTACGCTCAATTTCGACGGCTTCGCGGATGGCTTCCTCCTCAAGCTGAAGGCCCCGGTCCTGTATCCCACCTCCACCAGCCAGGCCCAGACCTTCTTTGCCGCGCCGGGCGACTACGACGGTGACGGGATCGACGATATCCTTCTTTCCGTCACCACTCCCGGCGGCGCGGCCGTGGCCGGGCTGGAGCAGGCCGCCTATCTCATTTTCGGCCATTCGAGCTGGGGAAGTGAATTCGATGTTTACGGGCAGGCGGATGTGCGCATCGTCGGCACGACGGGGGCCGGGGCGCTTCGGGCGGTCAGCGCCGGCGAACTGAACAGGGACCTGTACGACGATTTCCTCGTCCTCCAAGGCGATCGCGCCTACCTGTTCTACGGGGATGCGCGCGACAACCTGACGGTTGAAGACCTTCTCAATGCAGATTTCAGCGCGGGCGCCGCTGATTTTACCATCGATGCGGGTGCATCCAACCTCTGGCATCTGACCTCCCGCCGGGGGAGCGACATCGGCCATACGGCCACCCAGAGCCTTTACTACGGTCTGGAGAGCAACGGCACTTACAACTACCTGGTGGGCGGTTCTCCGGCGGACACCTTCGGGACGGTGACGTCGTCCCTCATTTCTCTGCCGGCCGCCACCACCGCCACCCTGTCCTTTACCTACTATCTCCAGACCGAAGGGCGGCCGGGCAATTACGATCAGGCCAGAGTCATCGTCATCGATACGGCCGACAGCAGTGAAACGGTGCTGGCGTCCAACGAAACAGGGCTGTCCGCCGTGATCCTGGCCGATCCCAGCACCAACTGGCGCTCGGCCAGCGTGGATCTGAGCGCTTTTGCCGGCAAGACGATCCGGATCCGCTTTGCCTTCGATTCCGTCGACGACGTGGAGAACCAGTACGAGGGCTGGTACGTGGATGACGTGCGCATCGTGGCGCCCACGCCCGTGAGCGGGGCCGATGCCACCTTCGCCATTTCAGGCCTTGTCTCGGCCGCCGGGGTCGGCGATTTCAACGCCGCCGGGGCCGGGGACCTGGCCTTCCTGGCCGGAAACGGGAGCCTCTATCTCTACTACGGCACGAGCACCCGGTTCTCGGGGGCCGTCGCGGCTGGGTCGGCGAACCTGGTCCTGATCGGCATCCCCGGAATGTTGACCCCGGTGGGCAATATCGACGGCATCGGCGGCGACGATTTCGTGATCAACGGCGCCGGCGCATCCGTGCTCGTCCTGGGCGCTTCGGATTTGTTGACCATCGCCGGCGCCCGCTATTTCATCGGTCTGGGCGACATCGACGGCGACGGCAAGGACGATCTGGGCGCCCTGGCCCTCGAAGCCAGTCCGAATCTGCTCCAGAACGGTACGGTCGTCACCCATGCCGTGGGCCAGGTCTTCCTTGGCAGACCGTCCTGGTCCAGCGATTCTTTCGTGACTCCGGATCTGGTCTTCGAGCTGAATCAACCCTCCTATCAATCCGGCGCCGCGGCCACGATTCCGCGGCTCTTCTTCGCCGGGCTGGGGGATGTGAACCGTGATGGCAAGGGCGACCTGGGCGTGGCCGAGACCCTCGGCACCCGGTTCCACCTGAGTTACGGCAAGACGCTTGTAAGCTACAAGGCCCCCGTGCAGCCTGAGCCCGACAAGCCGCTGCCGCGCCGGTTCGTCTTCGAGCTGGCCAAGCCGAACATGGGCGGCACCGCTTCCACGGCCTACACCGGCATCGATCCATCCGGCGACACGGTCACCGATTTCAACATGCACGACGCCTTCGCCATCGAGGGCAGCGCCATCGGCCAGCAGCTCGCCTCGGCCCAGGCCATCGGCGATTTCGACGGCGACGGCCAGGGCGATTTCCTGGTGAGTGGCGCGCTGGCCAGCTACATCTTCCTCGGACCGATGGATGTCACCGGCCTTTCCAACGTGAGCGTCGCGGCCGATTTCATCATCGACGCCGCATCCCTCGGGCGTCCGGCGGCCAACATGGGTGATCTGGATGCCGACGGACGCACGGATCTGGCCTTCGTGCGCCACGACGACGCGGGCCACAAGACCATCGTCACGGTGATTTTCGGCGGGCGGGTGATGCCGCGGACCATCAGCGCCGCTTCGCTGGAACCCCTCTATGCCCGGACCATCGCGCTGGAAGACACCCTGCTGGAAGAAACGGGCGAAATCACGGTCATGATCGGCAACTGGAGCGGCCACGTGGATGTCCAGACCGGCCGCTTCTATGCCGACCTGGTGGTGGTCTCCTCCATGCCCGGGGCCACCAACAGCTATGGTTATGTGTTCGCCGGCGACACGATCAAGGCCCGCACCACGGTCATGGGCACCGGCGACGCCCTGGTGGATCTGAAGCTGTTTACCACCACGGTGAACGTGGCCACCGAGCGGGTCCCGGTGCGGGCGCCGCAGCTCGACATCTTCGAATCGACCCAGAAGGTCACCATCGCGCCGGTGCGCACGGCCATCGGCAGTACCGGAATCATCACCGATGCGACCCAGAATACCTATAACCTCGGCGGGACAATCGACCACGCGGTGGGTACCGGCCTTAACGCTTTTTACTATGACGGCATGGGTGCCGGGGACCCGGTCACGGTAACCGCCTCCAACAGCGCCAACTACTACATCTATGACTATCAGACCACGACATCCACGGTGAACCTGAACATCTCCGCGGCGACGGGGCTGGTCGCTGTGTATTTCGACATCAAGCACACCTACATCGGCGATCTGGTCATCTGGATCGTGGATCCCAGTAATACGTCGCATCTGGTGCACAATCGATCCGGCGGGGGCACCGACAACATGGTGCGGACCGTTTCCATCGCGCCCACCAATGGAATCTATTCTGGCCAATGGAAACTGGTGGTGCGCGACGACGCCGGCAACGACCAGGGGTACATCGACTACTTCCAGGTGCAGTGCGCCTCCAACCCGCCGGCACGGTGGACCGGGACGGATGCCGTGGTGAGCATCGACTGGGGCTCCGGAACGCAGCGAAACTACGCGGGAACCTACAACAGTGGCGACTACGACACCTTCTCCGAGAAGTGGACCGGGTTCGTCAGCCCCAAGGCCACCGGGGACTACCAGTTCGCCACGGTGACCGACGACGGGGTGAAACTCTGGATCGATGGCAGTCTTGTCATCGATCAGTGGATCGATCAAGGGGCCACCTGGCACTACAGTGCCACGATGACCCTGACCGCCGGTCAGTACTACACCATCGACATGTGCCACTACGAAAACGGCGGCGCCGCCTCGGCCAGGCTCTACTGGTACGGCCCGGGCACCAACGGCTGGGAGATCGTTCCCCAGCAGAATCTGTTTACGACGAATACGGGCGGAACGCCGGTCAAGTACATCAACGATAACGGCACGATCGAATCCTCCATCAACGTGTCCGGCACCGACCGGCCGATCAAGAGCGTCACCGTTACCCTCGACGATTTGCACCACACCTATATCGGCGATCTGGTGATCACCCTCACCTCGCCGACGAATCAAACCTTCACGCTCTGGAACCGGGCCGGAGGGGGTACCGACGACTTCATCAATTACAGTTTTAACGCCTCCAACCTACCGGTCCTCTCCCAGCTTGTCGGCCAGACGGGAATCGGCGACTGGACCCTGACGGTGAAGGATCTGGCCGGCGGGGATCAGGGCTATTTGAAAAAATGGTCCATCACGGTCGTCACGGCGGAAGACGTTCCCCAGACGACCACCTACACCGCGACCCTGACCGGCGTTCAGGGCACGCTCACCGATCTCAACCTCCGGGTGGACATCGATCACAACCGGATCAGCGACCTCACTCTGAAACTGAAGAGCCCGGAAGGAACGGAGATCACCCTTTTCGACCGCCAGGGCGGCATCGGCGCGGATCTGGCCAATACGGTCTTTGACGCGGGCGCCTCCCAGTCCATCACCGGCGCCCTGGCGCCCTTCACCGGCTCTTTCCTCCCCGTGGGCGATCTGGATGCCTTCAACGGGCAAAACCCCAACGGCACCTGGACCTTGACCGTCATCGACAACAAGTACGAGGTCTCGGGAACGGTCCTGGGCTGGTCGCTGGATGTGCGCACCAATGAAAGCGTCTATTCGACCATTCCGGTGGCGGATCTGGCCAAGGCCAACGACCCGGTGACGCTCACCGATGTCAATCTGTGGCTCAACATCGCGCACCCGGCTTCCAACGATCTGAACGTCTGGCTCACCAGGCCGGACGGTACCCAAAAAATCCAACTCGTCACCACCGACAGGACCCTCGCCGGCGCCTTGTTCGACGATGACAACCTGTCGGATGCCTTTGACGACGGCCTCTTTCACACGACCTTCTTCGGCTTGATCAAGGGCGCGGCGGCAGACACCCTCAATGGCAATTGGATCCTGGAGATCCAGGACACCACAGGCGATTACGACGGAACCCTCAACGGCTGGACCCTCTATATGGGGACCGCGCCGTCCATCTCGACCATCGAGGTGGAAGGGCTGCCCGACGGGCTGCGGGATCTGGACGTCGCCGTGACCCTGGCGGACGATCCCGACGATTCGTATGATTTCGATCTGGCCGATTACTCCCTGGTGGTGCGCAAGCTCAAGGCCGACGGCACGGTGCTGCTCAGCCGGACCCTCTTCAACCAGAACACCCTGACGGGCCCGGCCCTGGGCAATGTCGTTCTCGGCACCACCTTCGACGACGAAGCGCCCAGCGCCATCGGAGGCCCGGGACAGGCGCCCTACACCGCCGCCTACCGGCCCGCCGAAAGCTTGTCCGCCTTCGACGGCATCGACCCCAACGGCACCTGGGAACTGGTCCTCACCGATCACACCGGCGAAACCGTGGGCAGGATCACCCACTGGTCCTTGACCTTCTCCTTCGAGCCCGAAGACGAGGATTCGCTGACCGTGGCCCTGGGCGGCGACATCAGCGGCAACGGCCTGGATGATCTGCTCATTGCCGTGACCGCCTTCGAAACCTTCCCCAATCCCGAACCGGATCCGCGTCTCGGCTGGGCCTATGTGCTCGGCGGCCGGCTCAGTCCCACCAATACGGGCAAGGGGAGCGTGGCCAACGGCAACCTGCTGCCCGACGGTACGGTGATCGCTTCGGCCTGGACCGCCCTGGGCTCCCCATTCATGAATGCCAGGGCCGTTTTCGATCTGGCCGGGGCCAACAACAACCTCTGGTTCGAGGCCCTCAACGCGGGTGCCGCGTTCAACAACATCCTGATCCGCCTGGTGGCCGGCCCGGCCGCCGACATTCTCACCGCCGGCGGCGGATCGGCGGCGGGCCAGTACGCCACCGCCCTCGTGGACGGGGTCACCTACACGGCCAAAAATCTTGGGATCCAGTACAACATGGTCGGCATCATCTATCTCCACGATGCCGCTCTGACCGGCGACCAGGCCGTACCCGACTGGAACGCGGCCGCAAAGGTACTCACCGTCCGGATCAATGCCGGCGTGACGACAACCGCCACCGTCGTCAACGCGGTGAACGGTTACGCCGGCAACTACATGGACGCCTTCCGGACGATTTTCACCGCCAGCGTCCAGACGGCCAAGACGGTCGCCGAGATCCAGAAGCCGGCCCCGGCGGGCGCCAAGTTTACCCTGGACGTCTCGGATCCCTCGATTCAGGTTCTGATCATTCGCGTGCGCGACGCCTACGCCACCGCCAACGACGTGCTCAACGCGGTGCAAAACGATGTGCTGGCGGCCGATTTCAGGGCCATCGGCCGCATCGCCCTGACCGCCGAAAGCGTGATGAACGTCACCGACCACGCCGGATTCCGGGTTTCGGATACCAGCCTGGGTGCGGGGGTCTACGCCCTGGGCGATCTTAACCGCGACGGGTACGACGATTTCGGCGTCAGCCGCACCCGCGAGGACGGCGGTTCGGCCCTGGGCGGTCTGCTGATCTTCTACGGGGCCCAGGGTTACGGCCAAGGCCCGGTCGCCGCCCGCGATGCGTCCGACAGCGCCGATGTGATCATCCAGCAGGCCACGGCCGCCGAACTCGGCGCCACCAGCCTGGTGGGCAACCTCCAGGCCACCGCTGGCGACATCAACGGCGATGGGGTTCTGGATCTGATCATCGGTCAGCCCCAGGTGATCCGCATCAGCTCGGTGTCCGACCAGTACAGCCCCAACGAAATTTTGAGTCGCAACGAGCGCGGCAGCGTCTATGTCTTCAAATCCCTGTCCACCCGCGGCGAGCAGCTCACCCTGGCCCAGGCCGACCTGATTCTGGACGGGGAGGGCGAGTACGACCACTTCGGCCACCTGCCGGCCACGCCCAACGTGGACCTGGACGCCGACCGCATCGCCGACATCCTCATCGGTGCGCCCACCCTGGACGGGCTCCTGGGCGGCACCAAGCAGGATTCCGGCCAGATCTACATCATTTACGGCAACTACCGCACCGCCGTGATGCCGGTTACCGGCTACGGGATCCTCACCAACCGGGTGATCACCGGCAGCGGCAACTTCCTGGTGGACACCGGCATCGGCCGGCCGGACAAGTTCTACGATCCGGATCTGGACGGCGACGGGATCCTGGATGCCACGCGGTATACCCTTCTCACCGGCGAGGGGCAGAAGTGGTACCGCTTCACCACCCTGGGCGACGGCCAGCTCGGCACCATGATCCGCCTTGAGCCGGCGGCCTCGGCCGGGATGACCACCCGGCTTTCCGGCCATGACGGGGTCATCACCGGCGGGCTGGTGGATCCGGATGGCACTGCCGGTACCAATGATGAATTCCTGGTGGGGCCGGCGGCGGGGACAGCGACCACCGCCTTCACCCTCGTTCTGGTGGACGGGGTCACCCGTGGCCACGAGGCGGCCAGCTACAGTGCCGGTACCCTGACGGTCACCATCCAAAGCGGCGTTTCCACGGCCGGCGACATCATCGCCGCCATCAATGCCATGACCACGGCCGGTGCCTCTTTCCGGGCCGTTCTGGCCGGGACCGCCAACAGCGGCGCCGGCACCGTTGAGGCCGGCAGCCACCCCATCGCGCTCAACGTGGTGCTGGCGGGAGACGGTCTGGATCTGGACAGCGGCCGGGCGGCGATCCTCGAATTCGACCTGAGCGCCTACCTGGCCTACATGGATGATCCGGAAATCCTGGCCCGGGTGGCCCTGCTGCTCTCCGGTCTTTCGGGGGCGGCCGTGACCCTGCCGTCACCGGTGTCCAACCTCACCGCGGTGGGCGTGGATACCCTATTTTTCACCACGGTGGATGCCAACGGGATCTGGCAGTTGTGGGAAAGCGACGGGACGGCCGGCGGCACGCGGCAGGTCATCGATCTGCCGGGCACCCCGGTCCGCCTGGTGGACGCGGCCGGAACCCTCTACTTCATTCTGAAGAACGGCCAGGTGAGCGGCAACCTGGGCACCACCCGGACCGACCAACTCTGGAAGGTGCGCGACACCGAGCCGCGGATCGTGTTCGTGGACGAATTCGACCTGCCACCGGAAGCGATGATGGCGGCGGGAAGCAAGGTTTTCCTGAAGGTCGGCGGCCGGATCCGGGTGGAAGACGGGACCTATGCGGGTAATCTCGACGGCGTTTGGGTCACCTTCATCGGGACGCCGATTTCCGGCGTGACCGAGATGGTGGAAGCCGGCGGGGTCCTCTATTTCATGGGCGAGTACCTCGGCGCCATGACCCTCTTTTCCGCCTCGGGCGACGCGGCTCAACTGGTGGCCGAGACCGAACCGCTCTTCGGTACGCGGGGCGCCTTCGTGGCTGCCGTGGCAGGTACCGAACGGATCTACTTCGCCGCGCCGTATGAGGGGAGCAATGTCCTGTGGTACGCCACCGGCGGTACGGCCCAGGTGGTCCGCGACGCCGGCGGCCGAACCCTGAAAAATCCCTCCAACTTCACGATGTTCAAGGGGATGCTGCTGCTCTCGGCCGACAACGGCGTGTCGGGTGACGAACTGTGGAAGACCACCGACGGCATCTCCTTTGCCTTGATCGATATCAAGACTTCCGGCGGATCCAACCCCGGCAGCCTGTTCGTGACTTCCGGCGGCGTGCTCTATCTGCGCGCCACGCGGAATGACGGGGCGGAACTGTTCAAGAGCACCGATGGTTCAACTTTCACCCAGGTGAAGAATATCAACGGCAGTGGCGATTCGAGCCCGAGCAATTTCGTGGAGTTCGGCGGGGCGGTCTACTTTTCGGCCAATGACGGGACCACCGGGTTCGAGCTGTGGAAGACGGACGGGACCGGCGGCGGGACCAGCCGGGTGGCCGACATCTATTCAGGTGCCAAGGGCGCCTCTCCCTCCGATTTCATCGTCCACCACGGCAAGCTCTACTTTACCGCCGATGATGGGATCCACGGTCGTGAACTGTGGCTCACCGATGGCACCACCACGGCGCTTTTCAAGGACATCTTCCCCGGTGCCGTGGGATCGGGTCTTGGGAGTTTCGTCCTGCTGGACAACGGTACGCCCGACACCGGCGACGACATTCTCTACTTCGCGGCCAGCGACGGCGTGAACGGGATGGAAGTCTGGATGCTGGGAACCGGGGTGGCCAGCGCCACCATTACGCCCCCGGGCGACCACAACGACATCTCCATCACCGCCGGCACCGTCATCGGCGGGGTGACGATCAAGATCGTGGATGACGCCACGCTCACCGGAACCACCAACGAGGCCTCGGCGGTCTGGGACGCCGATACCGAAACACTGACGATCAAGATCAACGGCGGCTACACCACGGCGGCCACCGTCATTTCCCGGATCAACGCGGGCACCGCCACCCATGGCTTGACCGCCGCCAATGCCGCCGACAACAACGGCACCGGTGTCCTCAACACCGCTTCGGCCACTACCGGCGGCGGGGTCGACGCCCAGCCCGTGACCTGGACCCTCACCCTGCCCGGCGCCGACAACGACATCCTGCTGAAGGGCGAGCCGGGCGCGACCTACGGCGGCCTCAGCGTCAACATCGTCGACAACGGGAACTATTCGGCCTGGAGTCTCTATCATGCCGCGGCCGCCTACGCGGACAACGGGACGAGCGAAATTCTCACCATCTACATCGAAACCGGCGTAACGACCCGCGAGGACATCCTGAAAGCCATCGGCACGACCGGATATCCCAACGACGACGTGCCGTTCACGGCGGAAATACCTTCATCCGGAGAGACCGGCGGAAATGGAACCGTGGGAGTGACCGCCCTGACCACCGGCGGCGTGAATGGGACGGCGGCTTGGGTGGTGGTGGATCCTGCCGGCGATCTGAACGCCATCCTGTTCCGGGCCAAGTCCGGCGGCGCCGGTGCCAACGGGATGCGGGTGGCCTACCTCGACGACGGTTCGGTGACCGGAAACAGCGCGACACCGTCCTGGGACGGCACTGACCAGATCCTGACGGTCCGGATCGACAGCGGTGTCACCACGGCGGAAACCATCATTGCCGCGGTCAACGCGCTGGACGGATTCAGCGATACTTACGAAGCCCTCGGATACGGGAGCGGGGCGATTACCGCCACGATTACCCCGGCGCTGACTACTGGAGGCGATGAGGACAGTTACGCCTCCGTGACGATCAATCCCAGCGGCAACAACAACAGCATCGTCTATAGCGCCAAAGCCTACGGCTCGCAGTTCAACGGCACGGGGGTCCTGTATCTGGACGACGGCACGGTCACCACCAACGACGCCCAGCCGATCTGGAATGCCGGCGCCAAGCTGTTGATCGTCAAGATCAAGGCGGGCACCACAACGGCCGACAAGATTATCGACAAGATTTCCGCCGCCGAAAATGCCGACATGGTGGCCTTCAAGGCGGATTACACGGTTTCTTCCGCCCAAAGCAGCAATGGAAACGGCACCGTTCCCGCCCACGGGACGGTGACCCTGACCGCCCACGGGGATGGCGACACCTACGCCACGGCCGAAGTGACCTTCACCGGCACGGAAAACGACATCCGCCTCAGCGCCAAGAGTTACGGCAACACTTTCAACGGCACCGGCATCCTCTTCATCCATGACGGCACCCTCAGCGGCGACGATGCCACGCCGGTCTGGGACGCCAATGCCAAGATGCTGATCGTCAAGATCGTCAGCGGCACCACCACCGCCAAGACGGTCATCGATCGGGTGGCCACCTACGAGAGCACCGACATGACGACCTTCCGGACCAGCTACAAGGTCGAAGCGCTCTCCAGCGGCACGATCACGGTGCCCGTGGCGGTGACGAGCGGCGGGACCGAGGGGAGCATCGAGGTCAGCGCTACGACCGAGGGCGGCTCGGACGGCATCAAGGCCAAGGGGACGTTGGACATCAACGGCACCAAGATCATCGTGGAAGCCAAAAGTGTCGGCAGCGCTTATCAGATTGACGCGATTGTCTTGGTGGCGGCCGATACCGGAGCCTCCAAGGCCATAGCGGAATATGATGCGGACACGAACACCATCACCGTCGGCATTGACGAGAACGGTAGTGCCACCACCAGCGATGTCGCCGCCGCTTTGGCAGCTCTCGTTGTGGATGGTCTGGGCGCCGACTACGACGTGACAGGCGGGGGCACGGATCTTGTCTTCGTCGGTTCGCCGGCTATCACCCAGATCGATGGCACAGCGGCTTCGGCGGCTTCTTTCACCTTCTCGATTCAAAGCGATACCGTCAGTTTTTACGCCAGCGCGGACGGCACCGCCGCGGGCGACGGCACCGCTTATAATGGTCTGAAGATTGTCATCGTGGCCGATCTTGCTGCCGGTTCGACGCCCGTAGCCGCTTATGACGCCTTGAACAACACGCTCACCATTTCCGTGGAGGTGGATGGATCCACCATCAGTGCCCATATCGCAACTGCGATAGCTGACGCTTCAGATAAATTCTTCGATGCGTCGGCCGCGACGACTACCGGAGACGGCAATATTTTCGACATCAGCTACGAAAAAACCGCGGACGGCGCCGGACCGCTACCGGCCAAGGCCATCCTCGAGTTCGACTCGGGCGGGACGATCACCGTGACCGCGGATACAGCGGGACTCGCCGGCAATGGGGTCACGATCCGGGTGACGAACGGCGCCGATCTTCATGCCGGCCAAGCGAACGCCGGCCTGGACGGCACCACCTTGACGGTTTCGGTGGACGCCGGGGCCACGACCCTGGCGAGCATCGTCGACGCCATCAACGCAACCGCCGCTTTCGACTTCACGGCGGCGATCACCGCCGGCAGCGGGACTGACACGGTGGGCACGGAAGGCGAGTTGTCCCGGGGCACGCTCAGCTTCGGCAGCGCCGGATCCATCACCGTCACGGCCCTGGATGATGGCGCTTCGTATGATGACGCGATCGTTTACGTCCTTGATGACGGCCGTATCACCGATGGCGCCGCTGCCACGGAATGGGACGGCGACAGCCGGAAACTGAAGATTTTCGTGCAATCCGGGGCCACGTCCATCAGCGCCGTGGTTTCGGCCATCAACGCGACGGGCGGCTTCAAGGATCTGTTCAGCGCTGCCACCAGCAACGGCGCCGCTCTGGTGACCGTCCCCACCGGCGTCACCGCCGGCGGCCAGCCCAATACGCCCGCCTCGGCGACCCTGACCCTTGACGGTGATGACAACGACATCCTCGTCACCGCCGCCACTGCCGGTGATTCTTTCAACCACATCCGGCTGATCGTGAAAGACGACGGCAGCATCACCGGCGGGTCGGCCAGCGCCAGCTACGACAGTGCGACCCGCGTGCTGACCATCCTCATCGAGGACGGCCAGACCACGGCCCAGGCCGTCATCAACGCCGTGGATGCTCTGGCCGATTTCACCGCCGCCGTGACCGGCGACGGCTCGACGCCGGCCAATGGCAAGATTTCTCTGCACACCCTTTCCGCGCCCTCGGCCGGCAGCGGCGGCTCTCCGGCCACCGCCGTCATCCGGCCGCCGGGGGACAACAACGACATCAAGTTCACCGCCACCCGGGCCGGCAACGATCTCAACGGGGTGGTCATCCGTTTCGAGGACGGAGCCGCCGCCGGCGGCGAGACCGCGGTGCTCAACATTGTCGGCACCGACAAATCCCTGGTCATCCGCATCAAGGCCGGCGTGAGCACGGCCGATGGCGTGATCGCGGCGGTCAATCGCGACATCGCCGAATTCTCCGCCGCCCTGGTCCTCGACGTCGAAACATCCAATAATGGCGACGGCCCCATCGATACCCTGCAGGTCGTTACCCAGGGCGCCTTCGGTCAACTGAACAATATCAACCCGGGTGCCGGCAGCGCCACTCCCACCGAATTGACGGTTTACCGCGGCACCGTCTACTTCTCGGCCACCGACGGGTCCGGCAAGACCCTGTGGCGCGTCTCATCGGCGGGCCAGCCGGAAAAGGTCGCCAATGCCGCCGCGCGAACCAATCCCGAAAAACTGGCCGTCTTCGATGGTGGCCTGTATTTCGTTTCCGACGGCAAGCTGTGGCGGATTGTCGGGACGGCCGCTCTCGTGGAGGTTCGAAGAGACCTTGGCGGGACGACGTCCTTTGCCTTCATTTCCGCCCTCGCGGCCGGCGACGCGCTGCTGGGAGTTGTTTCCAGGAATCCGCAATCCAAGGATTTTCTTACCCTGGTCAAGGCTTCCGGCGGTACCGAGGACGTAGGCCAGCAGGTTCCCGTGAGAAATGCCCAAGGCCTGGCCGGCTGGCATTACGGAACAGACCAGTATGCCCTGGCCTACGTGGTGGACAACGGCACGAGCTATTCGCTCCAGGTGACATCCCAGGATGGCGTGATCCATTCCAGCACCCAGTTCATCGCCAACCTCACCGGTGTGCGCGGAAACCTCTTCTTTACCGAGGGCGGCAAGACGCTCAAGGTTTACACGCATGGCGGCACCGTCGCCAGCGTGATCACGGAATCCTATCCGCTCACGCTTCTGACGGCCGTGGGCGACACCCTGTTCTACGTGGTGGATGCCGGCACCAACGACGTGCTGTACAAGTACAAGCGCGGCACGGACAGCGCCCCGGTTTCCCTCAAGCGCCTCTCGGGCACGGCCTATTGCATGACGGATGTCAACGGCACCCTGTTCTTCGCCCTCGGCAGCGACCGCGGCACCAGCCTGTGGCGCAGCGATGGCACGGCCGCGGGGACCGTCCAGGTCACCACCGAAAGCGGTGGCGTGGTTTCCGCCGTGGCCAACCCGGCCGGCTTGACGGTCTTTTCCAACAGCCTCTACTTCACCTCGCCGGACAGCGGCGGTCTGCCCTATCTGTGGAAGAGTGCCTTTGACACCACCGCATCCAAGTGGATCACGGGCCGCCTGGAGACCTTCGGCGGGGTGCCGCTGCCCGGCATCACGGTGGAAGTCCTGGCGGCCGAAGGCGACGGCATGGTCACCGCCGCCGACTTTACCGCGCCGGCTTTGGCGGCTTATACGACCGCTGCAAACCAGGGCGAGTTGGACCTGACCCTGGTGGTGCGCGAATTTCTGGCCAGCGGCAAGACCTGGCTGACGATCAGGCTCCAGAGCGAATCCCGGATCCTCCTCGAGCGGGCGCGCTCGGCCGGTGCCAAGGCCACCGGTTTGCTGGTGGAGACCGCCCCGCGCACCGGCGTGGTGGCGGATCTGTACACCGAGGAAGGCCGGCTGCTGGTGGAAGGCAAACCCATCGTCGATCTGAGCCAGTTCCCGGCCGGTACCTATTTCCTCAAGGTCTACGATCCGGCCGGCGCCCCCGATACGGAAAAGGTGCTCAACGACCAGGGCAACCCCATCGGCAGTCCCACCCTGCTCACCGCCGTGGGCGACATGGCCTACTTCGTCCATGAAAACAAACTCTGGCGCACCAACGGGGTGTCGGTGGCGGAAGTCAAGATCGCCGGGATCCCGAACACCAGCGTGGTCAGCCCGGCCAATCTCATCGGGGTGGGCGATTGGCTCTTCTTTACCCTGGGCAGCGGTGTGGATACCCAACTGTGGCGGACCAGGGGCGTCTTTGCCGAACGGGTGGATGATCTGGCCGGAGCCCCGGAGGACCTGACCGCCGTGGGCGGGCGGCTCTTCTTCACCATCGGCACGACGCTTTACGTGAGCGACGGCACGGATGTGGACCTGGTGGAGGATCTGTCCCAGACGGTTTCCGGGCTTTTGGCCGCGGACATCATCGATCCGGTCGCCTCCGGCGATACCTTCTTCTTCCAGGTTCGAGGCTACCTGTGGAAGAGCGACGGAACCGCCCCCGGCACCCATGCCGTATCCACGGTGAATCCAGGGGTGGTCGATTCCCAGGATCTGGTGGCCATGAACGGGTCCCTCTACTACCTGGTGCGCGAGGCAACGGCGGTCATCCTGTGGAAGGCCCGGCCGCTGGAAGGCGAGCTGGTGGGGGCCGAACCGCTGGCCGTGGCGGCTCTTGCCGCGGTCAATGCCACGGCCGCCGATCTGCTGGGCGTGCTCGACAATGGTCTGCTCTTCACGGTGACCACCGCGTCCGGCGATGTGCAGCTCTGGATCAGCAACGGCACGGGCGACGCCTTCTTCGGCGACGACGTGGACGGTACGTATCGGATCCACACGGATATCGGCGGCAGCGCGGATTTCCTGAAGATCGCCGACGGGTTGCTCCACTTTGCGGTCAAGGCGGCGGAAAACGTCTACCAGATCTGGACCACGGACGGCACGGCCGCCGGCACCCGCCAGAAGATCGGGAGCCAACCGGGCCTCATCGCGGCCGCGGGCGATCTGCTGCCGGGCACCATTTTTGAAATGGTCAGCCTGAACGGGACCCTCTACCTGCTCACCGAAACCGACCACTACCCCATGCTCTGGAAGAGCGACGGGGCCGGTCTGGAGCTCGTCACGACCCTCAACGGCCGGGCCTACGGGCTTACCGTGGTGCGCGATACGATGTACTTCGCCCTGCTGACGGCCGGTGGGGTGGTCGAGGACAACGACACCTTCGATGACGAGAGCGACGACTGGGTCCGGGACGGCTACAGCATCTGGAAGAGCGACGGTACCGCGGCGGGCACCGTGATGGTCAAGAACCTGGGCAACATCAATCCGGGGACCATCGACAATCTGACGGCGGTGGACGAGCTGCTGGTCTTCACGTCGCTCAACGTGACCACCCAGTTCGTTGTCGGGGGGGATACGATCGCGGTCACCACCGTGGGGGCGGCGGTCAATTGGCCGCTGAGCAGACTGGTGTTGACGGCCGGTGAGACCCTGGGCACGCCGGAATATAATTCAGCAAGCGCGGCGATCACGATCCAGATCATCCCCGGAACCACCACGACGGCCCAGATCGCCGCCGCCATCGACAACATGCCCGCTTTCGCCACGGCCAGCCCGGGTTCGACGCAGACCGCCGCGGCGGGTGTCTACCTGGTCCAATACGACTACAGCACGTGGGTCACCGACGGCACCGATGTGGGTACGGTGCCCATCGCCAGCGGATCGGCGGGCAACCTGCCCTATGGCACCGACGCCATCCGGCCGGCGAACTTCATCACGGTGGGCGAGACCCTGTTCTTCACCTTCCAGGGAAGCGTGTTCAAGACCAACGGCACCGAGAAGCGCACCGGCGTCTTCAAGATCGGCGCCTTCCAGCAGATGACCGATGTCAACGGGACGCTCTTCTTCGTCACCGGAGGAGCCCTGTGGCGCACCACCGGCACCCTGGTGGATCTGCCCTACACGGTCTACGCCAAGGCGCCGCTGGCCGGCATGAGCCATCCCGAAGCCGATCGCGACGTGATCCACGGCGGCGACGGGGAAGACATCCTCATCGGCAACTGGGATCACGACCAGCTCTTCGGCGATTCGGGCGAGGACTTCTACGTGGCCGAATCCAAGGAGATCCGGGATCGGGCCGCCTACGAGACCTACGACCTGCCGCCGGCGGCCGAATTTTCCGTCAACCAGCCGCGGTCCACGGACACCGAAGTCTACATTCCCGATGACGCCCTGCGCGCTGGCATCGCCCGGGCCCTGGGCATTCCGGTGACCACGGATTACCTGGGGCGGCCCCTGGCCCACGAACCGATCTACGCCAGCGCCATGTCCACCCTGACCGAGCTGCAGCTCTCCGGCCTGGGCATCGAGAACCTGACCGGGATCCAGTTCGCCAAGAACGTGACGATCCTCAATCTGAACGACAACCGGATCATGGACCTGGGGCTGCTGGTGCCGGCCACCGATCCCATGACCGGAGCCCCCACGGGCATGGCCAACCTGCGGATTTTCACCATCGACCACAACGGCGGCGGGGCGCTGTATTTCGACGGGGCGGACGACTACGTGGACATCAGCGCCGATGTCTCCGAGATCGAACTGAGCATCACCTTCTGGTTCAAGACCGAGGCCGCCGGCACGGGGCTGGTCTCCATGGATGCCGGGATCCGCGGGGCGGAAGGCCATGATCGCGATATTTATCTCGACGAGACCGGGCGCATGGTGGTCCTGCTCTGGGACGGCACGCTGCAGAAGTATGAAGCCCTGGTGACCCAGGCTGCCTTCAACGATGGTATCTGGCACCATGTGGCCTACGTGTACAGCGACAACGGCGCGGGCACCCCGCAGCGGCTCTACGTGGACGGGGTCCTGCAGATCGTGGATGTGAAGCAAATCGGCAAGGATGGCGTGTCGACCGATGGTGCGTCGGGTGTGACTCAGGGCACCGTCACTTCCTCCAGCCTCTCCTGGCAGACCGGGATCAACCTGGGCTATGCCCAGAAGGCCGACGGCACGGCTCTTTACCTGAAGGGGGTCATGGACGAAGTGCGGATCTGGCATACGGCCCTGAGCAACCTGCTGGTGACGGCCGACATGACCAACGACTTTCCGGGGGAACGGGTCTACCTGGTGGGCTACTGGGATTTCGACGAACCTTCCCCGGCCTACGTCCTGGACAGCTCGCTCTACGAGCACGGCGGGATCCTGGGCGGAGGGGCGGATAATCGCAAGCCGGTACGGGTGCGGGTGGCGCCGGCGGAAAAGACGGCCGTCATCGCGCCCGCGGACACGGCCTTCAAGACCGACATCCACCACCTGACGGATCTCAACCGGCCGGTCCAGTTGACCCACTTGAGCATGGATTACAACCGGGTCTGGCTGGAAGGGCAGGCCGACCTGGCACCTTTGGCTGAACTGACCGAGCTTGTCTTCCTCAGCCTGGACGGGGTGGTGGCCAGCCTGGATGCGGATGCCACCCATGCGCAATTGTTGACCGAAAATGTCTATACGCTGGCGGATGTGGTGGATCACACCACAAGCCACCTGGTGGAGACCCAGGACGGCACGGTGATCAACCTGCCCACGGGCCATACCCTGGTCGTCAGCTCTGGCATCTTCGCCTGGAAGCGGCTGCTTGTCGGCGGCGGGGTGGACAACGACGAGCACTTCACCATCCGCCAGGCGGGCGATGTTCTGACGGTGACGGCCTTTGTCCGTCATTCCGGACTTGATCCGGAATCCATTGTGACGGTCAGCCAGACCTTCGATATTTCGGATCTCTCCATCACCCAGATCCTCTTCGACGGCGGCTACGGCGACGACATCCTGGTGGTGGACGCCAGCGTGACCCTGCCGGTCTACGCGGTGGGCGGCGACGGCGACGACACCATCACCGGCGGCGCGGGCGACGACTGGATCTTCGGCGGCCGGGGCAACGACGTGCTTGACGGCGGGGCGGGCAACGACGTGATCTCCGGCAACGAGGGCGACGACCGCTTCGTGTTCGCCGGCGACTGGGGCCATGACATCGTCAACGAGAGCCGCAACCAGGGAACCGATACCCTGGATTTCTCGGCCGTCACCGCTGACCTGACCATTGTCCCGGGCGGTGTGACCACCGACGGCACCAACCGTGTCACCCATCAGGTCAACGCTTTCGAGCGGATCATCGGCGGCAGCGGGAGCGACACCCTGCGCCTGGAGCGCCAAACGGCCGACGCGGTGGTCCTGGCCGGCCATACCCTGACCTGGAACCGGGTCGCCATCGAACTCGAAGCGGTGGAAAACATGTTCATCCGGCTCTACGACACCGAGGCCGGCAAGCGGGTGGGGGCCATCACCGTGGCCGGCGCGGTGGATTTCACGGGACACGATCTGGTCCTGGAGGCCCAGTCCATCGTGATCCGCGATCAGGTCACGGCTGAAAACATCTCCCTGGACGCCACCTATCTGCTCAACATCGCCCAGAACACCAAGGTCCAAAACGGGCGCGGCGACATGATCATCCTGCATGCCCAACAGTTGCGGATGGTGGTGGACCGGGGCATCGGCAGTCCGATCCAGCCGATTTACACCCAGGTGACGACCCTGGAGGCGGCGACCCTGGGGGCCGGCGGGATCTATGTCACCGAACTCGACGGCCTCACGGTGGGCAATGTCGACATGGCGGCGGCCGGGGTGACCGAGAGCGTCAACGGCGTGAAGACGGGCGGCGGCGGGCGGATCAGCCTGACCAATCTGGCCGGGAATCTGAAGATCGCGGATCTGGACGATCCGTCGACCACCGGCGTTGTCGAGCCGGCCATCGACGCCACCGGCGGCCGGGTCACCATCACCACCGAAGCCATCGAGATTCTGGGCAACGTGCAGAGCAAGCGGGACGACGTGGGCGGCACCCTGGTCCTGCAGCCCTTGTCGGTCAACAGCGACATCGGCGTGGCGCTGCCATCGCCCAGCTACCGGTTCGACCTCAGTGCGGCGGAGATGGACCGCATCATCGAGGGCTTCGACGACGCCCTGGGCGCCAGCTTCATCCGCGACGGCGTGCTGGTAAGCTTCGAGGGCCGTTCGGGGATCAGCATCGGCAGGCTCGACGGGCGCCATGACATCGCCGTGGGCGGCTACACCTTCCGCGATACGGTGACCCTGCGGGCCCCCGTGCTGGGCGGCAGCTTCGATGTGGTGGGCAAGGTGGTGCTGGAACCGGATGGTCAGGGCCGCCCGGTGGAGTTGATCTTCCTGGGGCCTTAAAGAGAGAATGGTGGCCGGAGAGAATGGATTCCGGCCTTTAAGCGATGGGTGAGAAAGAAGAGTCTGCAAGCCCTTCGGGACCGCATTCGATCCAGGACAGGCCGATCTTGTGGTAAGGGCCTGGCTCAAATCATCGAGAGTGTGAACCCGGTGTTGAAGGGCTGGTTTGGCTACTTCAAGCAGGCGAACCCCTATGTTTTCAAAACGGTGGACGGATTTGTCCGGCGCCGGTTGAGGGCTGTACTGCGCAAGCAGAAACGGCGGCCAGGGATGGGCAGATGTTTGTCCGATCACAAGCGCTGGCCAAATGCTTTCTTCGCTGCACAAGGGCTTTTCACCCTGACACAGGCCTATGTGCTGGCGCGCCAATCACGATGATGAAACCACCGACTGGAGAGCCGTGTGCGGGAGAACCGCACGCACGGTTCGGAGGGCGGGGAGGGGCAACCCTTCCCGACCCCTATCGGGAGAGAGAAGGAATTGTCGTCCCGGACCCGATTGTAGGATTGGGTGGAGTGAAACGAAAGCCATCGCATTTAAAGATTGAGTTTTTCTCAGGGCAAGTGCTAAGGTGGCGCCGCTGCCCTTCATCCCGCGACATCTCGTGCTGGAGCGCTCCCACGTGAGCAGATCGGAATCGGACAATCTCTTTCGCCTCGAAGGGCTCGAGCAGCGGATCATGCTTTCGGCGGATCCTCTGCTCGGCGCCGTCGCCGCGGTTCTTGATCCCCCCGATTCCCTCTTCGAGACCATCGCCGACGAGTTCCCGTCCCAGATCATCGACATTTCCGCGGAAACTTCCGATACCACGACTTCCTCGACGAACGCCGATTCCGCCTCTTCGGCGGACATCTTCGGCGGGCTGACGGAAGAACGGATCAGCGAATTCGAAGCGGAAAGCGATGCCGCTGGCCCCGCCGATCTTGGCGCGGCGGCCGCGGCGGACGATGGCTTGGGCGCCGGCACCACCTCGGCCGAGGCGGTGGGCACCCTTTGCGAAAACCTCGATACACGCCTGCACGTTTCGGTTTACGACTTCTTCGGCGACAGCCTGGAGCCGCCCCAAGCCGGGGCCCCAACCTTCAATGCCGATATCCAAGACGGCCTGACCCTCACCGTCGCCGATACCGTCATCTCCCTGAATTTTATCGATGGGGAAGACGGCGAGGCTTTCCTTCTGGTCAGCGCCGCCGCCGAAACATCCCAACCGCTGGTCATTTCAGAACATTCGATTATCTTCAGCGGTTTTTCGATTCTTCTGCCGGCCGCCGATTCCATCCATTTTAGTGCTTCCCGTCTAGAGGTCCAGGGGGCGCTGACCCTCACCGGCGACCTGAATCTGCACGCCGACAGCATCCTGGTCAACGCCCCGATTCAGGCCGCCAACATCACGCTCACGGCCGATGCCCTGGAGATCGCCGCTTCCATTGGGGGTTCCTCAAATGGTCGGCTGATCCTCCAGCCCGGCGATGCCGGCGCGGCCATCGACGTGGGCGTCGATACCGGGGCGGTTTTCGTTTTGGGTGCCGCGGAACTCGACTCCATCGAGACCGGATTCCAGGAAGTGATCATTGGGCGCGAAGACGGCAGCCATGCCTTCAGTCTCGGCGCCTATACCTTCCATTTCCCCGTCCTGTTCCGGGCCCCCGTGGCGGGTGGCGCCTTCGACGTGCTGGGCACCCTGACCGCCGATCTCGCCGATTCCCATACCGAGCCCGGTATCGGTTTTCTCGGTTCGGGTCACACGGCCACCTACCGTTCGGATACGGTGACCATCGGCAAGGAAATCACGGTCAACGACAGCATGATCATCGCCGTGGACGCCGACGGCGCCATGGGCGACGGGGCGGTCTATTTCGACACCACCAGCGGCGGCGCCTATCCCGGCGGCAACAACATTTTCATCACCGGCCAGATCGACGGAGAGTTGCCTTCCGGATCCAGCTACAACGGCATGAGCGTGCGCGTCGTGGCGGATGTGGCACCGGCCGGGCTGGTCTGGGCTGAATATTCTCCCAGCCTGCAGAGCCGGCCCTACCCCCTGCTCACCATTCATGTCGAAAACGACGGAACGTCCACCACGGGTCAGGTGGCGGCCGCCATCGGCAACGTCTACAATTTTTTCTATGCCGCCGCTTCGGCCGGAACGGCCCCGGTGGGCAGCACAACCCTTGATTTCACCAACGTGACCTCCGGCGGCACGCTGAGCGCCCTGGCCAACGGTACGTTCTCGCTGGCCGGAGAGACGATCACCTTCAAGGCCGGCAATCCCGCCGGCGCCGCCGCCTACAACGGGACCGGGGTGCGGGTGGTGGCGGACAGCGGCACGGCGGCCGGCGCCGCCGAATACTCACGGGCCGACAGTACGCTTTTCGTTCATGTTCAAAGCGGTGTCACCACCACCGCCCAGATGGCCGCCGCCATCGCCGGCATCTTCAACTTCTTCGATGTCACCGGGGGCGACGGCAGCACCGTCACCATCGACAAGACCTATGCTTACGTGACCAACGGCGGCACCCCGAGTGTCTATGCCAACGGCACCTTCGTGCTTTCCGGCGATACGATCACCGTCAGCGCGGCGGCGTATGGAAGCGACTGGAACGGGGTCGACGTGCGGATCGTGGCGGATTTGGCGTCCGGCACAGCCTCAGCGACCTACGATGGCACCAACAAGGTCATCACGGTGCACGTGCGCAACGACGGCCAATCCAGCACGGCCAACGTGGTGTCGGCCATCCACGGGTTGACGGAATTCAACGCTGCAGGAGGCTCGGCCCTGAAGGTGGCCCTGAGCCTCGACTACTCGGCGGTGCTCACCGGGGGCGACTACCAGACGGCCGCTTCGGGTTCGTTTGCCGTCGGCGGGGACACCATTTCCCTGAAGGCCGGACGCACCTTGGACGGGACCGCCTTCAACGGGCTGAATGTCCAGGTACTCCTCAACGCCACAACGGATGTCTGGGCCGAGTACCAGGCCCCCACCCGGTCCCTCATCGTTCACGCCTTGACCACCTCCACGACCGCCGATGTGGCCGCGGCCCTCGGAACCCTCTTCAACGTCTATGAGGTCAGCGGCGGCAGCCAGGCCCTCGTGACCTCGGGCATCAATGTCTCCGCGGTCACCTCCGGTGGCGGTCTCCACCAGCCCGCCTCGGGAAGCGTGACCCTCGGCAGCGACACGATCACCTTCAAGGCCGGACGTCGGGGTCAGGGGCTCTACCTGAACGCGGGCACCGATGGGGATATCACCATTCAGGGATTCGTCGGCGTGGATACGGCCCTGGAACGCCTGGTGATCGTCAGTGCCCGCAACGTGACCATCAATGGCCGGGTCATCTTGAGTGGCGACCTGATTCAGTCCGCGGTTCAGGGGACGAGCCAGTTCGACCGCAATGTCACCGTCGGGCAGGATGTGAACATCGATGCCATCGTGGCCATCAAGTTCCTCGAGACCCTTCAGGTCGATCATGGGGACGTCACCCTCCGGGTGGATCGGACCAATCCCACCGGGCTTATCGATGTCAACAGCGCCCAGGTGCTGAGCGGCAATCTCACCGTCACCGAAGCGCGCACCGTCACTTTCCGTTCCAATGTCCGGGTCTTCGACAATCTTCGGCAGCTTGCCGGGATCGATACCACCCGTTTCTACGGTGCGGTCCTGGCGGGCGACATCGATCTGATGGCCAACGGTCTCATCGATTTCCGCGACACCGTGGCCGTGAGTTCCGGCGACATCCGGCTGACTTCCGACGAAATCGATTTCAACGGTGGGCCGAACACGGTCACCGGGACTTCGACCTCCACCCTCACCCTGGTGCCCACCGGGGTCGGCGTGAGCATCGATGTGGGGTCTCCCGTGGGGGGCACGGGGGTGTTGGCCCTCAGCGACACGGATCTGGCGGCCCTGACCAATGGATTCCAGGCCATCGAGATCGGTTACCGGACCGTCTCCGGTACCCTGGCCGAGCATGTGGTCACCATCGGTTCGAGCGCTTTTCTCGATCCGTTGTGGGTGTATGCCGGTCAACTGATCGTCAACGGCAATGTCAGCGGCCGGACATCCGCCGTGATGACGGTCAGTGGCATCGTCAACGGCTTGCCGATTGCCGCCGGATCCCCGGCCGCCAGCATCGATACCGCCGAGCTTTTCATTGTCAACGAATCGTCGGGCGACATCTGGGGTCCGGCCTCCATCGATGTCGTCATCGCCACCGGCGACCTGCGATTGATGAACAACGGCGCCCTCAAGACGGGCCTGGCCGTTGCCAGCACGCCTCAGGACACCGCGGTGACCCTCATCACCGGCAGCGGGAGCGTCTACCGGCAGTCCGGGTCAGAGGGACTCGTCACCGGCAAGACCCTGACGGTTCGCGCGACGCACAACATCGATCTCAAGACCACCGCGGAAACGGCCAATCTGGCCTCCACCGTCGGGGGTTATATCCGGATCGTTGAAACCGACGGGATCGATCTTGTTGCGGTGACCACGGCCAACGGTCCCATCGACATCCGGGCCGGGGGGACGACCATCGCGCGCAGTGTCGTTTCGACCACGGACGACGCAGCCAACGACATCGGTATCCTGACCACGGCCGGGAATCTTCAGGTCCACGCCGTCGACGCCAAAAGCCTGGGACATGTGGCCCTGACCGCCGAGAACGGCGCCGTCACGGATGCATCCCCAACTGACGACGCGGTCAATGTGACCGCCGATACCGCCGCCATCACGGCCAAAAACGGCATCGGCAGCGCTGCGGCGCAAGGGGATTTCAACATCGCCCTGACCACCGGTTTGACGGCGCAAAACACCGGCCCCACCGGCGACATCGTCGTCACCCAGGCCGCTTCCGCCGGCGACATGACCTTGGCCGCGGCCCAGACCAGCCTGACCGGGTCCGGGGCGATGGTGGTATCGGTGCTCGGCGGGAACCTCGTCGTGACGGGCTCCGGGGTGGCGGTGGCGGGTTCCGGCAACACGCTGCTCACCGCCTCGGCCGGCATTCACCTGAATGCGGCGATTTCGAGCTCCGGCGGCCATCTCAGCTTGAATGCGGGAACTTCGATAAATCAGGCGGCAGACGGAGACATTACGCTTTCGGGTGCCGGCAGGACGGTGGACGTTTTGGCTGGCGCGGCCATCGAGATGGCCGATGGGGCCGTCACGCGCACCCTCCATGGCAACATCCGCTACGCGGCGGCGGGCGGGGACGTGATCCTTGGGGAACTCGACGCCGGGACGGGTGCCGTGGCGGTGGTCGCTTCCGGCAGTCTCCTGGATCTGGACGACGACTCGGCGGTGGACATCACGGCGGGCGATCTGATGCTCGCCGCCGGAGCGAATATCGGGGTTTCGGACAACCATCTGGAGATCGCGGCCGACAACTTGAGCAGCAGGTCCACCGCTGGTGATACCTTCACTGGCGATACCTTCATTCAAGAGTCCGACGCGGTCACGGTCACCGGTCTGAGCGTGACCGTGGAGCGGGTGGGGACGAACGGCGCCAGCGCCACCACGGCGGCCGATGTCCAGGAAGACCTGACCAGCGGCGGGGTGCTGGTGCTGACGACGGTCGACGGCGCCATCACGGTCAACGGCGGTACGGCTAGTGCGAGCGCGGGGATCAGCGCCCAAGGCAACCTTCTGTTGCAGACGGCGGAGGCCGAGGCGGCCACCGAGGCGGGCATCACGCTGAATGCCTCGGTGACCAGCACGGGCGGGAACATCAGCGTGATCGCGGCCGACGGGATTGCGCAAAACGTGGACGGCGACATCACGGCCTCGGCCGAGGGCAAGACCGTCGATGTGCAGGCCGGCGGCGCCATTGTCATGGTGGACGGGGCGGTGGCCCAGACCGTTGACGGCAACATCCGCTACGCGGCGGCGGGCGGGGACGTGATCCTTGGGGAACTCGACG
>CALAMB010000207.1 GCA_937925645.1 uncultured Acidobacteriota bacterium
GCCGAGGCCCGCGCCAGCTCCAGCGCCGCCGCGTCGCCGTCGACGCACACGGCGCGGCCGGCGCCGGCGCCGAGCAGGGTGTGGGCCCAGAGCCCGGAGTAGCTGAACAGGTCCAAGACGCTCTCGCCCTCCCGGACCAGGCCGGCGAGCAGCCGCCGGTTCTCGCGGTGGTCCAGGAAGAGGCCGGTCTTGCGCCCGGCCCAACAGTCCACCACCATCCGGACGCCGTCGTGATCCACGGTGACGGGCCCGTCCCAGCGGCCCGAAAGCAACCGCGTTTCCACCTCCAGTCCCTCGAGGCGGCGGAGCAGGTTGGTGTTGCGCAGGATCACCGTGTCCGTGCCGAGGCGGCCCGAGAGCTCCTCGGCCACGAGGTCCGTCCAGCGCTCCATGCCGGCCACGCTCTGGGAGATCACCAAGATGGGGCCGTAGCGGTCCACCACGAGCCCCGGCAGGCCGTCGCTCTCGCCGTACACGAGGCGCGCCACCGCCGCGCCGGCCCGCACCCGCTCCCGCCACGCCAGCGCCGCCGCCAGCCGCCGCCGCACCAGCGCCGCGTCGGGCTCGCGGTCCTCGAAGTCCATCACCCGCACGGCGATGTGGGACAGCGGATTGGCATAGCCCACGCCGAGGAATTCGCCCGCGCCCGACTCGAGGCGCACCGCCTCGCCGGGCGTGACGCCGGCGAGCGCCGCCGGGTCGAAGTCGCCGCGCCAGGCCCAGCGGTGGCCGCGGCGGATGCGGGTGTGGTAATCCTTTTCCATGCGGAGCGTGCGCATGCCCAAAGTGTAGCATAGGGGGAACTGTTCACCACAGAGAACGCAGAGGACACAGAAGGGGATTCTGGCTTTTTAATTATTTAGCCGAGTCACGGATTGCTGGAATCCAAGCAATTTCATTTTTTTCACAAAATTACAAATTATTATCGGACGGAGCGGCCCTGCGTTCGTTTGATCAATTAGATGCTGATGCATCAGAATCGTCCAAGTAGGGGAGACACGAAGTGAAGCGGATGGATGCTCTCAACATTATCACCGGTAAAGTGTTGACCGCCGCATTTCGGGTGCATTCCGCCCTGGGGCCGGGCTTGCTCGAGAGCGCCTACCAGGCGTGTCTGGCTTACGAACTGCATCAGATGAGGTTGAAAGCGGATGTTCAGGTCGCTCTGCCCGTCACCTATGACCAGATTCGGCTGGAGGTCGGATACCGTTTGGATATCGTAGTGGAACAGCAGGTGATTCTGGAATTGAAAGCTGTCAACCAGTTGCTCCCGATCCATGAAGCCCAACTGCTGTCCTATTTAAAATTGAGCGGACTGCCGGTGGCTCTCCTGATCAACTTCCACGAGGTCCGCCTCAAGGATGGCATCCGGCGCCTCATCAACACGACGCCATCTCCCTGATCAGCCTAGAACACCCCCGGGAAATGGAAGACGTGGGTTGACGTCTCCAACACAGATGCCTTCTGCGTCCTCTGCGCCCTCTGTGGTGAATATTGTTTTCAATCGGCGACGGATGCTGCTCACTTCAGCATCACGGCTTCGATGGACGGGCCGTCGGTGCGCCGCTTGTC
>CALAMB010000208.1 GCA_937925645.1 uncultured Acidobacteriota bacterium
CTATCTCCTATCTCCTATCTCCTATCTCCTATCTCCTATCTCCTATCTCCTATCTCCTATCTTTCTTCCTGGCCGACCGCGCCGCGTGCGCGATGAGCACCAGGGCGGTGAAGGGGAGGGCGAAGTAGAGCAGCGCCGCGCTGAACCACGGCAGGGCCTGGTGCTTCGTCGAGTGGAGCACCAGGTACGTGGTGTACGCGGCGTAGTAGCCGAGGAACAGCCACCCTTCCCAGCGGCACAGCTCCCGGCCGGTGAAGAAGATGGGGAGACAGACCAGCGCCACGACCACCATCACCGGAATGTCGAACCGGGCCGCGGCCGGCGCCACGGTGACGCCGGCGGGTGACGCGGTGGCGGCCAGCCCCAGCACGAACAGCAGATTAAAAATGTTGCTGCCGATGATGTTGCCCACGGCGATGTCGCGCTCCTTGCGGATGGCGGCGATGACGCTGGAGGCGATCTCGGGGAGCGAGGTGCCCAGGGCGACGATGGTGAGGCCGATGACCAGCTCGCTGACGCCGACGAGACGGGCGAACACCACGGCGCCGTCCACGAACCAGCGCGAGCCCAGGACCAGCAGCACCAGGCCGCCCACCACGAACATCGCCAGCAGCCAGACCGGCTGGCCCGCCGCCGCCGGCGCCGCCGCGTTGGCCTCGGCCGCCGCGGCCCGGGCCCGCCGGCTCAGGATCACCAGCACCACATTGTAAGCCGCCAGCAGCGCCAGCAGCAGGAGCCCCTCCCACCGGCCGATGGTGCCGTTGAGCGACAGGGCCCACACCAGCACCGACGCGCCCGCCATCACCGGCAGGTCGAGCCGCAGCAACTGCCGGTTGACCAGCAGCGGTACGATGGCCGCCGACAGGCCCAGGATCAGCAGGATGTTCAGGTTGTTGCTCCCCACCACGTTGCCCACGGCGATGTCCGGCTGGCCGGCCAGGGCGGCGAAGACGCTCACGGCGGCCTCGGGCGCGCTGGTACCGAAGGCGACCACCGTCAGTCCCACGATGAGCGGCGGAATGCCGAGGCGCCGGGCCAGGCCCGAGGCGCCCCGCACCAGCAGCTCGCCGCCGACACCGAGCAGGGCGACGCCGAGGATGAAGAGGATCAGGGTGATCATCGGATGCTCCGAAAAATAAAAGCTGGTGAGCAGCAAGTCTCAACGCAAAACAGTGAACAGTCAACAGTAAACAGTGAACAGTAAACAGTCAACGGTAAACAGTGAACAGGGCGGAGATAGGCGACAGGAGATGGGAGTTGGGAACTCGGTGAATAGAGGGGACTTTCATTGATCATCTGTCATCGCACATTTCGGATTATTGGTGATTGGTGATTGCTTATATCTAATTGGCTATTTGGAGGCAGGTGGCCGGCCCGCCAGGGCCGGACTGGATTAGCCAGGGGCGCAGCCCCTGGTGGGCGACAGTGTGTCGTGTGGTCGCCCCAGCGGGGCGAAAGACCGTTACCCGGATCAACGAACAATTTTTCGGACACCTTCCCGGCGCATCCGTTTGTATGGATAGAACCATGGGGAGGTGGCCATGCCGCAATCGTACGCGCAGATCCTGTTGCACCTGGTGTTCGCCACCAAGGGGCGTGAGCCGTTCCTGGCCGATCCCGCCATCCGCCGAGAATTGTACCGATACCTCTGCGGCATAGGCCGGCGGATGCGCTGCCCCATCCTCGCCGCGGGCGGCACCGCGGACCACGTCCACGCTCTGGCCGGCCTGTGCCGGACGGTGACCGTGGCCGACCTGATGGAGGAGCTCAAAGGCGGGTCCTCGAAGTGGATCAAGGAGAAGGGCGCCGCCCTGTGGACCTTCCATTGGCAAACGGGGTACGCCGCGTTTTCGGTGAGCCGGTCGCAGGCGGACGCCGTCCGCCGCTACATCGACAGCCAGGAGGAACACCACCGCCGGGTGACGTTTGAGGCGGAGTTCGTGGAGCTGCTCCGGCTCCACAACGTGCCGTACGACGAGCGGACCCTCTGGGATTGATCGGAGGGTGAGCGGGTGGTTCCGCGGCCCCGCTGCCGCCCCGGTGGGGCTCGGGATGAGGGAAACAGCCGCGCGGGGTGGCGGCGCCGGACCAGGGGCTGCGCCCCTGGCTAATCCGGTCCGGCCCTGCGGGCCGGGATTTTGCCCCCATGCGACATGATCGGGTGATCGCACGTCCGTACCGGTTGCGCCGGTCGGGGATTACGATCACGATCACGAATTACGATCACGATTACGAATTACGAGCACGAACGATCAACGATCAACCATCAACTGTTGTGAATCTGCGAACCTTCAAACGTTCCAACGTTCAAACCTTCAAACGGCTCGATGACGATTACGATCACGAGTACGATCACGATTACGAATTACGATTACGAATTACGATGACGATTACGATTACGAACTGGCATCGAGGGCGGACGCGGCGGAGCGGATGACCGCCATGGCATCGAGGACGTGCTCGCGGCGGGTGCGCGTCTGGCCGATGCACATCCGCAGGGTGTAGCGTCCGCCCAGCTTCGTGTGGCTGATCATGATCCGGCCGGTGGCGTTGACGGCCTCCAGGAGCGCCGCGTTGAGCCGGTCGAGCGCCGCCGGGTCGCCGCCGCCGGCGCGCCACGGGTTGAAGCGGAAGCAGACCGTGTTCACGGGCACCGGCGCCAGGCGCTCGAAGTCGGGCTGGGCGTCCACCCAGGCGGCGAACTCCCGGGCCAGCGCCAGGTGCTCCCGCAGCAGCGCCCGCAGCCCCTCGACGCCGTAGCTCCGGATCACGAACCAGAGCTTGAGGGCGCGGAAGCGGCGGCCGAGCTGGACGCCCCAGTCGCGGAAGTTGGTCACCTGGCGGTCGTGCGCCGTCTTCAGGTATTCGGGGGTGACGGACATCGCCGCCACGAGGGTCTCCGGGTCGCGGCAGAAGAAGGCGGAGCAGTCGAAGTTGGTGAAGAGCCACTTGTGCGGGTTGAAGACGAACGAGTCGGCCTCGGCCACGCCGGCCAGCAACCCGCGCCCCTCCGGCAGGATGGCGGTGCTGCCGGCCAGGGCCGCGTCCACGTGAAGCCACAGGGCGTGGCGGCGGGCGATCGCGGCGATGGCGGGCACGGGGTCGACGGCCGTCGAGGAGGTGGTTCCCACGGTGGCCACGACGGCGCAGGGGGCCAGGCCCGCATCGCGGTCGGCCGCGATGAGCCGCTCCAGCGCCGCCGGGTCCATGGCGTAGTCGGCGTCCACCGGCACCTTGACCAGGTTGGCGGCGCCGAAGCCGGCCACCATCATGTCCTTCTCCACCGACGAGTGGGCCTCGGCGGAGGTGTAGACCCGCAGGCGCGCCGGCAAGGCGCGAAGTCCCTCGCGGTTGGCGGCGCCGCGCGTCAGCCGCTCGCGGGCGGCGATGAGGGCGGCGAGCGTCGCGGTGGAGGCGGTGTCCTGGATGGCGCCGCGGAACGCCGGCGGCAGGCCCAGCATCTGGCGGAGCCAGTCCATGACCACCTCCTCGAGCTCGGTGGCCGCCGGCGAGGTCTGCCAGTTCATGGCGTTGACGCCCAGGCCCGCCGACAGCAGCTCGCCCAGGATGGCCGGCCCGGAGTGGTTGCACGGGAAGTAGGCGAAGAAGCGGGGATGGTTCCAGTGGGTGATGCCCGGCATCACGATGTCGCGGAAATCGGCCAGGATCCGGTCCCAGTCCTCGGCCGCCTCGGGCGGGGCGGCGGGGAGCTGCGCCCGGATGTCGCCCGGCTGGACGCGGGGCCGGACGGGGTAGCGGTCGGCGTGGTCCATGTAGTCGGCCACCCAGTCGACGAGCTCGTGGCCGTAGCGGCGGAAGGAGGCACTGTCCATGACGCGTTCCCTCGAAGGCGGTGTTCCCGCCGGCGGCGCCGGTCGGCGGCCCGGCGGGCGGTCCACAGTGTACCACGGGAGCGAGGCGGCAGGGGAGGCACCACAATGGCACGAAGGACACAGAGGAATCATTCCATTTGTCATTGATCATTTGTCATCTGTCATTTGTCATTGAAGAGAGAGCATCGGGGAATCGGGAGATCGTTTCTATTGG
>CALAMB010000209.1 GCA_937925645.1 uncultured Acidobacteriota bacterium
CCTTGGCCCAGTCCATGACCTTCTGGTACTCGGCCTTCCCCTCGTCGGTGCTCACCACCGCCCGGTTGGAATCGATGAACCCGATCCTGGACTGCGCCCACGCCGGCGCCGCCAGAACCGCCACAACCGCGATGATGCAGATGATCGCTCTGTTCATGGACCGTCTCTCCTTCTGATTTGGAATCACCCGGGCGCACGGCTCGCCGGGCGCGAATCGGTCGCCCGACGCCGGGGACCGGCGGGACGGGCTCTGTCCGGACCGACTATGATACCGGGCGCGACGGAGTGGTTTCAACCCTTTTGTGCTTCCCCGACCTGTCCATTCCTCCGTCGGCTGGATAGATGTACGGATTCGCCGCGGTGAAGTTTCGCTTGCGCCGGCTGCCGAGTCGGCCGATACTGGCCGCGCGCCGGCCGGAACGGCCGGCCTCCGGCGGAGGACCCGTGCAGGGGCGTCTGTCATCCGTATGGCTGAATAATTACATCCGCGAACGGGGCGGCGTGCTCACCGTGGAACGGCGGACCGTCGTCGCCGGCTGATGAAGCGCGTTCAAAGGGCCGTCAGGTCTGACGGCCGCGCCCCCGGACCCGGCGGCCTACACCCGGGTGGATCTCGCGGACGGACTCACCGTCTACCTCGCGCCCGAGGTGGCGGCGCTCCTGCGCCCCGGCGCGGGCAAGCTCCTCATCCACATTCAGGACTACGGCCGCTTCTGGCTCCACGTGGAGCCGTGATCGCGGCGGCCGACGTGCGACGGCTTCACGCCGGCAGCTTCGCCCGCGCGAACTCCAGGCCCAGCGTCCGGAGCTTGGCGTCGGCGGGCCGGGTGGTGGCGGGATCCCAGTCCCGCTTGGCGTAATACTCGGCCATCAGCCGGTCCCACGCGTCGCGGGCCACCACCGCGCCCTTGCGCGGGCCCACCGTGAGCGGTTCCTCGAAGAAGCGGTCGGGGATGCAATCGTCGGCCCGGCGGAAGCCCTCGCGGTAGTTGAAGCACTTTTCCAGGTTGAACACCCGCTCGCCGGCGGCGGCGTAGTCGGCGTCGGCCCAGCCGCGGCCGGAGATCGACTCCATCACCTGCTCCACCAGACCGGCCGCGTAGCCGCCCCGGGCGAAGAGGCACACGCCGATGGAGTCCACCAGGGCGGTCCCGTTCTGGCGGTCGGGATTGAATCCGTTCAGGTGGCAGGCGCCCCGGTTGGAGGTGGCGTAACTCACGCCGTAGCCGGGCTGCACGTGGACGTTCCACGCCGCGAAGCCGTGCCCCTTGCTGTGGATGGCGAACTTGGCGGTCTCGCGACCCATCAGGCCGGCCAGGTGGCGCACGCCCCGCGCGGCCGCGTCGCCGACGCCCTCCCGGTGGGCGATCCGGTGCAATAGTTCGACAGTGGCGTCGACGTTGCCCCAGGCCAGGTCGATGCCGTCCAGGGCATCGCGGTCGATGCAGCCCTTCTCGTAGGCCTCCATGAGGAAGCCGATCACCCCGCCCACCGAGATGATGTCGAGGCCCAGATCGTCCGCGTGCCAGATGGCCCGCTGGACGCCGCCCAGGTCGTCGATGAGCAGGTTGGCGCCCAGCATGGTGCCGGTCTCGTACTCGGGCCCGTCATGGACGAGGCCGGGGTACGGCCCGTCGGCCACGCGGCCCGCTTTCTTGCAGGCCAGCGGACAGGCGTAACAGGCGAAGTCTCGCTGCCAGACGGCCCGCCGCGCCGCCAGGCCGCCGATCCGCTCGATGCGCTCGAACGTCCCCTCGCGGAAGTTGCGGACCGCCTGGGTGCCGTTGTCGCTGGACGCCACGAGTGCCGAACCGGTGCCGTAGCGCCGCCAGCTTTCGGTGCCCGGCGTGCCGCGGAAGCCCGCGCGGGCCTTGTCCAACGCCTCGAGGAACCGCTTGTGGGCGGCCACGTCGGGCTGGCGAGAGCCGCGCACGGCGATGGCCTTCAGGTTCTTGGCGCCCATCACGCACCCGGTGCCGGCTCGGCCGGCGGCCCGGGCGGCGGTGTTGATCACGGAGGCGTAGGGCACGCCGTTTTCGCCGGCGGGTCCGATGTAACAGGTGCGGAAGCGCCGGTCGCCCAGCGCCGCGGTGAAGGCGCGGTCAAAGGTGTCGGTGCCCATGCCCCAGTACTTGCCGGCGTCACGGATCTCCACCCGGTCGTCGTCGACATACAGGTAGACCGGTCCCGCCGCCCGGCCCCGCACCAGGATGCCGTCGTAGCCGGCGAAGCGGATCTCCGGTCCGAAGAAGCCGCCCATGTTCGAGTAGCTCACCGTCGACGCGTGCCGGTGGGTCGAGGCGGCCGGCGCGGTGACGGGCGACTTGGTGACCACACAGGTGCGCGAGGCGGACGGCAGCGGGTAACCGGCGAACGGCCCCGGCATGAACAGCAGCGGGTTGTCCGGTCCGATGGGGTCGGCGCCCGGCTCGGGGAGCAGGTCCCACAGCAGCTTCATGCCGAGCCCGCGGCCGCCGATGAACTGCTCATAGTCGGCCGCGGGGATTTCCCGCCGGCCGGTGCGGCCCGTGGACAGGTCCACTTCCAGAACGGATCCCCAATATCCCGGTAGTCGGCTCATCGGACGTCACCTCCTTTCACCGGTCCGTACCAGCGCGCGATCAGCTCCGCGGCGATCCGCTCCGGCGGCAGGGCGTAGTGCCGTCCGTCCAGACCGCCCTTGATGTAGTTCAGGGCGCCGTAAGGGCAGAGGGCGACGCACTGCGGGTCGCCGCCGCACAGGGTGCACATCCGCTCGGGGCGGTTGGTCTCGCGGTTGGGAATGATGGCGCCCACCCGCTGCGTCCGGCACGCCTCGGCGCAGGCGCCGCAGGCGATGCAGCGCGCCGGGTCGTTGCGCACCGTGAGCAGCACTGGATCGCGGTACAGCGCCCGCCGGCCTTCGGCGTCGGGTTCCACGGGGCAGGCCGCCACGCAGGGGTTGTCGCGACACATCACGCAGACCACCGGCACGTCGGCGTCCGGGTTGAAGCCATGGACCCGGATGTTGGACAGGTACGGGTTGCCGAGTCCCCGCAACTCCTCGCCGTCCACCGTGACCGGGTGGTTGAACTGGGCGCAGGCGGCCTCGCAGGTGCGGCACCCGGTGCAGCGGTTGTAGTCCACCAGGATCATGGCGTAAACCGGCCGCTGGGCCGGCCCCTGGGCCCACAGGGTGCGCGCGCCGAAGTGGCCCACGGCCAGGCCGGCCCCGCTCCAGGCGGCCAGGCGGATGAAGGTGCGCCGGTCGGCTCGCACCCCGCCGCGCAGGTCCAGCGCGGTGAGCGGCCCCGGCGATGGATCGGACGCACTCATGGCAGCCACCTCCTTGCCGTTAACCGGGCCGGGCCCGGGATCCCGGCGGTCATGATCGGATACGCATTATTATACTAAATCGGCAGTTTCAGAAACGGCGGCCCGGGACGCAGACCTGACGTTCGGATGGATTCTTCAGATCTCAATCGCCGGTGAGCCGGATGTCGAGGCCGCCCACGGCCGCCGGGGCGATCCGGAGCCAGTCGGCCGCCTTCTCGGCGAGCATCCCCTTGCCGGCAAGGAATCGTTCCGCCCGCGCGGCGGATTTCACCCGGATCAGGATGTGTTGGACGCCCGGCACGGCCGCTTCGATTACCCGCAGCCGGGGGCCGGCGGCGAAGGTGAAAACCAGTTCGTTTGGATCCTGGGGTCCTGGGATCAACCGCGCCCACGGCGCCGACGCCGCCGCAAACGACTCAACGCCGAGGACGATCTCCTCCACGGCGACGACGCCCAACGGTCCGCCGTCGCGCCGGGCCAGTTCCGCGGCGGCCGCCGCGCGCTCCGCGGCCACCTTCGCCCGGGCGACGTAGTCGCAGACAAAGACGAAGACGTTTTCAGGCGGGAGTTCGGCGAAGAAGACGTTGATCCAGATGACGTGCTCCTGCCCGCCGGCCGTGTATTTGAACGGGACCGGCTCGGCGTGGGGGATGCCCCGGCGGTCCATCGCCGCCACCGCGGCGGCGGCGTCGCCCGCGGGCTCAAAGGCGATCCCTTTGAACTCCGTCGCCGGCGGGGCGCCGTCGGGCGTGGGCATGGTCACGAATTCGATGGCGGCGTTGCCGAGCGTCAGGCCGCCGCTGGCGAAGCCGCCGTACCGCTGGTAGGGCCACGCCTCGGGGAGCTGGA
>CALAMB010000210.1 GCA_937925645.1 uncultured Acidobacteriota bacterium
CCGCCCGTGGTGATGGTCAGACTCAGCGTGGCGGTCTTGGTCAATCCGCCGCCGGAACCGGTGATGGTCACGGTGTAGGTGCCCGCCGCGGCGGTGCCGCCGGCGATGGTGAGCGTCGAGGAGCCGGAGCCGGGCGCGGCGATGGACGTCGGATTGAAGCTGGCCGTGGCGCCGGAGGGCACGCCGGAGGCCGTCAGGGCGACCGCTGAGTTGAAGCCGCCGCTCACCGTGGTGGTCACGGTGGTCGAGCCGGAGGCGCCCTGGGCCACGGACAAGGAGGTGGGCGAAACCGCCAGGGTGAAGTTCGGGGTGGTGGTGGAGCCGGTGTAGGTGGCCTTCAGGGAGACGCCGGAGAAGGTGGCGTAGGCATGCACGCCGATGTAGAAGTCGCCGGCCACCGGGTTGGTGATGGTCACGGTCTCGGCGTTGCCGTTGGTGTAGCCGCGGGCGTCATAGGAGCTGGTCGTCGGCTGGGCGCCGCGCTTCACGTACAGGTCGGCGTCACCGGTGCCGCCCGAGGTGGTGACCACCAGCGAGGTCTGGCCGGAGGGGACCGCGATCTTGTACATCAGCATGGTGCCGGTGGAGGCCGACAGGTTGCTCACCGTCTGGCCGTTGGTCAGGGTGATGACGCTGACCGGAGCGCCGGGCACGCCCACGGCCGTCCAGCAGTTGTGGACCTGGGTCACTTCGTTCGAGGAGGCGCCATACAGGTCACTGGCCGCCTGGGCGGTGGCGTTGCGGGCGCCCTGGAAGTTGGTGGACGTGGTCATGTAGGTGGTCAGGGCGCGGTAGAAGATCTGCTCGGCCTTGGTCACGCCGATGCCCGTGACCACGGTGGTGGTCTTGGAGCGCGGATGGGTGCCGCCCTGGCAAAGCAGGTAGTAGGCCAGGTTGCCGATGCCGGAGTTCAGGTGGACTCCGCCGTAATCCGAGGTGCCGGTGTAGCGCTCCGGATAGTAGTCGTATGAGGAACCGTCCGCGGTGGGGTTGTTCATGTAGCGGAGGGCGTCACCGGAAGTGGCGGGAGTCCAGCACAACTCGCCGATCTTCCAGGTGTCGCTGTTGACCGTGCCCGTCGCGTACACCGACACGCTGGCGGCCCAGATGTCGGAATAGGCCTCGTTCAGAGCGCCGGGTTCGTTGGAGTAGGTCATGTCGGCCGTGTAGTCGGTCACGGCGTGGCCCCACTCGTGGGACACGACGTCCCGATCCTTGGCGAGCGAGCTGGCCTGGGAGCCGTCACCGTCGCCGAAGGCGGTCTGGGAGCCGTTCCAGTAGGCGTTCACGTAGTTGGACCCCACGTGCACCGAGGTGGTCATGACCGCGCCGGAGTTGTTGAAGGAGTCCCGGTTGAACTTGGTCTTGAAGTAGTTGTAGGTGGTGCCGGCATGGTTGTACGCCGTGACGGCGGTGGTGTCGCTGGAGGTGCCGCCTTCCGAGAACAGCAGCGTGCCGGGCAGCGACGTGCCATAGTTGGCGGTGTACATCTTGCGGCTGAGGGCGTCTTTGATGATGCCGTGGCGGTCCACCAGGTCGCCGGTGACCACGTCGGCGAAGATCCGGTCCATCCGCGGACCGAGCTCCGTGGTGTATTCGAAGGTGGTCTGCCAGGTCAGGTACAGCTTGTTCTCGGCGGAGAGCAGGTAAGTCATCGTGGGCATGTCCAGCATCCGGCCGTTGTGAATGCCCGCCTGCTGGAGCGCCGTCACGAAGGCCTGTCGGGGCGGAATGAAGTTCCAGGGGATCGTCACGGCGTCGTGGGGCGCCAGGCGGCCGTTGACCACCAGCACCTCACCGCTGTCGCCGTCGACGTGCAGCCAGAGATCGGCGCCCACCACCGGGATGCCGCGGATGGACTGGGAAAAGCGCAGGTGAAGCTGGCCGAGCTCATCGGCCTGCGAATCCCGCGGTTCCAGCTCTTCCTGGCCGGTGCAGCGGAGCACCGCACTGATGCCGTGGATGTAGTCGACGGCCCCTTCCACGTCCGGGGTGGGCAGATGGCCCAGGCGGCCGACGACGAAGTCGGGCACGCCGTCCTTGTCGACACTGATGAACCGGACCTCCGGCAACTGGGCCAGAGCCTTGACCTGCTCCTGCTGGAGCATCTTGGGATGACCGGTCGCGTTCAGCGCCAGGATCGAGCCGCTGAGAAGGACCGCCACAACCAACGCAACCCAGAAACGCCGCATAGAAACCTCCCAAAGTTTTTAATTCCCGTGGAGCGGTTCGGGCGCATGACGGACCGGCCGGAAGCGGACAGGTGACCTGTCTGCGAATCCGGTCGTTGTGGGTGAGTACCGTCGAACCACGTAAACTGCACCTTCACCGACACGCTGAATGATTTGGAAACACTTGTATTAAAGGTAGCGGACCGGCTGGTTTGTATGATGATTTTTTCTGTTTTTTTGAAAAAATTTTTTCTCATTTATTATCAGATATTTATATTCAAATTTATCCGGATGCCAACCCGGGTTTTCGGACACCCGGGGCGGCCGTCCGTTTGTACGGGCAGGGGGACGCCCGCCGGACCGGCGCGGCGCCCACCCGCCCGAGTTTCGGGCATCCAGGTCACGGGGAGGTTTTCATGATCCGGTCAACGATGGTATGGGTGTGTCTGCTGTTGGGGACGGTCATGGTCGCGGCCGCCGAGTCGCCCGAACTGGCCGAAGCCGCCCGGGCCGGCGACCTGGCGCGGGTCGAGGCCCTGCTGGAGGCGGGCGTCGACGCGGGCGCCACCAACGGCGGCGAAACGCCGGCGCTGGCGCTGGCCGCGGTGCGCGGCCACGAGGCGGTGGTCCGCCTGCTGCTGGACCGCGGGGCCGAGCTCGGCGCCTGCGCCGGCCGCGAGCGGCTGACCGCGCTGATGTGCGCCGCCGCCAACGGGCACGCCGGCGTGGTGCGGTTGCTGTTGGAACGCGGCGCGGCGGTGGACGCCGGCAACCGGCACGGCTACACCGCCCTGATGCTCGCCGCCGGGTACGGCCGGCTGGAGACGGCGGGTATCCTGCTGACCGCGGGCGCGTCCGTCGCCGCGGCCACGGAAACCGGCTGGACCGCTCTGATGTCCGCCGCCGGCTCCGGACACACGGACGTGGTGGAGCGCCTCATCGCGGCGGGCGCCGACGTCAACGCCTGGACCCGGGACAGCGGCACCACGCCGCTGCTCTGCGCCGTGGGCAACGGTCACACGGAAGTGGTCCGGCTGCTCCTGGCCCGGGGCGCCGACGCGGCGCTCGCGGATTCCGACGGTGTGACCGCTGCGGCGCTCGCCCGCAAGCTGGAACACGCGGAGATCACCCGGTTGCTGGCGCCGGAGACCGCCGCGGTGGCCGGCCGCCGCCCGCTGCCGCAACCCGATCCGGTGGATCCCGGCCGCGGCTTCACCCAATGACGGACCCGTCGCCGGCCGCCGGCATCATATAATGGAAGCGGCGTCTCACCCGTGGCGGCGGGGCGCCCCATCCGCACACTGACTGAACGGAGGCATGGCGATGACGCACACCGGCGACTGGCGCATGGAACGCGACTCCATGGGCGAGGTGCGCGTTCCCGCCGACGCGCTCTACGGCGCCCAGACCCAGC
>CALAMB010000211.1 GCA_937925645.1 uncultured Acidobacteriota bacterium
GGAAACAGGGAGTGCTCCAGGTCCAGCCGGCCGTATCCTTCCGCGTTGTTGGGCAAGTCGGGAGGAGAATCCCAGTCGGGTGGGATTTCGTAGTACGACCCGGTGCCGTACTGGCCGGGATTCATGTCCCAAGCGCCGTTGATCAGGGTGGCCTTAACCAGCGCCGACGACGGGTTGAAGCCGTCGCCGGACACGGCGCTGGGATTGGTTGTGGAACTGTTGTTGGGATGCCATCCGTCTACGTAGTACTGGCGCACCAGGGTAGCCGCTCCGGCAGTCAGCGGATTGGCCATGGAAGTCCCGCCCATGGTGACGTAATAAGTGCGGTATGCGGAGGGCACGTTGCAGATGCCCCACTGTTCGTAATCCTGATTCAGATCTGTTCGAGTAGAGATGATGGCGATACCCGGAGCTACGATGTCCGGTTTAATTCGCCCGTCGTCACATGGCCCGCGGGAGGAAAAGGCTCCCATACCGTTGGCGTTATCGGCCATGAAATCAGAATATAGAGGATCAATTTCAAAACTACAACCGTCGAACCATCCCCACGTTTTTTGTTCTTCTCCATCATCTGATGTACAGTCTGCTTCTGGATATTCATAAACAAAATCTGGGCGGTAGTTTTCGCTTGCTCCCACTGTAATGCAATTTTTTGCAGTAGCGGGAGCTCCCATGGAATCTTGGTCTATGATTCCGTTCTGGGAGTACCCCGTCGCTTGACACTGCCATTGTCCTGGTGGCCAAACATACACGTAATGGTATCCATCACCTCCATCGTTCCCGGCTGAAAATGTGATTACCATGTCCTTATTGTTCCAAGTGAATTCATCCAAATCGGATGAATAATCGGTATATTCCCCGGCTGCAGATGACCCCCATGAGTTGGAATGTACACGAGCACCATCACTATAGGGATCACTAAATAAATTATTCAAGTTAGTTGGGAGGGACAATCCTCCAGTGGAACTCATGATAGACTGGAATACAAACTGAGCTTGGGGGGCTGTACCGGCGAAGCAGGATGAAGGGAATGTATTGGTGCTTGGAGTTGAGCCGGACCGGAAGCCGTTGCCCACGATGGAGCCGGAGGTGTGGGTGCCGTGGCCACCACCCGTGGTTTGGTTGTCATCCCACGTTCCACGCCCTGTCACATCATACCCCTTGATTACTCGCATAGGGTTGGTGCTGGAACCCTGCTGGCCGAAGTCCCGGTGCAGTGTGGACAGGTTGCCGGTGGAAAGGCCCGTGTCGGCGGCCGACGCGATCTGTCCCTCGCCGCGGATCCCCCGGGCCCAGACGTCCTCCACGTCCATGATGGGGCCGGCGGTGGCGCCGCGGCCGGTGGTTGTATTGGTCGATGTGCGCGCGATGTTGTTGTGCAGCTGAGGTTGAATGAATCGCTCCACCCACATGCAACCCGACACTGCCGCCAGGATCCTAGCCTGCTGCGCGGCTCCAGCGAATCGCACACGCCAATATTCACCGACATGATCATAGTCCGTGATATCCAAGTTAATACGACTCAGCACATCAAACAACTCTTGAAATTCTGGATATACCAGCGGATCGAAGTGAGCGGTGAATTCCAGCTCTTTCAGCGGATCGGCCTCGATCACCCAATCGATCTTCGGATAAATCCGGAAGGCCGGCTGGTACAGGCCCATCCAGAACACCTCGGGACGCTGCTCCAGGGCCTTCCAGCCGGCGCTGTCCAGGCGCACCAGGTAAGCCAGCCGGGGCAGGTAGCCCAGGATGGCAATGCCGGATTGCTCCAGATGCTGCCGCAGGGCCGTCTGACCGTCGGGTGTCTCGGCCTGGACGATGAAATACTCCCAACCGCCGGTGGTGAACGGGCGCTTGACCAGGCCGGCCGGGAAACTACCGAGGTCCGGATAGGCGTACGATTTTCGGCCTGCCCGATCCTTGCTCACCAGCCGGTCGGTGGCGAACTGGAACGCCGCCAGGTCGATGACGTGGTCGCCCGCCGCCTGAAGCTGGTCGGCCGGCAGGTAGCGCTCAG
>CALAMB010000212.1 GCA_937925645.1 uncultured Acidobacteriota bacterium
ATTGACTGACGTGACTGGAGTTCAGACGTGTGCTCTTCCGATCTCGCGCGCCCCTGTTAAGGGGCGCGGAGAAGATCCCCGCAGCTATCGTTCGTCGACTCCGAAGCGCCCCCTTTGATTTCCCGACCCCGGTCACACAATCGATGGGTGGTTTTGAAATCGAGCCGCGGATGGGCATGGTTCCCTCCCGAATGATGGATTCATCTACACAAACGGGCGGGAGGAATTTTTCTCCGAAGATTTGATCCGAATTTCCCCGCGCCCCTGTCCAGGGGCGCGCCGTGTTTTTTACTTCCGCTGTCCAGGCGCTGCCCCGCGTTCGCGGGGCTGCGCCTGGCTATTGTCTTTGAAACTGGAAGGGCTTGCCGGAGACCCGGCATTGCGGCACGGAGCTGGATTGAACGATCATGCCTCTTTGTTTCCGGCTCCGCTGGCTTGGGAATCACAAGCACGACTAACTCGGAACTCCTATCCCCTATCTCCTATCTCCTATCTCCTATCTCCTATCTCCTATTCTCCCAACTCCTCACTCCGCCTGCGCGCGGAACTCGGTCTCGAAAATCTCCACCAGCTTTGGGTCGTAGCGGCGACCGGCATTGCGCCGGAGGTCGGTGAACGCCTCGTCGAACGAGCGGCCGATCTGGTAGCTGTGAGGGTTGGTCATGGCGTCGAACGACTCGGCGATGGCGATGATCCGGGCGCCGACGGGGATCGCCTCGCCGGCCAGCCCGGCGGGGTATCCGCTGCCGTCGAGATTTTCGTGGTGGTACTGGATGAGGGGCACCAGATCCTGCCACAGGGTGATCCGGCTGACCAGCTCGGCGCCCAGCAGCGGATGCCGGCGATGGCTTTCCGGATCGTGCTGCTGGCCGGCGGGCACCCTGATCATGCCGATGTCGTGGAGCAGGGCGGCGAAGTAGATCTGCTTGCGGCCGGCCTCGTCGATGTTCAGGCGCCGGGCGATCATGCCGGCGTAGCGGGCGACGTTGTGCAGGTGGTCGCGCGCCACGGTGGTCCCCTCCAGGGTTTGGACCAGCAGCTCGATGGTGTGAGTGAAATAGTTGAGCTGGATCTCCCGGAACTGGGCGTTGTGGATGCTGACGGCCGCCTGGCCGGTCAGGGTCTGCATGACGTTGAGCTCGGCCCGCTCGAACGCGCCGGCGTCCCGCAGCTTGTGGACCAGGACCAGCGCGCCCTTGACCTCCTCGCCGAGGGCCAGCGGCGCCGCCGCCACCTGGATCCGGCCCGGCGCGTACGCCAGCGGTCCCCCGCGCAGCGACTCGCCGTCAAACAGCAGCACCTCCCGCGCCTCGGCGGCGCGGCGGGCCGCCGTCCGGTAAAACTCCAGCCGCTCCTCGCCCGACTCCTCGATGGTGTGCCCCACCTCCGCGGTCAGCCGGCCGTCCGGGTCGAGGGGCATGAACAGGTACGCGCCGGACACGTGGAAGAGCTGCATGGCGCCCTGGACGAGCTGGTTGTACACCTCCTGCGGGTGAGGCGACTGCGACACGGCGCTCGAAATGGACACCAGCTGTTCGAGGTTGGCGCGCGAGCGGTCCAGCGCGCCCAGCGTGGCCAGCATCCGGCGGCGGGTCTGGAAGTAGCCGAGCAGGGAAAGCAGGAACGACGCGCAGATCACGCCGATGATGGAGTAGAGCAGGGCGGGATCGCCCTTGGTCAGCAGCTCCGGGATGATGTACATCATCAGCAGCATGGCGATGCACACCAGCGGCAGCAGCGAGACGATGATGTACACGCGGATGAACACGGCCAGCGGCCGGGCCACCGCCACCCTGGGATCGCTCACCCGGTGCGGTTGCTTCATGGTGATGAAATAGCCGGCCAGGTAGGTCACCACCAGGACGAGCAGGACGCCCATGGCCAGGTAGAACACGGTGGCGCCGCCCCGCTGGAGGAGCCGCGGGAAGACGTAGGCGAACATGATCGCCGACAGGCAGGCCAGGGTGAGGAGCACGGCGACGGCCAGGGGAGCGCTGGTCTGACTGGCTCCTTCGACTCCTTCCCGCGGCAGAATGCGTTTCGGTTCGGCAGCCATGATCCCGCCTGTGCTATGTCGAGAATGCATGTAGTTTAAGTAGCGGCGGTTTCTTTTGTCAACAGGTTGTTGGATGGGTTTGCAAATAACCGCCGTCCTGTGCGAAAATGCCTGATTCAGAGAGGCATCACCGCCATGGAAACCGTCACCACCGACGTGCTCGTCCTCGGCTCCGGCATCGCCGGACTCAGCGCCGCCATCCGCCTGGCCAGCCGCCGCCGCGTGCTGGTGGTCACCAAGGCGGAAGTGTCCGCCGGGAACACCGAGCTGGCCCAGGGCGGCATCGCCGCCGCCATCCAGGAGGAGGATTCGCCCTTCAGCCACTTCAGCGACAGCATGAGCGCCGGCGACTACCTCTGCCGCGAGGAGGCGCTGGCGTACATGGTGGCGCAGGGGCCGCGCTGCGTCCGCGAACTCATCGACTGGGGCGCCCGCTTCGACACCGTGGACGGCCACCTGAGTTTCACCCGCGAGGGCGCCCACCGCGTCCGTCGCGTGCTCCACGCCCACGGCGACGCCACCGGCGCCGAGATCCAGGCGACGCTGGTTCGCCGGGTGGCCGCCCTGCCCCGGGTGACGCTCCGGGAACGGACGGCCGCCCTCGACCTGCTGGTCCGCGACGGCGGCTGCTGGGGCGCCGTCTGCCTCGACCTGGCCTCCGGCCGGCCCCTGCAGGTGCGCGCCGCCGTGACCGTCATCGCCACGGGCGGAGCCGGCCGGCTCTACCGGCACAGCACCAACGCCGCCACGGCCACGGGCGACGGGTTCGCCATGGCCTACCGGGCCGGCGCCCTCCTCGAGGACATGGAGTTCGTCCAGTTCCACCCCACCAGCCTGCGAGTGCCGGGGGTGCCCGAGTTCCTGCTCAGCGAGGCGCTGCGCGGCGAGGGCGGGTTGCTGCGCAACGGGGCGCGGGAGCGTTTCATGCCCCGCCACCACCCCATGGCCGAGCTGGCGCCGCGCGACGTGGTCAGCCGGGCCATCTGGCAGGAGCTGCGGGACACCGGCACCGACCACGTGCTGCTGGACATGACCCACTTCAAGGCCGAGTTTCTCCGGGCGCGGTTCCCGAACCTCTTCCAGCGCTGCCTGGCGCTGGGGATCGACATGTCGCGGCAGCCCATCCCGGTGGCGCCGGCGGCCCACTTCATCATGGGCGGGATCAAGACCGATCCGGAAGGGCGGACCAGCCTCCGCCGCCTGTTCGCCTGCGGCGAGGCGGCCTGCACCGGCGTCCACGGCGCCAACCGCCTGGCCAGCAACTCGCTGCTGGAGGGGCTGGTGTTCGGCCGGCGAACCGGCACGTTCATCCGCGACCACTGGACCGACCTGACCATGGGACCGGCACCGGCGGACGCGCGGTGGCCGGTGCCGAAGGTGATTCCCGGTCCGTTCACCCCCGAGCTCGAGGCGCGCCGGACGGATCTCCAGACGCTGATGTGGGAGCGGGTGGGCATCGTCCGGTCCGGCGAGTCGCTCCAGGCGGCCATGGAGCAGTTGGCGCAGTGGCGCGCCGAGCTGGCGGCGTCCCGCACCCTGGCCGAGCACGGCCTCGACGGCATGCTCGTGAGCGGGTTGTGCATCGCCCGGGCGGCGCTGGAGCGGCGGGGCAGCCGGGGCGGCCACTACCGCGAGGATTTCCCCAAGCGCGGCGGCTACGGCAACCGCCATGTGAACATCCGCCGCGGCGCCGGCGGACTGCCGGTCGCATTCTGGTCGGAATAGGAGGACGTGCCATGACCGCCGACGACTTCGTGCGCCGACGTCTCCGCGCCTTCCTGCGCGAAGACATCGGACCGGGCGACCTGACCACCGACAGCTTCGCCGGACTGGACGCGCGGCGCGCCCGGGCCGTTTTCCGCGCCCGCGAGGCGGGCGTGCTGGCCGGGCTGCACTTCGCCGGCGAGGTCTTCCGGCTGCTCGATCCGTCCGCCCGCATCGATCGGCGGGAGGTCGCCGAGGGCGCCGCCATGGCCGCCGGGACGGCGTTGGCCGAGGTGGAGGCGGCCGCCGGCGCGCTGCTGCGGGGCGAGCGCACCGCGCTCAACATCGTCCAGCGGCTGTCGGGAATCGCCACCCTGACCCGGCAGTACGCCGACGCCCTGGCCGGCACGCCGGTCCGGTTGCTGGACACCCGCAAGACCACCCCCGGCTTCCGGTTCTTCGAGAAGTACGCCGTCCGCGTCGGGGGCGGCCACAACCACCGGCTGGGACTCTTCGACGGGGTCATGATCAAGGACAACCACATCGCCACCGTCGGCGACATCGGCGCGGCGGTGCGCGCCGCCCGCGGGCACGCGCCGGTCACCGTCCGGATCGAGGTCGAAGCGGAGACCCTGGCCCAGGTCGACGCCGCCCTGGCCGCCGGGGCCGACATCATCATGCTCGACAACATGGACCCGGACGCCATGCGGCAGGCCGCCGCGCGCGTCGCCGGCCGGGCGAAGCTCGAAGCCTCGGGACGGGTGACGCTCGAGGAGCTGCCGCGCGTGGCGGCGGCCGGCGTGGATTACATCTCCACCTCCGCCGTGATCACCCGGGCGCGCTGGCTGGACATCGGACTCGATTTCGTGGCCGAGGAGGCGCGGTGACCGCCGGTCGCGGCTGGGCATTCTGGGAGGGGCTGGGCGAGAACCGGCGCTTCGCCGCGCTGATGCTGGCGCTGACGGTGTTCTACCTGTCGTTCATCGGCTGGTACGGGTTCGTCGGCCCCGACGAGCCCCGGTACGCCCGCATCGCCGAGGAAATGATGCGCCGCGGCGACTGGGTGCTGCCCACCCTGAAGGGATCTCCCTGGCTGGAGAAACCGCCGCTGCTCTACTGGATGGCCAACGTCTCGTATCGCGTGTTCGGCGTGAACGAATTCGCCGCGCGGCTGCCGTCCGTGGTGCTGGCGCTCGGCGCCATCGCGACGCTGTACCTGGCGCTGCGGCGGACGTTCGGCGAGCGGATGGCCTTCAACTCGGCGCTGGTGCTGGGCACCTGCGTGCTGTTCCTCGGCTTTGCCGGCGGCGGCACCACGGACATGCCGTTCACCGCGTGCCTGAGCGTGGGCATGCTGCTGCTGTGGCGGTATCTGGCCGCCGAGCCGGCGCCGCCGCCGACGCTGTTCTGGGCCGCCTGCGCCGTCTTCGGCCTGGCCGTCCTGGCCAAGGGGCCGCTGGGCCTGGTGCTGCCGGTGCTGGCCGTGTATCCGTACCTCATGGTCACCGGCCGGGTGGAGCGACTGACGCTGCCGCGGCTGGCGGTGGGGGCGCTGGTGCTGCTGGCCGTGGCGGCGCCCTGGTACGTCCTGGTCTACCGGCGGGAGGGCTTCTTCTTCATCCTGGTCTTTTTCGTCAACCATCATCTGGGCCGCTTCTTCACCGCGATCCATCACCACACCCGGCCGTTCTACTTCTACCTGCCGGTGATCCTGATCGGTCTGCTCCCGTGGACGTTCTTCCTGCTCCTGTGGCGGGATCGCCGGCCGCTCTGGCGGCATTGGCGGACGGACCCGCGGGCCGACGGCCTGCTGTTCTTTCTCGCCTGGCTGGTGTTGCCGCTGGCTTTCTTTTCGCTGTCGTCGGCCAAGCTCCCCGGCTACATCCTGCCGCTGTTCCCCGCGCTGGCGGTGCTCATCGGCTGGAGCATGGAGGGGGCTTTCACGCCGGGTCGCGACTGGCGGCCGTTCGCGTGGGGGGCGGCGGCGGTGACGGTGGCCCTGGTCGTGGGCGGGCTGCTCTTCTTCCACATCCGCTTCCACATGGTGTCGCTCGGGCTCCTGGTGGTCGCCCTGGTGCTGCCGGGCCTGCTGGGCTTCATCTGGCTCATCCGCCGCGGGCGTCCGGACCGGGCCGTCCTGTCACTGGCGTTCGGCGTGTTTCTGGTGGTGGCCGGCGGCGCCCCCTGGCTGCTGCCGGCGGTGGAGCCGTTCTTCTCGGGCCGCCGCATCTGCCGGCTGGCCATGCAATGGACCGGACCGGACAATCCGCTGATCATCTACCGGCATTTTCATCACAGCCACGAGTATTACACCGACTACACGTGCACGCCGAACATCGAGAAACCGGCCGAGGTGGCCGCCCTGCTGGAAGCGCGCCGCCGGCCGTCCTACCTGCTGACCGAGGGGAAGGCCGTGGGCGATCTCGACCAGGTGTCCGGCTGGCGGCGCACGGTCGTGGCTGAGGCCGGCCGCTCGGTTCTGGTTAAACTGGAGCGTATGCCATGATCTATCCGCCGCCGCTCGCCGCCGGCAGCCGAATCCGTGTCGTGGTGCCGGCCTCGCCGGTCAAATTGCCGTACATGGAACGGGGACTGGCCTGGCTGGCGGCCCAGGGCTGGCAGCCGGTCTGGTCCGGCCGGGGCACGGTGGCGCACTTTTACACCGCCGGCCCCGACGACGAGCGGGCCGCCGAGCTCGTGGCCGCACTCGGCGACGCCGAGGCCGACGCCGTCTGGTGCGCCCGTGGCGGTTACGGCTGCGCCCGGCTGCTGCCCGCGCTGGACCGGGCGCTGCCCCGGCCGCCGGCGCGGCCCAAGGCGGTGGTGGGCTGCTCCGACGCCACGGCGCTGCTGATCCACCTGCTGCAGCGCTGGGGCTGGGTGGTCTTTCACGGGCCCATGGTGGCCG
>CALAMB010000213.1 GCA_937925645.1 uncultured Acidobacteriota bacterium
ATCGTCGCCACCAACCGGGACCTGGCGGAGCAGATGCGCCAGGGGCTGTTCCGCGACGACCTGTTTTACCGGATCAACGTGGTCCGGGTGGAGCTGCCGCCGCTGCGCCGGCGCCCCGAAGACCTGCCCCTGCTCGTGGAACAGTTCATCGAGCGGTTCAACCGGATCCAGGGGAAGGCGATCCAGGGCATCGCGCCCGAGGCGCTGTCGCTGCTCATGGCCCACGCCTGGCCCGGCAACGTGCGCGAGCTGGAGAACGTGATCGAACGGGCGTTCATCCTGTGCGCGGGCGGGACCATCGGCCTGGAGCACCTGCCGGAGGAGCTGACCGTCCGCCGGACCGCCGCCGTCACGGCCCCCGACATGCGCGCCGCCCGGGAACTGCTGGACGCCCGGAGCATCCGGGCCGCGCTGGAGCGCCACGGCGGCAACCGCCTCGCCGCGGCCCGCGAACTGGGCATTCACAAGAGCACCCTGTTCCGGAAGATGAAGCAGCTGGGAATCCGACCGCCCAATCGGGACGGGCGCACCCGTTCCGAGTGACCGATACAGTCTTATATTTGCGACTTTTTCTGAGATATGGGTTGCAATATTGCGACTCATTCTTTTGGGCTTCCAGTCACGACTGCAATCATAAATATCGAATTTACAATGGGTATGCCTGATTCGGGCCAAATCGGCATGAATGGCATGGCCCGTGCATTTACCCGCAATGCAGACACTGTCTGCGGAGCAGCACCGATGAAAGCAGCCTTCGCCACCTGGGACAACCGAATCGCGCCGGTATTCGACGTCAGCCGATCCATCCACCTTGTGGAGACGGAGGCCGGTCGCGTCGTCGCGGAACGCCGGGTGGCGCTCGCCGACGAGTTGCCGGCCCGGAAGGCGTCCCGGTTGTCCGAGCTGGGCGTGGGGCTGCTGGTGTGCGGGGCGATATCGCGCCCCCTGCAGGTCCTCATCGCCGCCCGGGGCATCGACGTGATCCCGTTCGTGGCCGGCGATCTGGACGCCGTCATCCAGGCCTGGCTGGCGGGCGAACTGGCGGCGGACCGCTTCGCCATGCCCGGGTGCTGCGGACACGGCTGGCGCCGGCGCGGCGGGCGGGCCGGACAACACATGGAGGGAACAAACATGAGCGGCAGATTTCGAGGTGGTGCCGGCGGCGGCCGAGGTGGTGCCGGCGGCGGTGGAGGTCGCGGCGGCGGCGGTGGTCGCGGCGGCGGATGGGGACAAGGTGGCGGCCAGGGCGCCGGTCGAATGGGTGGTCCGGCTGCTGCGGGACCGGACGGCTGGTGCGTGTGCCCGGGCTGCGGCCATCGGCAACCCCATGAGCGGGGCGTACCGTGCAACCAGTTGGTCTGTCCCCAGTGTGGCGGGCCGCTGACGCGCGACGCCGGAAATACAATGAAGCAGGAGGAATGAACATGCCAGGAGGAGATCGAACCGGACCGATGGGGATGGGCCCCATGACAGGACGTGCCGCCGGCTACTGCGCCGGATATGCGGCGCCCGGTTACGCCAATGCGGTGCCGGGGCGCGGCTTTGGGATGGGCTTCGGCTGGGGCCGGGGCCGGGGCGGCGGCGCCTGGGGCCGCGGCGGGGGCCGCGGCTGGCGGAACCGCTTCTACGCCACGGGTCTGCCGGGCTGGGCGCGCGGGAACGCGGCGTTCGGGCCCCAAGGGTACGCGGCGCCGCCTGCTGCGCCTGATCCGACGATGGAAAAGCAGATGCTGCAGGGGCACATCGAGGCGCTGAAAGCCGAGTTGGAATCGGTTCAGCAGCGGCTCAGCGAGCTGGAACAGGAAGGATCGGACGCCAAGTGATCCGCTTCAGGAGCATCAGGAGTATAATGTGACGGATCGAGTGGACGCCGCCCCTGAGGGGCGGTCGTCCACCCGGTTCACGCAAACCCGATTGACGCCAAGGAGGAGACAGCATGGGCATTCGAGGACGCGAGATCGTCGGAAAAAACGTGGACCGCGTGGTGGAGCTGCTGAACAAGGCGTTCGCGGACGAGTGGCTGGCCTACTACCAGTACTGGCTGGGGGCGAAGATCATCTCCGGACCCATGAAGGACGCGGTGATCACCGAACTGATGCAGCACGCTGCGGACGAGCTGCGTCACGCCGACATGGTGTCCAACCGGATCATCCAGCTCGGGGGCACGCCGCTGACCTCGCCCACGCACTGGTTCAAGTGGACCAACTGCGGCTACGACGAACCCACCGACCCGTACGTGGCGAAGATCCTGGAGCAGAACATCAAGGGCGAGCAGTGCGCCATCTCGGTGTACCACGCCCTGACCAAGGAAGTGCAGGCGGACGACCCGGTGACCTACAACATCGCCGTCCAGATCCTCCAGGACGAGGTGGAGCACGAGGAGGACCTGCAGGCGCTGCTGGAAGACCTGCAGTTCATGATGGCCAAGGGGCGCTGAAACGCTCCCCCGCTTCGGTTTCCGGTCCGCGCCGGAAGCGCGCATGAATTCTGAATCGATCGAATTGAAGGAGCTCAGTGTGAAGATTGCGTTCACTGCATCCGGTGAATCGTTGGATTCCCCGCTGGACAGCCGGTTCGGCCGCGCGCCGAAATTCATCATCTACGACACGGACACGCAGGCGCACACCGTCATCGACAACGCCCAGAACCTGAACGCGGCCCAGGGCGCCGGCATTCAGTCGGCGGAGACGGTGGCCCGGTCTGGCGCGCAACACCTGGTGACGGGCCATTGCGGCCCCAAGGCGTTCCGGGTGCTCGCGGCGGCGAAGGTCGCCGTGTACACCTGCAACGCGGCCACGGTGCGCGAGGCGCTGGACCGGTTCATCGCCGGCGAGCTGAAGCCGGCGGCCGCGGCCGACGTCGATGGCCACTGGGTGTGATCCGCGGCACGCACCCGTGACGACAGCGCACCGCCGGAGAGCCACGTGGATCTGACCCCCGACCTCAGCCGGGAAATCAACTATCGTCCCATCGGCATCATCCGCAGCCCGTTCACCCGGGCCGAGGATGCGCCGATCCAGCCCCGCTACGCGGCGGCCGCTGAAGGACGCGCCGAAATCCGCCCCGAATTCGAGGCGGGCCTGGCCGACCTGGAGGGCTTCTCGCACATCATCCTGATCTACCACCTGCATCAGGCCGGCCCCGCGCGGCTCCGCGTGAAGCCGTTCCTGCAGGACGCGGAGCGCGGGGTCTTCGCCACCCGCGCGCCGTGCCGGCCCAATCCCATCGGACTGAGCGTCGTGGAGTTGATCCGGCGGGAGGGCGATGTGCTGCACCTGCGGGGCGTGGACGTGCTGGACGGGACGCCGCTCCTTGATATCAAGCCGTACGTCAGCCGGTTCGACTGCTGGCGGACGACGCGTGACGGGTGGCAGGACGAAGTGGACGAGGCCACCGCCGCGGCCAGAGGTCGCCGGGCCGCCGGCGCGCCGGCAGCCCGGACGGCAGGCCCGGGACAGCCGCCGGGAAGGGAGTCCCGATGAGTCCGGCGCACAGTCTCAGCCCGCTCGGATTCCGCCTGATGGCGCTGGAGTTTCGAATCCGCGACTGGCTGCGGCCGCCGCGGCGGATCCTGCGGGAGATCGACCTGCAACCGGGCATGACGATTCTGGACTTCGGCTGCGGGCCCGGCGGTTTCGCTCTGGCGGCGGCCCGGCAGGTGGCGCCGTCCGGCCGGGTGTGCGCGCTGGATGTGTTGCCCATCGCCCTGGAGTCGGTGCGGCGGCGCGCGGCCCGGCAGCGACTGGACAACATCCGGCCCATGGCGGCGGACCGAATCGGCGAGATTCCCGATGCCTCGGTGGACCGCGTGCTGCTGTACGACGTGCTGCACGACATCCCCGAACCGGGGCCCGTCCTGGCGGAGATCCGGCGGGTGCTGAAGCCGGACGGGCTGTTGTCAGTGAGCGACCACCACCTGTTGGAAGCGGACATCCGCCGGCGGATCGGCGCGGACGGATGCTTTCACTGCACCGGCCGGGGTCGGCGGACGATCCGCTTCGCCGCGGGACCGGAGCCATCGGAGGCACGATGATCATCGCTGTGGCATCAGGCAAGGGAGGCACGGGCAAGACCACCGTCTCGGTGAACCTCGCCCGGGTCTTTCCGACGCCGGTCCAGTTGCTGGACTGCGACGTGGAGGAACCCAACGCCCACTTGTTCCTGCAGGGGCCGCCGCCGGAGCTCGAAACCGTGAATCTGCCCGTTCCGGAGGTGATCGCCGACCGGTGCGACGGCTGCGGCGCCTGTGGCCGCTTCTGCCAGTACCGGGCGATCGTGTCGTTCGGCACCCAGCCGCTGGTGTTTCCGGAACTGTGCCACGGCTGCGGCGGCTGCGTGCTGGTCTGCCCGCGACAGGCCATCGTGGAAAAACCGCGGCGCATCGGCGTCATCGAACGGCGCCAGGCGGACCACATCCGCCTCGTCACGGGTCGGATGGACGTGGGCGTGGCCATGGCGCCGCCGCTGGTCCGGGCCGTCAAGGATCGGCTCGACCCGGCGCTGCCCGCCATCCTGGACGCGCCGCCGGGGACGTCGTGCCCCGTCATCGCCACCCTGCGGGATGTGGACGCGGTCCTTCTGGTGACCGAACCCACGCCGTTCGGGCTGCACGACCTGACCCTGGCGGTGGACATGGTGCGGGAGCTGGGCCTGCCCTACGGCGTGGCGGTCAACCGCGTCGGTGTCGGCGACAATCGGGTGCACGACTACTGCCGCCGGGAAGGCATCCCCGTCTGGCTCGAGATCCCCGACGACCGGCGGATCGCCGAGGCCTATTCCCGCGGCAAGCTGATCGTGGACGCCCTGCCGGAATACCGGCCGCTGTTCGACGGCCTGCGTGACCGACTGGACAATCTGGTGCAACAAGGAGCGCGCGCCCATGCCGACCTATGAGTATGAATGCGAAGGCTGCGGCCACCGTTTCGAACAGTGGCAGTCCATCACCGCGGACGCGTTGACGCAATGCCCCGATTGCGGCGGTCTGCTGCGCCGCCTCGTGAGCGGCGGCGCGGGCTTCATCATGAAAGGCGCCACGTCCCGGTCCGGCCCGGCGCGGGGCGGCTGCTCCCTGGAGCGGGAAGGGCGCACCTGCTGCGGCCGGACCGAGCGCTGCGGCGAGCCCCGGTGCGAGGAGTGATCATGTCCGGGAGCGGCGCAGTGCGGGAACTGGTGGTGATCAGCGGCAAGGGCGGCACCGGCAAGACCAGCGTGACCGCCTCGTTCGCCGTGCTGGCCGGCCGCGCGGTGATTGCCGACTGCGACGTCGACGCCGCGGACCTGCACCTGGTGCTGACGCCGCAGGTGCGCCAGCGCCACGATTTCTGGAGCGGCCGCGAGGCCCGGATCCGCGCCGCCGACTGCACCGGCTGCGGCCTGTGTCAGTCGCCGTGCCGGTTTGGGGCGATCCAGCCCGCCGAAGGCGTCTACCGGGTGGACCCGGTCGCCTGCGAAGGGTGCGGCGTGTGCGTGCAGGTCTGCCCCCACGGCGCCATTGATTTCCCCGAGCGACTGTGCGGGGAGTGGATGGTGTCGGACACCCGCATGGGGCCCATGGTCCATGCGCGCCTTGGCGTGGCCGCCGAAAACTCGGGCAAGCTGGTCTCCACCGTGCGGCAGGAGGCCCGCCGGATCGCCGAAGCGGGCGGCTATCCGTGGGTGCTGGTGGACGGGCCGCCGGGGATCGGCTGTCCGGTCATCGCCTCGCTCACCGGCGCCGCCCGGGTGCTGGTCGTGACCGAACCCACCGTATCGGGCGAGCATGACTTGCAGCGCGTGCTCTCGCTGGCAAGGCACTTCGGCATCCCGGCCTCGGTCTGCGTGAACAAGTGGGACATCAATCCCGACATGACCGGCCGAATCGAAGCGGCCTCCGCCCGGGCCGGCGCCCGGGTGATCGGCCGGATCCGCTATGACGCCGCGGTGACGCGGGCCCAACTCGCCACCCGGGCGGTGGTGGAGGAAGGCGGTCCCGCCGCCGAAGATATTCGAAACATCTGGAACCTGCTGATGGAGAACGCATCCCATGGATAATTCAAGCGAATTCACCGGCTCGCCGGTGCTGGCCGACCACGTGCAGCATCCCCGCAACCGGGGCGCGATGACACGCGCCGACGGCCACGCCCAGGTGACCGGGCCGTGCGGCGACACGATGATGTTCTGGGTCAAGATCCGCAAGGACCGCCTGGTGCGCGTCACCTTCGAGACCGGTGGCTGCGGCGCCACGGTGGCCTGCGGCAGCGTGGCCACCTGCCTGGCCCAGGATCGCGAAATAACCGACGTCATGGACCTGCAGCCGGAGGCGATCCTCGCCGCAGTCGGCGGCCTGCCGCCGGAATACGAGCACTGCGCCCGGCTGGCGTGCGACACGCTGCGCGCGGCGTGCGCGGACTTCCTGACCCGGCAGGCCCGCCAATCGCGCACCCGGACGAGCGAGTGCCAGACGTGCGGCGACGCCTCCTGCTCCGCCGCCCACCGCATGGACGGCGAGAGCGACAAGGACTTCGATGAGCGCCAGCAGCTGCAGGCCAGCATGTGCCGCATCCGCCACAAGATCGTCGTCCTGTCGGGCAAGGGGGGCGTGGGCAAGAGCACGGTAGCGGTGAACCTGGCGGTGGCGTTGCTGCAGGCCGGCCGGTCGGTGGGGCTGCTGGACGTGGACGTGCACGGCCCCAGCATCCCCACCATGCTGGGCCTCGAGGGCGCGGCCGTCCATGGCGACGACGGGACGCTGGTCCCGGTGGACGCGGACGGGCTGAAGGTCCTGTCCATCGGCTTCTTCCTCCGCAGCCCGGACGACCCGGTGATCTGGCGGGGGCCGATGAAATACGGCGTCATCCGGCAGTTCCTCAAGGACGGCGAATGGGGCGACCTGGATTATCTCATCGTGGATTCGCCGCCGGGCACCGGCGACGAGCCGCTGTCGGTGTGCCAGCTCATCGGGGAGATGGACGGCGCCGTGGTGGTGACCACCCCCCAGCGGGTGGCGGCGGTGGACGTGCGCAAGTCCATCAACTTCTGCCGGCAGCTGGGCGTGCCGGTCCTGGGGGTCGTCGAGAACATGAGCGGCTTCGCCTGTCCGCGCTGCGGCGAGATCACGCCGATCTTCCGCGCCGGCGGAGGCCGGCAGATCGCCGAAGACATGGACGTGCCGTTCCTCGGCTCCATCCCCATCGACCCGGTCATCGCCGAGGCGTGCGACGCCGGCCGGGCGTTCATCCGGCACTACGCCGCCTCGCCCACCGCGGCGGTCATGCAGGGGATCATCCGGCCGTTCCTGGCGCTGGATCTTCCGGATCCGCCGGCCGAAACCAAATCCAAAACCGAATCCGAAATCGAATCCGAATCTCAACCTGAAAAGGAGAACACGATCATGCGTATTGCCATTCCACTGGCTGAGGGGAAGCTGGCGCTCCACTTCGGCCACTGCGAGCGTTTCGCCCTGCTCGACGTCGACCCCGCGACACGGCAGATCATCAAGCGGGAAGACATCGAGGCCCCGCCGCACCAGCCGGGTTTGCTGCCGCCCTGGCTGGCCGAGCGGGGCGTGAATCTGGTTATTGCCGGCGGCATGGGCCAGCGGGCGGTGGCCCTGTTCAACGAGCAGGGCATTCAGGTGCACGTGGGGGCGCCGGCCGAGGCGCCGGAGGACATCGTGCACGCGTTCTTGAAGGGGGCGTTGCAGCTCGGCGACAACGCCTGCGACCATTGAGCCCGGCCGGGACGCGCGGCCCGCGTGACGGCGGTCCGCACCGGCGCCTGACAACCCGCAACAGGAGGCGAGAAAACGGACATGGCGAAAATCGGCATCATCATCTGCGGCCGTTACCAGTCGTGCGGCGGCGGCAAGTGCTTCCGGGCCATCCGGGAGCGGGTGGGCGGCTTCGCCGGCTATCCGGCCGACGAGCCGGTGGAAGTGGTGGGCTATTCGTACTGCGGCGGCTGCCCGGGGGGCAACGTCGAATACGTGCCCGTGGAAATGAAGAAAAACGGTGCGGAGGTCATCCACTTGGCCACCGGGCTGGTGGTGGGCTATCCGCCGTGCCCCCGCCTCCGCCAGTTCAAGGAGTACCTCGAGACGGCGCACGGCTTCAAGGTGGTCGTGGGTACCCATCCCATCCCGCTGAAATACATGGAGCAGCACCGGCGACTTCCCTTCTGGAAAGCGGCCGGGATGGAGAAACTGGCCGGGGACCTGATGACGGAGGACCCCAGGATCATGGAGGCCTATAATTGACCCGGGAGCCCGAGGCGGACGACGGATTCGGCCATGATCACTGTCTGCTCTGCGGCCAACGAAATCCGTTGTCCCTGCGGCTTCGGTTCGAGGCGACGGAACCGGCGGCGGTGCGCGCCCGCTTCCGGCCCGGCCGCCGGCTGCAGGGGTATCGGGGCGTGCTCCACGGCGGCGTGATCAGCGCGCTGCTCGATGCCGCCATGACCCACTGCCTGTTCCACCGGGGCGTCCGGGCGGTGACCGGCGACCTGTACGTCCGGTTCCTGGCGCCGGTGACCTGCGACGAGACGCTGGACGTCACGGCCCGGCTGGTGGCGGAGGCGCCGCCCGTCTACCGGTTGGAAGCCCAGCTCAGCCGCGAGGACAAGATTCTGGCCCGGGCCCGCGCCCGGTTCATGGACAGCGGGAGGACCCGATGCCGGCGATCGAAGCGACCCTGACCATTCTGGTGGACAACCAGGCGGCGCCGCCCCTGGCGGCGGAGCACGGCTTCGCCCTCTGGATCGATGCGGCGGGCCGGCGCATCCTGTTCGACGCGGGGCAGGGGGGCGCGCTGCCCGGCAACGCCGAGCAGCTCGGGATCGACCTGTCGGCGGCCGACACGCTGGTGCTGAGTCACGGCCATTACGACCACGGCGGCGGCATCCCCGCCGTGCTGGCGCGCCATCCGGCGATCGCGGTTGTCGCCCACTCCGGCTGTCTGCGCTCTCGCTACGTAGTGTCAAAGCAGGAGACCCGGGCCGTGGGGCTGCCCGAGGCGGCGGCCGCGGCGCTGCGGCGACACTCCCAGGTCCATTGGGCGGACACGCCCGTGGCGCTGGCGCCGGCGATCGGCGTGACCGGCGCCATCCGGCGCGGCAACGATTTCGAGGACACCGGCGGCCCCTTTTTCCTCGACGCGGCGGGCCGGGAGCCCGATCCGCTGGATGACGACATCGCCCTCTGGATCCGGACCCCCCGCGGGCTCGTCGTGTGCGTCGGCTGCGCCCACGCCGGCGTCGTCAACACCGTCCGCCAGGCGCAGGCCCAGAGCGGAACCCGCGAGCTCCTGGCCGTCGTCGGCGGTTTCCACCTGGGCTCTGCGAGCGCGGCGCGCATGGAGCGGACCATCGCCGCGCTGCGGGAGCTGGATCCGTGGCGGCTGGTGCCGTGCCACTGCACCGGCCGCGCGGCCGCGGCGGCGCTCCGGGCGGCGCTGGGCGACCGCGTCGGGCCGGGCGCGGCGGGGCAGACCGTGAGTAGTTGGGAGATAGGAGATAGGAGATAGGAGATAGGAGTTGGAAGCTTCGTCTCGTGCTCGTGACTCGTAATCGTAATCGTGACCGTAATCGGACCTGGGACCTGGGTTCTGGGTCCTGGG
>CALAMB010000214.1 GCA_937925645.1 uncultured Acidobacteriota bacterium
GCGAAGTCCTTGTTGGCCATGGCGGCGAGGAAGTCGCGGTTGCCCAGGGCGGCGGCGACATCCTTGTTGGACAGCGCGGCGAAGAAGTCCTTATTGGACAGGGCCGCGAAGAAATCCTTGTTGGTCAATGCGGCGGCGAAATCACGGTTGCCCAGGGCGGCGGCCATGTCGCGGTTGCCCAATGCGGCGGCGAGATCCTTGTTGGACAAGGCGGCAAAGAAGTCCTTGTTGGACAGGGCGGCGAAGAGGTCCCGGCTGGCCAGGGCGGAGAAGAAGTCCCGGCTGCTCATGGCGGCGAGCAGGTCCCGGCTGCCCAGGGCGGCGGCGAAGTCCCGGTTGGACAGGGCGGCAAAAATGTCCTTGTTCGACAAGGCGGCGAGCAGGTCCCGGTTCCCCAGGGCGGCCACGAGATCCTTGTTGGACAGGGCCGCCAGCAGATCCTTGTTGGACATGGCGGCGAGCAACTCCCGGCTGTCCAGGGCGGCCCGCACGTCACGGTTTGACATGGCCACGGCGAAGCCCTTGCTCGACAGCAGGTCCGCCATCTCCTTCCCCGACAGCGGCGACGCCGCATCCCGGCCGGCCAGGGCGGCCACCACGTCCCGACTCGTCAGGGCGGCGAACAGGTCCTTGTTGGACAGCGCCGCGATCATGTCCTTGCTCCCCATGGCGGCGAGTACGTCCTTGTTGGACAGGGCGGCGAGCACGTCCTTGTTGGACAGCGCGGCGAGCATGTCCTTGCCGGACAGGGCCGCGGCGACGTCCTTGTTGGAGAGGGCCGCAGCCACATCCCGATTCGAGAGCGCGGCGAACAGATCCTTGTTGGACAGCGCCGCGATGGCTTCCCGGCTGGTCATGGCGATCCGGACATCACGGGTGGACAGGGCGGCGAGCACGTCCTTGTTGGCGAGCGCGGCGAAAGCGTCGCGGCTCCCCAGCGCGGCGAGCACGTCCTTGTTGGCCAGCGCGGCGGCCACGTCGCGGCTGCCGAGGGCGGCGGCGACATCCCGGTTGGCCAGCGCGGCCATCACGTCCTTGTTGGCGAGCGCCGCCAGCACATCCTTGTTGGACAGGGCGGCGAGCACGTCCTTGTTGGCCAGGGCGGCCTGGACTTCCTTCGCCGCGAAGGCCTTCTGGAAGCTGTCATCCTGGATCAGCTTCTGGACCTGGTCGTTTTGCAGGATGGCCTGCAGCTCGGTGTCCTGCAGGACCACGTCCTGCTCGCCGAACTGCTGGGACTGGTACTTGTCCGCCTTCTGGGCCCCCGCGATGGTGCCGCCGGCTTCCTGGTTCTGCACCGGCGGGTAGAAGAACAGGAAATACACCACGACACCCACCAGCGCCAGTCCGAGCGCTACCGGCAGCCAGTACTTGTTGCCGGCCTGAGGCACGTTGTCTCCGGTGGTCATAGCAACCTCCTTTTTCCTGCCGGAGTTCCTGCTCCGGACGGAATGTGATGCGGTCTTGATCCAATTACCGCGCCGGGCGGCAATGGTTGGTGAATTTTATTGTCCGCACGACCCCTCCGTCGTCCCGTGACGGACCGTCCGCTGAATACCGAGCCAAAAGAGCATCCGGCCGGCCGCTTCCCCCGCGCGGCGTCCGGGCGTCCCCCGCCTCACTCGATCTTGAAGATATGCTCGAAGCCGGCGTACCGGAACACGTTCCGGATGTGCGGATTGAGGTGGACCAGCGTCAACGCGTGCTGGGCGCCCATGAGCCGCCGCTGGGTGGCCAGCAGCACTTCGAGGCCGGCGCTGGAGATGTACTCCAGGGCGCTGAAGTCCACGCGGGCGGACGTGGTGATCGTGTCGAACACCGCCCGGGCGGTCTGGACCTGGGCGGCGTCGAAGCGCCCCTCGAGCCGGATGTCGCCGTCGATGCCGATCTTCACGTCTAGCATGCGGTCACCTCAACTTCTTGACGAAAATCACCGTGCTGCTGCCGCCGGTGTGGACGTAGCGCAGGTCGTCCACCATCTGCCGCACCAGGTGCAGGCCCAGGCCGCCCGGACGGCGCTTCTCCAGGGGCGGCTCCGCGGGGGCGGGCACGAGGGTCACGTCGAACGGCTCCACTTCGGAATCGGTCAGCGTTCCCACCAGCTCGTCGGCCACCCGTTCCAGGCGGACCACCACCTCCCGGCGGGACTCGGGGTGGTACTTCACCATGTTGGTGAACAGCTCCTCCAGCGCCAGCTTCACGGCGTAGAGGGGCTCGTCGGGGATAAGTTCCTGCCGGCGGAACTCGTCGACGAAGGCGAAGACCGCCTCGAGCGATTCGATCTCCTTTTTGAAAGCCCGTTCCATGGCCATGTCCGCGCTCCCGGCGCATCCTTCCCGGAGCGACAGACCGCTCCGATACGCCCGCCGATCCGACGCATCCGGCCACATGCTGGTGAGGACGAAATAGTTATGTCCATTGTAACGGAGCCAAAACTGAAAGGTCAATCGGATAGTTAGATGTTTACACCGGGCGGGTCCCCTTGTATGCTGAAGGCAAACCAGCCGATCACGCAAAACGCCGGCGGCCGCGGGCCGCAGCACGGGGGTGTTCCATGAGCAGCGAGGATTTGGCCGCGAAGGTCCAGGCCCAGGAGGCGGAACTCGGCCGGCTGCGCCGGTCGGTCAAGGAGCTGTCGATCATCAACGAGATCGCCACCGCCATCGGCTCGGCGATGGCGGTGCAGCAGATCCTGGACCTGATCACCCAGAAGTGCGTGAAGCACATGGAGGTGGAACAGGGAGCGGTGCTGCTGCTGGACACCGGGCGGCAGGAAAACCAGTTCCACACCGTCGTGCGCCGCATCGACCAGTCGCGGTTCGACCGGCCCTACCGGCTGGACGTGAGCCTCACCGGCTGGATGCTCAAGAACCAGCAGCCGCTCGTGGTAAACGACCTGGCGCGCGACCCGCGCTTCCAGTACGCCGCCGGCGAAGGCGCGTCGATCCGCTCCCTGCTGAGCGTGCCGCTCATGGCCAAGGGGAAGATGATCGGCCAGATCGCCCTGTTCAACAAGAAGACGCCGGAGGGATTCAGCCACGAGGACCAGCGGATGCTGGCCATCATCGCCACACAGTCGGCCCAGGTGATCGAGAACGCCCGGCTGCTGGAGGAGGAGGCGGCGCTGGCCCGGATGCAGGAGGACCTGCGGCTGGCGTATGAGATCCAGGTCAACCTGCTGCCCACGGAATCGCCGGCGCTGCCGGGGTACGAGCTCGTGGGCAAGAGCCTGCCGGCGAAAGAAGTGGGCGGCGACTTCTACGACTTCATCCCGCTGGGAACGGACCGGCTGGCGTTTTCCATCGGCGACATCTCGGGGAAGGGGATGCCGGCGGCGCTGCTCATGTCCAACGTGCAGGCCACCGTCCGGACCCAGACCCTGCTGCACGCGACGCCGGCCGAGTGCGTCCAGCGGGCCAACACCCAGATCTATCACTGCACCCGGCCGGGCAAGTTCGCCTCGATGTTCTACGCCCAGCTCCAGCGCGACGCCCACCACCTGCGCTACGTCAACGCCGGCCACAACTACCCCTACCTGATCACCCGCGCCGGCGAAGTGCGGCGGCTGGAGGAGGGCGGCGTGGTGCTGGGCGTGATGGAATCGTTCCCGTTCGCGGAGACGGCGATGCCGCTGGCGCCCGGGGACCTGCTGCTGCTCTACTCCGACGGGATCACCGAAGCCGTCAACGACAAGCACGAGGAGTTCGGCGAGGAGCGCATGGTGCGCGCCATCGCCGACTACCGCCACAAGCCGGCGGAGCAGCTCATCCGGCGGGTGGTCACCGCCGTCCAGGACCACGCCATGGGGTGCGCCCAGTCCGACGACATGACGCTGGTGATTCTCAAGCGCGTCGAATGAGCGGCGGACCGGGGGGCCGACTCACCACGAAGGCACGAAGG
>CALAMB010000215.1 GCA_937925645.1 uncultured Acidobacteriota bacterium
TCGACGGCGCCCCCGATGGGGACCTCTTTCCAGTTCTTCAGTTTAAACATCGCTGATCGCCTCCTCATAGCCCCGCCGGATGGCGGACAGATTGCCGTCGATGATCTTTTCGGGGAACTTGCCCTCGAAACTGGCGCGGATCTCCACAAGGAGATCGTCGATGGACATGACGGGCACCGCCTTGACGAAGCCGCCCATCATGGGCGCGTTGGGCAGGGCCCGGCCGATTTCGTCGACGGAGATCTTGGTGGCCGGCAGGGTGAACACCTTCTGCTTCGGGCCGAGATCGAGGGTCTTCCGAAGCTGCGCCGGCGTGTCCGTGGTATTGACGATCACGATGGAATCCTCGCGGAGTCCCTCGGTGATGTTGGTGGCCCCAATCAGGGTGGGATCCACCACCAGGACGATGTGGGGCGTCTTCACCGGCGTGTGCATGCGGATGGGGTTGTCCGAAAAACGGTTGAACACGCGGACCGGAGCCCCGCGCCGTTCGGGCCCGTATTCGGGAAAGGCCTGTATGTGCTTGCCTTTGCTGAGGATGGCCTCTGCCAGCGTCTTGGCGCCGGTGACCGTCCCCTGGCCGCCGCGGCCATGCCAGCGAACTTCCAGGTAATTGCTCATCGTTCGCCTCCAGTACAAAATAAATAAAATTATCAAATCATGCTTTATATCAGATTTACGGACACGAATGAAGAAAAAAATAATGCGCCGGTGTGGCGTCGATGCCCCCGAATCTTCTCAGAGCGGTGTTCGTCCGTCGAGCGCCCGGCTGATGGTGACTTCGTCGGCGTATTCGAGGCTGGAGCCCACGGGCAGGCCGAGAGCGATGCGGCTGACCCGGACCTCGAGCGGTTTCAGCAGACGGGACAGATAAATCGCCGTGGCCTCCCCTTCGACATCGGGATTGGTGGCCACGATCACTTCCTGTACGCTCTCGTCCTTCAGCCGGCCCAGGAGATTGGCGATTTTCAGGTCGTCGGGCCCGATCCCGTTGATGGGCGAAAGGGCGCCGTGCAGCACGTGATAGGTGCCGTGGAAGTGGCCGCTGCGCTCGATGGCGGGAATGTCGAACGGTTTCTCGACAACGCAGACGACGGAATGGTCGCGGCGGGCGGCCGCGCAGATGTCGCACACCGGCAGGTTGGTATAGTTGTTGCAGCGGGGGCAGAGCTGGACGGACTGGCGGGTGGACTGGATCGCCTGGATGAGCGCGTCGACATAGGCGGGCTCGGTGCGAAGGAGGTAGAAGGCGATCCGCTGGGCGGATTTCGCGCCGATGCCGGGCAGGCGCTTGAGCACATCGATCAGGTCGGCGAGCGGTTCAGTGTATGGATTCATGGCCTCGTTGTCCTCGGTGATACCGGCGGATCCCGGCCGGGTTTACAAACCGAACAACCCGGGCAAGTTCATGCGGCCGGCCAGTCCCCCGAGTTTTTCCGCCAGCAGGGCGTCCACCTTGCGGGCGCACTGGTTCACGGCGGCGACGATCAGATCCTGCAGCATCGCGGGCTCCACGGTGCGCAGGGTCTCGGGATCGATGGTCAGGCTCAGGAGTTCCTTCTTGCCGTTCATGCGGGCCCGGACCATGCCCCCGCCGCTGTCGCCCTCAACTTCGGCCTGCTCCATTTCCTCCATGAGGCGGGTCTGGATCTGCTGGGCGTGTTCGTACAGTTTGTGAAAATCCATGGTGCGCTCAGCCGGTCAGGGTTGCCGCTTGAAGATCCATTTGCCGCTCACCTTGTCGATGAGCGCGCGGGCCACGCGGTCTTCCATGAAGAGCGCCTCCACCCGTTTTTGCTCCTCCCGGAGACGCTGCACGTCTTCCGGCCGGGCATCGATTTCGGGGGACCGCGCCTTGGTGCGGATGGTGATCTCCGGGGTCGTCTGGAAGAGTTCGGTGAAGATGTCCTCCAGCTGCTTCTGGGTGTTCGGGTGTCGGAAATTCCGCTCGTAGAAAGTGTTCTCGGGCACGACGATCTCCAGGCGCCGGCCGCTCAGGTGCAACTCGACATGGGGCAGCATCGCCTTGAGTGGTGCGTGCCGCTTGCTGATCTCGTCCCGGAAGACACGGATCCGGTCGCGGTCGGGGCTCTGCTCAGGCGGGAGGGCGGCTGGCGCCGGCGGCTGTTTAGCCGCGGGTTCCGGCGCCGGCGGCTGGGCCGGCCGTGCGGGAGGACTCGCGTGGACGGGATTTTCCTGCAAGGCGTTCAGGATCTGTTCCAGCGTGGCCAGCTTGGACAGCGAGGCCAGCTTCAGAAACGCCATCTCGACGTGGAAGCGGACGAAGGGGGTCCACCGAAGCTGGTTGTCGGCCTGCAGTAGCAGGTCGTAATGGCGGATGAATTCCTCGAGGGTCAGTTGACTGGCGATCTCGCGGATCACCCCAATGTCCTCCTCCGACAGGAAGAGCAGGTGCTGGTGGCTGCCGGTGACCTTGTGGACGATGACGTGCCGCACGAATTCCATGAACGCCCGGAGGAAATTCTGAAGATCGTGACCGCGGTCGTACAGCCGGTCGATCAGCTCGAGAATGCCGGCGTGGTCCTGATTCAGGATCATCCGCATCGTCTGGTTCAGGAAATCCTGCTGCACCACGCCGAGCAGGGCGGAGACGTCCTCGTCGCTGACTCCTTCGCCGCCGAGCGAAACGATTTTCTGCAGGGCGGACTCGGCGTCCCGCATGCTGCCGCCGCTGGCTTTCACCACGAAACGCAGCGACTGGTCGGTGATCCGCGTGCCTTCCTCCGCGAGGATGTTGCGTAACCGCTCGTAGATTTCATCGAAGGGGATGATCCGGAAATCGAATTGCTGGCAGCGGGAGACGATGGTCTGGGGGATCTTGTACAGCTCGGTGGTCGCCAGGATGAAGATGACGTGCGGCGGGGGCTCCTCGAGCGTCTTGAGCAGCGCGTTAAACGCCTCGGTGGTGAGCATGTGGACTTCGTCGATGATGAAGATCTTGTGCCGGTCCCGGGAGGGCGCGTACTGGACGTTTTCGCGCAGCTCACGGATCTCCCCGATGCCGCGGTTGGAGGCCGCGTCGATCTCCAGGACGTCGATGGCGTTGCCCTGGGTGATTTCCAGGCAGGACGGACACGCGTCGCACGGATTGGGCGTGGGTCCCTGGTGGCAGTTCAGGGCCTTGGCCAGGATGCGCGCCGTGGACGTCTTGCCGACACCCCGCGTGCCCGTGAACAGGTAGGCGTGGGCGATCCGCCCCAGGCGGATGGCATTTTGCAGGGTGCGGGTGATGGTCTTCTGGCCCACCACCTCTTCAAACTGCTGGGGGCGCCATTTGCGGGCGATGACCTGATAGGATTTAGAAACCATCTTTGATCGGCCGGGGATTAGGGCAATAGTAAAAGGCTCTGGAGACACCACATCCAAGAGGACCTCTTACTGTTGCTTCCTTCCGGATCTGGCAGGGTTCAAGGCGTTGAATTGATGCCCCAGAGCCAAAACCAATCGTCGAGTCTTCAAATATCCGTCGACTGATTATAACACGCCCGCAAAATCGATAAGTAAAAATTACACGTCGTCTTCAGGCGAGGGATCCTCGCGGACGGCTTCCGCCGCCGCACGCTCTTCCGCCAGCACCGCACTGATGGCCGCCAGCAGCACGGCAAACAGAGCCATGTTGGCCGGGATTTGCAGGTTGAAGTCGGTGACGCTGTGGATCAGGATGCTGAACACGCCGCCGACGGCGCCGAGGAGCGCCGCCTGCCGGGAGACGCTGGGGGAGCGGACGAAGCCCCGGCAGGCGAAGAAGATCGCCGCCAGGACGAAGACGATCAGCGTGAAGCCGGCCGGGATGCCCAGCTCTGCGGTGTACTGCAGGAAATCGTTGTGGGCGTGATCGTACACCACGTTCATCGGGGTTTCGTTGTAGCTCAGGAATGCGTACCGGTAGTTGCCCAGCCCCACGCCCAGGAGGGGGAAATCGCAGATCATGTCCACGGTGTCTTTCCAGACGGGCAGGCGTCCTTCCGCAAGGGCCGCTTCCTCAACCATCAGTCTTTCGAACCGGGTGAGGACCGGATCGAGACCCAGCCAGACGGCATAGCCGGCCACCAGCAGGACGAACAGCAACGCGACCGGCTGGATCCGCCGGCGGCTGTGACGCACCGCGGTCAGCACGCTCAAGAAGGCGACGGTGATCAGCATGGCCAGGATGCCGCCGCGCGACATCGAAAAAATCAGGCCCAGACACAACCACGCGCCGGCAAACAGCAGCAGGATGAACATCGGTGTGCGCGGATGGGTGAAAAACTTTCGCCAGCGGCCGGAGTAGGAGTCGATGGCGGGGCGGATGCGGGAATAGAACAGCCCGTAGGCCATGGCGATGACCACCGGAAACGACATCTCGAGGAATCCGGCGAAATGATTGCGGTTGATGAATGTTCCGGAGGCCACGTCGGCCACTTCCCGGCCCGGGCCCAGGAAAACGTGCTGGATCTTGCCCAGATACTGGAGCAGGCCGAAACACGCCTCGCCCGAGGCCAGGACGATCAACCCGATGCCCAGCCGGCGGCGGGCGCCGGCGTCACGCAGCAGCTCCCGGCCCACCCAGAACACCGCCGCCAGGGCGGCAAAGAGCAACAGCTGCTCCACGGTCCGCCCGGGGAAAATGCTGACGGCGGCATGCAGCGAACCGGCATCGACCAGGCCGGTGGCCTGCACGCGCGACATGAACTGGGCGTGCACCGGGCTGATCAATTGCTGGACCGCCGCAGGCAGCGGCGTCAATTGGAGGATCGGGACGACGAGCAGTATGGACCATGCACCCATCACCGGCAGCCGGCCGGGGTCCGGTTGGCCCCGACAGATCCACACGGCAGCGATGGCGGCGGTAAAGGCCGCCAGGCAGAACACGGCACGGGCCCATGCCGGTGTCGCGCCGAAGGCGACGATGGCGAACGCCACGGTCAGGAAGAGCCAGCCTTCGAGCAAGCGGCGAGCGATCACCGGGCCTCCTCAGCCGTCAGTTCCACCGCGTCCAGCCAGATCCGGCCCTTGAGCAGGTTGTCGAACTTGGTCGAGCGATCCCGCCGGAGCCTCACTTGCAGCATGGACTCGGGCGTTTTCACTTCCAGGAGCACGGTGCACAACCGCCAGCTTTCTTCGGCAAGATGCCTGTCGCCGCGGGCGATTTCCCGGGGCTGGGCGGGCTGGGTGGTGTCGATGATGTCAAAGTACACGCCCTGGTCGCTGGTCAGCGGATCCGTCCGGATGGCATACCGGAACCGGTACAGGCCGGGCCGTTCCACGAAGATTCGCTGACTGAGGAACCAGCCGGCGACATTCTCAGCGCCGTCGAACGCGATGGCCAGCGCGTGCATCCCCTGATAGCGCCCTCGGCGGGTGTCCAAAAAACGGGTGTGGACCGTTTCGCGCCCCACCCAGTCGAATCCGCCGTTCCATCTCGGTTGTTCAAATCCGCCGTTGAAGATCAGATTGTCCGGCTCGCCGGCGGGCCGGGCGCCGTACTGCTTCAGACTATTCAACCATCCATCGTGTGCCGCCCGATGCTCGCCCCGGCGGATCAGATAGTCGAGGTAGGGGAAGGCGGCCCTGGGAGAATACACTTCCGGCAGTTGGTTAAGGTTGAGCCAGCAGTGGCCGGCCGCGGCGGGATCATCCTGCTGGATGCACCAGTTCAACAGGCCGAATTGCATGTCGGCTTTTTGCGGGATGATGTCGCGGATGATGGTCTGGCGGTCGGAATACAGCCGCCAACTGATGGCCAGGACCGGCCGGATGAGCGCGGGGTTTCCGACCAGCGCCTGGTGGAAGCATCGGGCCGCCGATGGCAGGTCGCCGGTGCGGATGAAATAGTTGCCCGCGTACCAATACAAGGGCGAGTAGGCCCGGTTCAGCGACAATGCCATCCGCAGACAGGCGGTCGCGGACCGGGGATCGTCCAGATCGGCCATGATCTGGGCCATCGTGGTCCAATACCGATAGCTCCAGGGATGCAGGCCGAGGGCCCTGGCGAGATAGCGCCGGGCTTCGTTCGGCGACGATCCCCGCAGGTCGTGGCGTTGGATGACGCCGAGCGCGTACCATCCGTCGGGATCGAGCGGATTGAGACGCGCGCGTCGCTCCGCCGCCTGGCGCTCATCGAGCGTCGCGCCGGTTTGCGCCAGAAGCAGCAGCAGCGCCATCGTCAGCAGGCCCAGCAAACCGATCGTCAGGATGAGCCGGCCGGCGATTCTCATGGCGACTCCTCGGCGTTGAATCCCTCCTGGGACAGGATGCGGTCCAACTGGTCGCCATCAGCGAAATCAACCGGCAAACGACCCTGAACGATGAGCCACGGATTCACGACGAGCAACAATTTGGCCACCCGGCTGCCGAATTCCCGTTCGAGCCGGGTTCGGCAATCCGGCAAATGCCGGGACAAGTCTTCGGGAAGGTGCGCGTCGCTGGCCACGCCGTGAATCATCCCGTGGTCGATCAGCTCCCGGGCGGCCCGCTCGCATTTTCGGCCGTCCACGCCCATGAGGCTGCGGGCGTTGACCACAAACAGACAACCCTGTTCCTTCAGGACGGACATCCAGTGCAGCAACCGCTTGCCTGATTCATATCGCTCCGGATGGGCGATCAGCGGGAAGAGCCCGAGCTCCCGCAGGCGCCGGAGGATGTTTCCGGTGGCGACCGGTTGGGTGAACGGACCGAATTCCACCAGGACAAACGTGTCATGGATGATTTGGAGCCGGTCGCGGCCGCTTTCCGTCAGCGCCTGGACAAAGTCTGAGCTGAGGTAATGCTCGCCACCCAAGGTCAGCCGGATCTCCGTCATGGACTGCAATTCGGCCAGCCGGATCCGGGCGTCGGACAACCGAACCCCGTTGAATCCGGGGTGAAACAGGTGGGGCGTGCAGATGATCCGGGTCACCCCGGCCGCTTGGGCGGCCTGGAGCATAGCAACGGACCTCGCGATGTCGCGAGGTCCGTCATCCAATCCCCACAGCAGATGATTGTGGAGATCAATCATTCAAGGCGCCGGCACGTTTCATTTGGCCGGGGAGGCGGCCACCAGCCCCGCCGCGATCAACTGGTCCAGTTCCCGAACGCTGATCGCGGTGCGGAAGCCCACGTCCGAGCAATGATAATCGTCGGCTTGCGCGGCCCGGAAAGGCAGCCGGCAATATTTGTTTTTCACCGTGAACGCGCCGCCCCTCACGACGTAATGGTTCGGGTTGTACTCCTCGTCGTGGGTGTTGCCGGGATAGGGACGATAGACGGAAATCGTCCACTCGGCGACGTTTCCGGCCAGATCGGATACCCCGAACTGAGACAGGTCGGTGGCGAACGAGATCACGGGCAGGGCGTGCTTGCGGTCCGCCTCTTCGGTGTTCGCGTAGCCCTTGGTGAAATCGTTGCCCCACGGAAACAGGTAACCGCGGCTGGTCCGACCGGCCCATTCCCATTCCTGCTCGGACGGCAGGCGACGGAGCGCCCAGCGGGAATAAGCCATCGCGTCTTCCCAGGTCACGCCGGTCACGGGCAGGGGCTCGTCCTCGACCGGCGGGGTGTCGTCGTCCCAGCCGGGCGGCAGCCGGTGGTCGGTTTCCTGGACAAACTTGGCGTACTGGCCGATGGTGACCTCGGTGCGTTCGATGTAGTAAGGCTCCAGGTTGTACGGGTGGGCCGGAGTTTCGTTCCAGAACTTGGCTTTGTTGCGGTCCAGCCCGATGGTGGCGGTCCCGCCGGGAACGTAGACCATGTTCTCCAGGAATATGTCCGCCGGGATCGGGGCCGGCTTTGCGGCGGCCGATGTGAGCCGCACCTTGAAATTTGCCTGAATGGGCGCAGTGGACTGGGCCAGCCGCGCCAGGACGTGGGTGGCATCGACCACCTGCGCGACCTGGATGCTGCCGACCACAACGTCCCGGGAGGCGCCCTCCGCGACGACCGTGTAGTACACTTCGCCCCGGGCGCCCATCAGGGGTCCGGCATCGGGTACCTTGAGCAGCAACTGCCCGTCGGGCTGGATCTGTTCGATGGATGCGGCGACGTCCGCCGCGCTCACGCAGACGGCGAAGCCGAACAACAGCAGGAAGATGATGGAGAGCTTATGAGGGTCTTTCATGTTTCACCTCTTCGATTTCAATAAAGTGTTCGGGCACGTCTTTGCCCCGGAATACCCGAAATCCCTTGGCCGCCATCATTTCCCGCCAACGCAGGTCGCCGAGAAATTCGGGCTCGTTCGAGACGGGCGGTTCGGATTCGCAGGCGTTGAATACCGACTCGCTGTCATCGGGCGTCGGCGCTCCCGTTGAACATTCGGTGGTCGAAGCACCGAAACGCTTGCGATACCGGCTGATCAGCAGAAAAAACACTCCCAACCCCAGGGCGGAGACGATGGACAGAGCCAGGAGCCAGCCATTCAACCCGCCGGCTGGCGTGAATTCGATGACCGGTTCGGGCGGCGGTGAGGGAGGGTGCGCCGAGACGGTCCGGATCGATTCGAGTATGTTCGACCGCTGCGCCGGTGCGGTCGGTGGCGCGAGGGCGACTGCCGGCTTGGGTTGCTCACGTGCAGGAGCGGCCTGGCGCGCCGTCCGGACGGGGACTGCCGCTGGAGGCTGCGAACGCGGCGCAGCCGTCGCAACGACCGTCGGCTGTGGACTTCGGTCCAGGAGATCCGCAGACGGCTCGATGACAGGTAAAGGAGCCGGGGCGGGGAGTAACTCCATCGTCAGCGCCTGGCCGGGCAGGCAGGTGACATCTTTTTCCAGCACAGAATCCCCAGACACTTTGAAGGAAAAGTGGTGTGGTCCAGCCGGGATCGCGGACAGGGAGAATACTCCCTGGTCCGGCACCGTGCCGATCCAGGTCCCGTCCAGAAAAACATCAGCGTGCGGGGGACAACGGTGGAAGATGATGCTGGACCCGTCCGGGGGAATGTCGGCCGTTACCCAAGGCAGGCCGCACGTGCAAACGCACAGTGCAGCCCAAACGATCACTGATCGGCAACGGCTGATCGGAGGCATGGCCAGAGACTCCCGATCGTCAGCTGGGGCTGGCCACCGGTTCGTCGTCGTCGGTTATCGCGTAAATAATGATGCCCGTCGCCGCGCCGCCCTCGATCAGGCCGACGATGATGGGCAGGCGCAGGTTCTTGATGGGATCCCCGTGGCCCGTCCATGCCGTGGCTCCGACGCAGGCTTCCTGGCGGGGTTTGACGGTCGCCTTCTCACCAGACGGCACCGCCTGCACCTGCAGTTCGCCTTCATACGCCTGGACGCGGTCCTCGGCTTCAGTGTTTTCCATCATCCCGAAAAAGCGGGTTTCGGTTTTCAGGGGGGTCATCACGGATGTTTCGCTCTGAATCGCTGTCCGGATGTCCTTGGGGAAGATGAAGGCCACCTTGCCCTGTTCCAGCCGCACCCGGATCTCACCGTCCTGCGACAGCAGCTGGATGCGTGTTTTCGGGAACAGCTGGATGGTGCCCCGGTTGGCCAGTTCGATCACCGTGGAATCCTTGTGCGCGGTCAGACGGTCCCCCTGAAAAATGGTTCCGCCCACCGGCATCTCGGTGGAGCCGATCAGGGCGGGGCTCCCGGCCACGATCTCGCCGAGCGGCGTCATCTGGCCGTTGGCCGGAATGACGGCGAACGCGGAAAGCATGGCCAGCACAGCACAATACCCGACAAGCTTCCTCATGTTGCACCTCATCACGAATATGAGCATAACAAAATTCCGTTTTTAGTATATTTCTCTGGCGACGATTTCAATACAACACCATATCATTGTCAAGCGCGCTTTGAATGATATTTATCGCCATATTGATAATAATGATACTTGGAGTAGTAGTAATCGGAACTGCGCAGATTGGCGGCGTTGATGAGAATGCCGAGCACCTTTGCGTTGATCAGCTGGAGGTCTTTCTGCGCCTGCCGCAGCACCTGTTTCGGCGTTTCGCCGCTGCGGATGACCAGGATGATCCCGTCGGTGAAACGGGAGATGATGCGCGAGTCGCTCACCGACAGGAGCGGCGGGCTATCGATGATGATGTGATCGAAGTATTCCTTCAGGATCTCCAGCGCCTGCTTGAGCCGCATCGACGAGAGCAATTCGGCCGGGTTGGGCGGGATGGGCCCGGCGGTGATCACGAACAGGTTTTCAATCTCGGTGGAATGGATGAGGGGCGAGATTTCGGACGCCCCGGCCAGGAAGCTGCTGAACCCGAGCGAATTGTCCAGATTGAATATGTTGTGCAGGCGGGGCTTGCGCAGGTCCAGGTCCAGCAGGAGCACGCGCTTGCCCGTCTGGGCGAACGCGACCGCGGTGTTGGTTGAGACGGTGGTTTTCCCCTCCGACGGTCGCGGCGAAGTGAACAGAACGGTGTGGGGCGGACCATCCGAGTTGGAGAGCAGGATCGACGTCCGGAGCGAACGGAATGCTTCGGCCAGGCTGGTCGTGGGCTCGTTATGGACGATGAGCTCGACGGAGTTGCCGTTCCTGGGTGTCGAGGCGGGGACCACCTGCATGACCTTAGCCCTGTTTGCGGCGGCCACGGCTTTCGGCATGGATTCCGCCTGCGGGATGACGCCCAGGGATGGCAGGGTGGTGAGCTGCTCCACCTGGTCGGGCGTCTTCACGGTGTTGTCGATGTATTCGATGAAGAACGCCAGCCCGACACCGAGCAGCAGGCCGATGAGCATTCCCATAAGCAGGTTTCGAACAGGATTCGGCTTGAAGGGCGCCATCGGCGTTTCGGCTCGTTCCACGATCCGGATGTTGCTCGACTTGAGGCCGGCGGCGACGGATGCCTCTTTCAGGCGGGAGAGCATCCCCTCGTACACGTTCTTGTTGGTCTCCACCTCGCGCTGGAGGATGTTGTACTGGATCAGGCTCTCCTTGAGCAGGTTGGCCTGAATCTTCTGCTCGTCCATCGCCGCCTGCAGGAGCTTCTCCCGCTTGGCGGCCGTTTCATACTCGGTGATGATGGACTTGATCGCCGTCTGTTTCTCGCGATTCAACTGGGAATTGGTTTCGGTGATCTGGTTTTTCAGTTCTTGAATCGCCGGCCAGTCATCCTTGAATTTGGAGGACTGCTTGGCCAACTCCTGGTTCAGGCCCGAGAGCTTGCGCTCCAATTCCTCAATCAAACTGTTTCTCAGGCTGGACGGGAAGTTGGCGATGGGATCCTTGATCCCGCGGATGGTCAGGTACAGGGACTCGCGCCGGATCCGGTCGGTCTGGGATTCGGTGAGAGCGGTGCTCAGCTCGTTGAGCTTCTGCAGGACCACGTCCTGCTGGTTGGCCGAAACCATGATCCCTTTCTCGCGGGAGTAGTTGATGAGGTTCTCTTCGGATTTTTCCAGCCGGGCTTTCAGGCTGGTGAGCTGACGTTTCAGGAATTCCGTGGCCTGCAAAGCGGCGTTGTACCGCGCTTCGAAGTTGAGCTGGATGAACTCATCGGCGGCGGTATTCGTGACCTGGCTGGCGAGTTCAGGATAAGGCGAAATATAGCTGACGCGGATCAGATGACTGTCCCGGACCGGTTCCACCTGCAAGCCGCCCTGCACGATGCCGGAGTGGGGTGAGTACGCCTCGTCTACATCGGGATTGGCCAATGCGTCGTCCAGGTCCGAATAGATGTCATCGTCGGCCCTCGGAGCTTTTTTGCCCGGCCTGGCTGCCGGAGGTGTTTCTGCCCCCTTCGTGACGAAACGCGGATCCTGGTCCAGATGGAGCGCGTAAACGACCCGAGAGGCCAGCGACTTGCTCTGGAGAATGGCACACTGAGTCTGGATGTACTCGGCTTGTTGCCAGGGCGCGGTTTCATTGACAAAGTCCTGATACGGGAGAATGTTGGGCGTACTGACTTCGATCTGAAGGGTCGCCGTTGCGGAATACAGCGGCGTCTGACGCAATGTCCACAGGTAAGCGGTGGCAGCGGCGACGATAAAGCAAAGGACGATGAGCCATTTGCGTTTAACGATCACCCTCCAGTAATCCAGCAGGTGAATCTCGTTTTCGGACGCGGGCGGGACGACCAGCTGATAGGTCGGCGCCGTCAGGACGGCCGGTGGCCTGGGCTCGGATTCACTTGGAGGCAATACGGGTAAGAGCGGGTTGTTAACCATGATTAAAAGGCGAGGAGCAATCCCCAGTAAATGAAATTCGGAACACTGGAGAGCATGGCCTGGCTGATCCCCTTGGCCTTGGAATTGGGGATGTACAGCATGTCGTTTTCCTGCAAGGAAAAGTCATCGCCTGTGCCCTTGAGTATTTTGTCGAAATTGATGGCCATCACGGTCCGTTGTCCGTCAGGTAACGCCCGCACGAGCCGGGTGTCGGACAGCTTGGACGTTTTCGTGAAGCCCCCCGCCGTGGTCAGCGCTTCACTGAGCCGGATATCCTTTTTCGGCGGGATGGGATAGGCGCCGGGCTTGCCGACGTCGCCGATGACATAGTAGATGCGATCCACCCGCTTGGGCACGTGGATGATGTCGCCGGCCTGGACGGGAACGTTGAGCTCGGGATTGCCGTTCTCCAACAGGTCGATCAGGCTGATTTCCACCTGCTGCGATGTGCCGGTCTCGTCCTGGCGGCTGATGGTGCACGCGTCGCCGGCGGTGGCGGTGAATCCGCCGGCCAGCGACAGCAGGTCCACCAGCCGCATGAAGTGGGTGAGCTGGTACGTGCCGGGCTTGCTGATCTCGCCAAGCACGTGCACCGGCTGGGAACGGTATTCCTTGATCGAGACCATCACGTGGGGATCCTGGAGCACGGAATCAGCCAGCAGCGATTCCAACTTCGCCTGGAGTTCCGCCGTGTTCAGTCCCTCCACCCGGACGATGGAGAGGAACGGCAGCATGATCGTGCCGTCCTGGGCCACCTGTACCTCGGTCTTCAGTTCCGGCACGCCGAACACATCCACCGTGATGACGTCACCGGGCCCCAGGACGTAATTGGCGGCCGGGTTGGAACGGATGCGGATGAATTCAAGCAGGGTGTTTTTCTTGACGGTCTGATCGATGGAGAGAGAAGTCGGCGCGGCGCCCTGGCCGAACAGTGGTGCGGATAGAACAATTCCTGTGATTGTAAAAAGCAGAAAAATCTGTTTCATTGTCCCCTGGTAACCGTCCGATTTGCACATCACGTTGAAAGTTGTTGGACTGTTTTCCGACTGTGGTCGGCCCACCGACTGCCTATTCAACGACCTAATCAAGTATCCATATCCACTCAGATAAACAGTGTATCATAATATGTCACAAAGAGCCGGTCAATGATAATGTGTTCAAATAACTGGATAACTCCGCTTGGTATTCGGGTCGCGACAGCGCCATTGCCACGATGGTTTTGATGTACCCGATGGGTTCGCCGGTGTCATAGCGTTGTCCCGAATACGGTTGGGCCACGACCAGGCCCCGGTCGGCCAGCCGGTTGATGGGTTCCGTCTGGTAAAACTCGCCGTCACGGGGCGCGCGCGCCAATTCGTGGAGGACCGGAAAAATATCCGGGGTGTACAGGTAGCGCCCCAGCGAGACAAGGTGGCTGGGTTCCGACCCCGGCCGGGGCTTTTCCATCATCCGGCGGACGAAGCGGTGTCCGCCTCGCAGTTCGGCATCCACCACACCGTACCGGGACACATCCTGTCCGCTCATGTCGAGCACGGACAGCACGGAACAGCCGCGCGGATGTTCAGGCGTGACCGTGGCCCGCCAGGTTTCGATGAGCTGTCCGGCGCAGGGAGGGTCGGGCATCAGATCGTCGGGGTAGGCGACCACGAACGGCGCCTGGCCGGCGAATCCTTCGCACAGCGTCAGGGCGTGGGCCGTGCCCCTCATTTCCCGCTGACGGATGAAGACGACGTTGACATCCGGCGGCGTGATGCGGGCCAGCTTGTCGCCGGCGTCTTCGTCCCGGAACACTGCTTCCAACTCGGTGTCGCGGTCGAAATAGTCCTCAAGGGCTTTTTTCCGCCGGCTGGTGATGATCAGGATGTCGTGAATGCCCGACGCGATGAACTCGTCGATCACGTACTGGATGGACGGCACTTCGACGATGGGCAGCATCTCTTTGGGCACCGTCTTGGTCACGGGCAGGAACCGCGTCCCGTAACCCGCCGCCAGGATGACCCCCTTGACCGGTGTCGGTTGACTCATGGTGGCTCACTCCACGGTGACGCTCTTGGCCAGGTTGCGCGGTTTATCGATGGCGCAACCCCGGTACAAGGCGCAAAAATAGGCGAAGAGCTGCAGGGGGATGTTGCAGAGGACCGGGTTGAGGAAATCGAGCGTGCGCGGTACGGTGATCACCCGGTCGGCGATGTCGGCCAGCTTGGTGTCGTCAGGGGAGCCGACGGCGATGATCCTGGCGCCGCGGGCCTGAACTTCCATGATGTTGCTGATCATCTTTTCGTACACGCTGTCCATGGGGCAGATAGCCATGACCGGGCACTCGGGGGCGATCAGCGCGATGGGGCCGTGCTTCATCTCCCCCGCCGGATAGCCTTCGGCATGGATATAGCTGATTTCCTTCAGTTTCAGCGCACCCTCCATCGCCGTGGGATAGTTGTACAGGCGCCCCAAGTAGAGGAAGGACTGATGCTGGTAGAAGTCGCGGGCGATGGCGCGGATGTGCTCCGACTGTTCCAGGATCGTGCGGATCTGATCCGGCAATTTCTGGATGGCGCTCAGCACCTGAATGCCGTCGTTCATCGATAACTTTTTGAAGCGGCCCAGCAGCAGCGCCAGCAGGCTCAGGATGACCACTTGCGACGTGAAAATCTTGGTGGACGCGACGCCGATCTCCGGCCCGGCGTGGTTATAGACGCCCGCGATCGTCTCCCGGGCGATGGTGGAGCCGACCACGTTGACCAGGCCGAGGGCCAGCGCGCCTTTGCGGCGCGCCTCGCGCACGGCGGCGATGGTGTCGGCCGTCTCGCCCGACTGGCTGATGGCCAGGACGGCGGTCCCCTCAGACAGGTTGATGTTCCGGTAGCGGAATTCGCTGGCGATCTCCACATCGACGTTGATGTCGGTGAGCTTTTCGAAGATGTAGCGGCCCAGCAGGCCGGCATGGTACGACGTGCCGCAGGAGATCATGACCAGCCGGTTGATTTTCTTGAGTTCCGGCAGGATGCCGTCCAGGCCGCCGAACTTGCTGACGCCTTCCTCGCGGAGGACGCGGCCGCGGAACGCGTTGAGGACCGTTTCCGGCTGTTCGAAGATTTCCTTGAGCATGAAGTGGGGGAAGCCGTTTTTCTCGGTCTCCTCGACCTGCCACTCCACCTTCACCGGATCCCGGTGGACCAGTTCCTGGGAGATGGACAGGATGCGGAAAGTGTCCGGTTGCAGGACGGCCACTTCACCGTCGTCCAGGTAGATGACGCGGTTGGTGTGGCGGAGCAAGGCGGCCACGTCGCTGGCCGCCAGCATCTCGTTTTCGCCCACGCCGAGCACCAGCGGGGAGCCCCGCCGGGCAACGATGATCTGTTCCGGATGAGCGGCGTGGACGACGGCGATGCCGAATGTGCCCGTCACTCGTTCCAGCCCGCGGAGCACGCTGTCCAGCAGGTCGCCCTGGTAGAATTCCTCGAAGAGATGAGCCAGGACCTCCGTGTCGGTTTCCGACTCGAAGCGGTGGCCCTGCCGCGCGAGCTCGCGCTTGAGGATGTTGTAGTTTTCGATGATGCCGTTGTGAATGACGAAGATCGCCCGATCGCAGTCGCAGTGCGGATGCGCGTTGGCCTCCGACGGCCGTCCGTGGGTGGCCCAGCGGGTGTGTCCGATGCCCGTTGTGGCCGGCGGGGCGTTGGCGGAGAGCCGCTGCTCCAGTTCGCCGATGGTGCCGCAGGTTTTGATGGCGTACACGCCGGCCGGCCCCACGGTGGCCAGACCGCATGAATCGTACCCGCGGTACTCCAGCCGCTTGAGCCCCTCGGTCAGAACGTGGATGGCGGATTTGCCGCCGGTGTAACCGATGATTCCGCACATGGCGAAAGCTCCAAAATTTTCGTGATCCGGGCGATGGCGGGGTCACCCGTCGTTCAGGCGGACGTGGAATTACTTGACCGGCCGGGCTTCGGCCGGCGGATCGATGTTGGTGAAGGTGAGAACGCCGTTTTGGTCGTAATACCGGAACATCCGGGTGCCGGGAGTGTAGAACGCATACTGTTCGTTCGCTCTGACTGTGGTGCTGCCGTATATTTCCACGATTTTCCGAACGTACTTGATGGTTTCCGGTATCCGGGGAATCCGGTTCAGCTTCCGGACCAGGTTTTCGCCCGCGTTGTACGCCGACAGGACCAGCTCCAGGTCGCCTTGAAACATGTCGATGAGAAAACGGAGATGATTCGACCCGCCGCGGATATTCTCCTCGGGGTCGAACAGGTCGAAGACGCCGTACCGTCGGGCCGTGTCGGGCATCAGTTGCATCAGGCCCCGGGCGCCTTTAGGCGAGACCGCCCGCGGGTTGAAGTTGGACTCGACCAGGATCAGCGCCTTGATCAGGTTGAAGTCGACCTCCAGCTCGGTGCCGTACTTCTTGATCAACGGGTCGAACTGGTTGAAGCGGCTTTCGTCGAACTGGATCAGGTCGGGGCGGTCCTGCTCGCGCTCGATCTCGATTTCCTTTACCGCCGTGGCCTCGCCGCTTTTGGGGGCGTAGTTGCTGAATACGATACAACCGCCGCGGTTGACGTAGGAATAGAACTTTTCCGCTCGGACGGTCAACGGGTGAAGGAACAGGCAAAACGTTAATAAAAGCAAACACTTCCGCATTTGGCAGCCCTCTTGGCCGCACCAATTGTAGAGGAGAGATGTTGGATTGTCAAAAACAAACTGCAGGCTCAGGGCTGGCGGCGGCCGAGGATTCGCTTGGCTTGGGCGCGGACGGATTCCGGGACGGATTTTTCGATCTGGAGCAGTTTCAGGTCCATGCTCGTCAGACGGTTGAGCAACGGCATGGTGACTTCCACGGGTGATTTCGGGTTTCGAACCAGGTAGTGCACCACCCGGTAATTCTTCGTGAGTTCCTTGTTGGTGCCGATGATCCGGAGCACCTCGTGCGAGACGTTGCGGAGCTGGGCGAAGATTTCAATCTCGGAATCGGTGAGTTTCGGGCTCGACAGGACCGACGTGGACACCAGCTTGTTCGCGTCGCGAATCAGCAGCGCCCGTTCCTCCCGGCGCCCCAGCAGGGCCAGCTTGACCTTGTCGCTCACCGACAGGGTGGCCATTTTCTGGTACAGAGTGAGCTTGTCAGGATCTCCTTCAGCCAGCTCCTCGATGTATTCCTGCTCCTCCTTGGAAGGCATGGTCGGGGCGTCGGCGTCCAGCGCCGAAAGCTCCGCCCGCTCCTCCTCGGTGAACGGGATGTCCTCGACCTTTGAGTCCTCCACCGGCGGGGGCGGAGCGGCCGGCGGCACCGCCGCGCCTTCGCCCAGGAAGTCGTGCTCGATTTCCTGCAGCCGCTTGAGGTTGCCCGGGCTCAGGTTGGGATTCTGGCGGAGGCTGGCGAGGATTTCCGGCGCCTCGATCAGCCGGACCTGGTTGCTGATGATGAGTTCGGCCAGGGACTGCGAGATGATCGGCGCCAGATTCATGAGTGTTCGGGAGTCGGTTCTGGGGTTGATGATGATCTTTTCAAGGATCAAGGCGTTGTTGCGGAAGAACGCGGCGACCTGGTCGATGGCGTAGGGTGTGATCTCCTTGTTTTCCATCAACGCCGCCATCTCCGCCGGCGGATAGGCGCGCAAGCCCTCCGCGGCGGCCTGGCGGATTTCCGGGTCGTCGTCCTTCAGAAGCGATACCTGGGCTTCCAGCATGATCTCCGGCGGCAGCGGCAGGCTGCCGCGGGCGGCGGCCATCTTGATCATTCTGGGAGCGGCGCCGGAGCGGATGGCGCTCAACAAGGGGCTGGCGACAGCCATGCTCAGTTTTCCTCGGGGACGGCGATGAAATCCCGCCAGTTGGCCGGGGACACGTTCAGCTCGACCACCTGACCGGTTGTGCCCAGCGCCCGGGATTTCCGGCCGTTGAGCAACAGGGTGACGCCTCCGGCGTTGCCTATTTGCAGGACCACGGGTTTGACGTAGCGGTATTGGAACGTCTCGCCCGGTTGCAGAATGAAATCCTGGGCGGCGCCTTCGTTGATAATGCGCACCCAGCAGACGGCGTGGGCTTGAATGGCGAGAAGTACCGACTGCGGATCGAACACCCCGGTGGCGGGTGGTTCGTCGGGCGGCGGCAGGGCCGGGACGGCCGACGGCGGTGTCGCGTCGTCCGGCGCGGCGGCGGCCGCGACTTCGGTTGCCGGGACGTCCGTCGCGACAGGCGGCGACAGGGCGGATGCAGCGGGTCGACCCGGCGCATCCGCCGGCGCCGTGTCGCCCAGCGGCAGACTCGACTCGCCGTGTTGGTAGATCACGTAGACGACACCGAGGAGTGCGCCCACCACCACCACGGCCACCAGAATCCGCGTCCAGTGCCCGCCGCGCCGCCGGCTGGACGTCGGCCGGGATTCGGCAGGCGACGGCTGGGCCGGACTTTCAACCTCGGCCACCTGCGAGTAATACATCTGGATCAGCGGGTCGTCATCCAGACCCAAGTGCCGGGCGTACGAGCGGATGAACATCTTCGGGAAGACGCCCCGGGGCAGCTTCTTGAACGCGTTGTTTTCGATGGCGTCCAGAAAATTGCTGCTGATCTTGGTGACTTCGGAGACATCATGAAGGGTCAGGTTCTGTTCCTGGCGCTTCTGTTTGAGAATCTCTCCAACCGTGGCCATCATTGGATCCTGATTGTTTTGATGCAAACATTTATACATTATCTTAAAGCGTTTGGAAAGATTTAATATGCCGGCCCGTACGATTATTTCAGCCGATTGCGGCGAACCGTTGGCATTTTGCGGGCGGCGGGTATAATGATGCGGATATGACGGCGGCAGGAGAAGCGGACCCGTGAGCGAGCCGGAACACCCGGACAACCTGTGCTGGTACGCCATCTACACCAAACGGTTGCGGGAGCACTACGCCGACGTGAAGCTGCTGCAGCTGAGTTTCGAGACGTTCCTGCCGCTCGTGGCTACCCGCCGCCGCGGCCGCTGCCACATCCGGCCGTTGTTCCCCTGCTACCTCTTCGCCCGGTTCGACGCCGCGCGCTGGCTGTACACCGTCAATCACCTGGAAGGCGTCCAGAAGGTCATCACCTTCAACGACAGACCTGTACCGGTGGATCCCCTGATCATCCAGACCTTGCGTGAACGGATGGAGGCCAAGGGATATCTGGAGGCGGACCGCGAGCTGGCGCCCGGCGACCGGGTGCGGATCCACGGCACGCTGTTCGACGGTCTCGAAGGGCAAATCGAAGCGGTGCGCCCGCGTGACCGGGTGGTCATCCTGCTCCAGACCATTTTCCGTCGGGCCCGGATGGAGATCGACGCGGACGTTCTGGAGCTGATCGAACGGCACACGCCCCGGTTCTGATGACCGGGGGGGAGGCAACGCGGTGATTCTCAGCCGGTTGACCGGCTGACAGTCGCGTGCTACAGTGGGCACACTCAATTCCGGAGAGCCCGTCATGCAACTAGACCAAGACCTGATGGCGGTGCAGGAAGTGCGCCACCTGCTGCAACAGGCCGCCGACGCTCAGCGCCGTTTTGCCGAATTCAGCCAGGAGCAGGTAGACCGCGTGGTGGAGGCGGTCTCGCGGGAGGCGCTGGCTCACGCCGAGGAGCTGGCCCGGCTGGCGGTGCAGGAGACCGGCTTCGGCCGGGTCGAGGACAAAATCACAAAGAACACCTTCGCCGCGCGCGAGGTCTTCGAGGACATCCGGAACCTGAAGACCGTCGGCGTGATCGCCGAGGACCCGGCCCGGCAGGTCTACGAGATTGCCGTGCCCATGGGCGTGGTTGCCGGCATCATCCCGTCGACAAATCCCACCAGTACCGCGATTTTCAAGGCGCTGATTTCCCTCAAGGGGCGCAACGCGGTGGTCTTTTCGCCCCACCCGGCGGCCAGGGACTGCATCGCCAAAACCGCCGACATCCTGCATGCGGCGGCCGTGCTGGCCGGCGCCCCCGAGGGGATCATCGGCTGCCTCCGCAATCCCACCCTGGAGGCCACCGAGGAACTGATGCGGCACCGCCTGACCGCCGTCATCCTGGCCACCGGCGGACACGGCCTGGTCAAGGCCGCCTACAGCTCGGGAAAGCCGGCGTTCGGCGTCGGCCCGGGCAACGTGCCGGCCTTCATTGAGCGGACCGCCCAGGCGGCCGCGGCGGTTGAGCTCGTGCTGGCCGGGAAGTGCTTCGACAACGGCACGGTCTGCGCCTCGGAACAGGCGGTGATCGTGGACCGGCCCCTGCTGGAGGCCGTCCGGACCGAGTTCACCGCGCGGGGTGCCCATTTCTGCTCTCCGGCGGAAAAGCGGCTCCTGGAGGCGGCGGTGGTGCAGGGCGGCAAGATCAATCCGCGGATTGTCGGCCGCGATGCGGCGGTGATCGCGTCGCTCGCGGGCTTCCAGGTTCCCGCCGAAACGCCCTGTCTCATCGCGGAGCTCGAAGCGGTGGGTTCGCCGGAGCCGTTATCGATGGAGAAGCTTTCGCCCGTGCTGGCCTTCTACGTCGTGGACGGCTGGCGGGCGGGGTGCGAGAAATGCATCGAGTTGCTCGCCTACGGCGGGATGGGGCACAGCATGGTGATCCACTCCCAGGACCAGGACGTCATCATGCAGTTTGCCCTGGAGAAGCCCGCCTTCCGGATACTCGCCAACACGACAGGCACCCACGGCGCCATCGGTTACGCCACCGGCCTGACGCCCTCGCTCACCCTCGGTTGCGGCACGTGGGGCAACAACATCACCACCGACAACGTCTCGGCGCGTCACCTGGTCAACATCAAGCGGCTGGCGTTCGGCACGCGGGCCATCCGCTTCAACCGTCCCGCACCCGACCGTCCCGCCGCGGCGCCGCCGGTCCAGCCGGCCGGCTCCGCCCTGCCGGACCGCGACCGTGTCCGGAGCGTCGTCGCCCAGGTGATCGCCGAAATGTCCGGCTCCGCCGCGCCGGCGGAACCGCCGCCGGCGCCGTCCGCCGGCGAACCGCCGCCGGCGCCGTCCGCCGGCGAACCGCCGCCGGTTGACAACCCGCCGTCAACGATCCCGGTTGAGCCGCTGAAACCGGTGGACTTCGTCGGCGAGCAGGAAGTCCTGGAAGCGGTGAAACAGAACCGGCGGATCATCGTCTCGGACCGGACCCGGATGACGCCGCTGGCACGAGACCTCGGCGAGCAGCAACGCGTTTTCGACTGGGTCGAGGACGCCGATCCGGACCGCTCCGCGTCCAGGTCGTACTGAGGCGCCTGAACGCGGATTTTCGGTCGAAGATCGTCCGTCAGCCCACCGAACCGACGGCGGCGGCCGCGGACGCCCCGCGGTTGACCACACGCTGTGAGGCCAGACCGGGTGCAGACAAATCCTCCGTTCACCGAACGCGACCTCCGCCGCCGGGTGGGCGAGGTCATCGGCCGTTACGGCATGCTGGGCGACGGCGACCGGGTGCTCGTGGCCATCAGCGGGGGCAAAGACTCGCTGGTGATGCTGGACGTGCTCCTCCGCCTGCGGCGCCGGGCGCCAGTGCGCTACGAACTGGTTCCGTTCACGTTGGATCCGGGCTTCCCGGATTTTGACACCGAAACAATCAAGGAGCAGGTGGCCCGCCTGGGCGCGGAACTGACTGTGGAGTCGGCCCCGATTGCCGACATCATCGAGTCGAAGCGGACGAATGCCCCGACTTGCTGTCCCCTGTGCTCCCGCCTGCGGCGCGGCCACCTGTATGCGGCGGCGCCCCGGCACCGGTGTAACAAGATCGCCCTTGGCCACCACGCCGACGACATCATCGAGAACCTGCTGCTGAACCTGTTTTTCACCGGCCAGCTGGCGGGCATGCCGCCCGTGCTGCGGGCCGACGACGGTCGGAACACCGTGATCCGGCCCCTCTGTCATGTCTACGAACGCGAGGTGGCTCAGTACTTCGCCGGCCTCGGACTGGCGGCCGTGCCGTCGGCCTGCCCGGAGAAAAACCTCCAGCGGCTCCGCCGGCAATGGGTGAAGGACGTGTTGGCCGATCTCGAGCGGCACGTCCCCCGGATCCGGAACAGCGCCCTGGCCGCCATGGCCAATGTCCGGGAGCGCTTCCTCATGGATCCCCGGTTTCTCGACCGGCTGTAATTTCTCTTTCTTTTTCCGAAAATTTAATTACAATACGCCTTCTGCGATCGGGTCCGTTCTTTACGGTCATTGGATATTCAACCCTTCCGGAGAGGTGTCCGAGTGGTTGAAGGAGCACGCTTGGAAAGCGTGTGTAGGGGTAACTCTACCGCGGGTTCGAATCCCGCCCTCTCCGCCATTTCATCTTGAGCCGCCCGCGCCTGAGCCGGAGCGGCCATTTTTTTTGGCCTCCCGCGGGGCGGCCAATCAACAGGAGTCGCGCTCATGAAACAGCTCGTGGAATGCGTCCCCAACTTCAGCGAGGGCCGGGATCGGGCGCTCATCGACAAGATCGTGGCGGCCATGGCGTCCGTCAAGGGCGTCAAGGTGCTGGACGTGGATCCCGGCGCCGACACGAACCGCACCGTGGTCACCCTGATCGGCGAGCCGGCGCCGGTGGCCGAGGCGGCCTTCCAGGGCATCCGCCGCGCCGCCGAGCTCATCGACATGTCGAAGCACAGCGGGGCCCATCCGCGGATCGGCGCCACCGACGTCTGCCCCTTCGTGCCGGTGAGCGGCGTCACCATGGCCGACTGCGCCGAGCTGGCCCGGCAGGTGGGCCGGCGCGTCGGCGACGAGCTGGGCATCCCGGTGTACCTGTACGAAGCCGCGGCGGCCTCCCCCCAGCGGGTCAACCTGGCGGACGTCCGGGCCGGGGAGTACGAGGGCCTGGCCGACAAGCTCCGGGATCCCGCCTGGAAGCCCGACTTCGGCCCGGCGACTTTCAACGCCCGCGCCGGCGCCACCGTGATCGGCGCCCGGGAGTTCCTGATCGCCTACAACATCA
>CALAMB010000216.1 GCA_937925645.1 uncultured Acidobacteriota bacterium
CGGCGCCCGTCCGGCGGACGGGCGCTACTGTGTCGAAGGCCGCGGGGAGGGCGATCCGGAATTCTCCTGCAACGGGGGCCGGCCGATCCACGATGTCCGATGTTCGAAGCGGACCGGCGAAGCCGGTCCAACGTGGGTAGCCCCGGGTGAAACCCGGGGAGGTCGGATGACCGGCCGGTGGGGGAGTTCGACCCGCGAGGCGGGTCGAATGTGGATCCGGGCCGCCGGTGACGGGGGCACGGGTGTCCGCCGCATATTCGACCCGCCTTGCGGGTCGGGCCTTTCTCCTACCGACTCGGCCCACCCCGGGCTCGCGCCCGGGGCTACCCATGTTCGACCCGCGTTGCGGGTCGCGCCGCGAGGGACAGACGGAACGAACCGGCGAGGCGACGGAGAGAGAATCACCGCGGAGGGCTCGGAGGGCGCGGGGGATTTCATTTGTCATTGATCATCTGGCATTTTTCATCGGGCATTGCGGATGATTGATGCACGTGCAAAAAGTCCCAACGACGTCGGGATCGGCATCGGTATCAGAATCGCTATCGATTGAAAGAAAATAAGTATCGATACCGATAGCGACCCCGATTCCAACCCCGATACCGACCCCGATCTGACTGTTTGCGAGTCCATCATTATTGGTTATTGGTGATTGCTTATATTTGATTGGCTATTTGGAGTTCGAGTGAGGGATCAGCGAATCGAGAGAGAAGAGTGGATGATTGATCCTTTGGATCGAACCCCGACACCCGAACCGCGAAACCCGATATCCGAAGTCCGATGTCCGATGTCCGCATGACTGGAGCCCGGCCGCGCAGCGGCCGCGGAGTGTAGCCCGGGCCGAAAGGCCCGGGTGGGGCGGATCCCAAACGGCGTGGACGAGCCGCGCCAGCGGCGACAGAAATTGATGGGGATCAATGACCGATGATTCAAGCTTTTCTGATATATATCGAACATATTTTAACGCACGGACTCGAACGTGCTCTGATATTTATACCATCGGAAAGGAGAGTACTCGGCCCACTCGCCCATCTCCGTCGCTCCCGCGGCGCCCGGATCTCCACCCCTCCGCCGACCTGGACCTATGGGTTCGGGCTACAAGCCGCTACCGCTGGCGCGGCAGGATTTTGACCGATGATCGTTGGGTTCCCGGCGAAGATGAAAACGGTATTGAACAAGGACCGGCGCGTCTGGTCTTGACTGTCAGGAAGGTTCCTGCTACAAGTACGCCCAGAATACCACGGATTGTCTGAATCCACGGGGGACGGGGAAGTGGATTCCGCCTGCATGTTTACAGGGGCTGAAACCGCCGCGTCGTGCGCGGCCCAATCGGCGAAACTGCCGGACCGGTTGCGCCAGGCACTGCGTACCCGCCATTCCAGCCGCCGCACGGAACAGGCATCTGTCGCCGGAGTCAAACGGTTCATCTGTTTTCACTCCGTACGTCACCCGGCTGAGATGGCGGAACCGGAGATCAACGCCTTCCTGACGCATCCGGCGGTCAAGGAGACTTGCAGGTGTCTGATGCAGAAACCAGATATCCTCCTATTGAGATTTGTATTGTGATTTTGCAGCCTAAAGGTGTTATGAAGAAACAATACATACATTGTTAGACCGAACTGCCAAAGCAGGATAGGTGGGTCTGTGAAGTTGTCGGAGACTACATTTGTAGAAGGCATGACGAACCGGGAGAGGTCGGGTCGGAGCGACCGCGTTGCCTACAGCGTGTCGGCGGCCCTCGCAATTGTTGCCGCCCTGGTCTCGGGCACTAGCTTCTTCTTCTGGAGCGTGTTCAAAAGGGAAGCACCTGGGACGATTGGGAATATCAGGGGTGCTGCCCTGGCGATGCTCCTGATAGGGGTGCCCCTCCTTATTGGCTCGATGCTCCTGTCCTCGCGCGGGTCGTTACGAGCGCGGTTCGTCTGGCTGGGGTCTCTCGCCTATGTCACCTACACTGCGGTGTTGTTCTGTTTCTCGCTGCAGTTCAACTCGTTTTTCCTGCTCTTCGCGGCGCTGTTGGCAGTTTCGTTCTGGGCACTAGTGACGCTGCTGTCGCACTTTGACTATGCAGCGGTGACGGCGGGCGGCGCTCGCGTTCCTGTCCGCGTCGTTGCGGTGTATATGTTGGCATGCGTTGTTGTCTTTAGCCTCCCTTGGTTGCGCGACATCATCCCGGCGACTCTGCGCAACGTCCTTCCGAGCAGTTTCGAAGGGACCGGTATCAACCAGATTTCCATATACGTACTCGACTTTGCATTCACCTTCCCCTTACTGGCCCTCGGCGCTGTATGGCTTTGGCGGAGACGCGCATGGGGCTATGTGATCGCTGGCATGACAGTGGTCATGTTGACCATTGAGACCGCAAGTATCGCGATCAGCCAGGCTTTCGGACATTTTCATGACCCCGAAGCCTCACTGGGGCTTGTGCCGATCATGGTTGCGTTCACTCTTGCCGGGTTGGTGTTTTCGGCGCTTTTCCTGCGGGGATGGGCGCCCAAACGCGGATAGCGTGATAGCAGTCAGCGCGGATGTGTGTAACCGGTCTAACATTTCAAGGAAGCTGACGAATTCTCTTGGCACGGGATCGGCAAAGCCAATTCCGTGCCAACCCGGCTAAAGCCGGACGCACTCGCAGCTTATTGCGGCGCTCGCTGGATCGGGCCTCATGATATGGAGAACGCATGAAACCATCACCGCGGAAGCGGAAGATGCGGGAGCGGCGAAAGCAGCGAGAGCGAAAGGCAGCCATGAAGCTGCGCCGGAGAATACAGCGGCATTTTCCCAATCAGGAGGCCATAGCGGGCGAAGCGCTGGATGGCGTTAAAATGTCGGAAGTTCTGGAAGAGTTTATTGCGCCATATCGTGACATCGCGGATACAGAAGACGCATTCCACCTGTTGATGGCCACGGCAGTGGTTGCCTGGAACACGGCTCTGTTTCCCCCCGTAGAAAGAAAGGGACATATCGACCTGATGCTTGAAGACCTTCCGCCAGAACTGCGCGCAGGTGGGCAAGCATTCATCAGCGAATTGATCGACCGGAAGGAGAGGGACTTTGCGGCGTACAGGCGGATGATCCTGGACTACGAGGTCACGGATCTCGGACAGGATTATCACCTGGTTGTTCTCTCTACGGCTGATGGACTGGCGGAAAACTGCGGTGCGGCTGACGCGCAGCGTTGGACGCATAATCAGAAACCCATGGAACCAACCACTGAAAGGGAGGAAGCATGATCGCGCGGATTTGGCATGGATGGACGACACCGGACAATGCGGACGCCTATGAAGCGCTGCTGAACGAAGAGATCTTTGTGGGCATCAAGAAACGGGAGATTCAAGGCTTCAAGGACATTCAACTGCTGCGTCGAAGGGTGGGCGATGAAGTGGAATTCGTCACCATCATGAGATTCGAGTCGCTGGACGCCGTAAAAGAGTTTGCCGGTGACGACTATGAGGCGTGCGTCGTCCCGCCCAGCGCCCGGAAGGTTTTAAAGCGATTTGATGAACGATCCCAGCACTATGAAATCAAGATTTCGGAAGATGGCGCCCACGTCTGACCCCGGCGTACCCGCGGACGCCCAAAACCGCCGCGGGTCGGCGAAACCGGCCGGCCGGCCGTGACCGAGTCGATTCAAATTCGTAAGGAGATTTTTTACCATGGACATCCCGCGGATATTCAACATCACCGAGAGCGCGCACCGCATCCATAACCCGATCACGCCGGAGAAGCTGGCCACGCTCGGCGCGGCGCTGCGGCTGGAGGCGGGCGCCCGGGTGCTGGACCTCGGCAGCGGTTCGGGGGAGATGCTGTGCACCTGGGCGCGCGATCACGGCATTGTCGGCACCGGCATCGACCTGAGCCCGTTGTTCACCGAGCAGGCGAAACGTCGGGCGGTGGAACTCGGCGTCGCCGGTCAGGTCACTTTCATCCATGGCGACGCGGCCGGCTACGTCGCGGACGAGCAGGTCGACGTGGCCGCCTGCGTGGGCGCCTCCTGGATCGGCGGGGGAGTCGCCGGCACCATCGAGCTGCTGGCGCGGAGCCTGCGCCCCGGCGGGATCATCCTCATCGGCGAGCCCTACTGGCGGCGGTTGCCGCCGTCGGAAGAGGTCGCCACGGGGTGTCTGGCCCACTCGATCGCCGACTTCCTGGTGCTGCCGGAACTGCTGGCGTCCTTCGGCGACCTCGGCTACGACGTCGTGGAGATGGTTCTGGCAAACCCGGACGGCTGGGACCGGTACGAGGCGGCCAAGTGGCTCACCATGCGCCGGTGGCTGGAAGCCAATCCCGGCGACGAGATGGCGGGCGAGGTCCGGGCCCAACTGACCGCGGAACCCGCGCGCTACGCCGCGCACACGCGTGAATACCTGGGCTGGGGCGTGTTCGCGCTGATGCGGCGGTGATGGGGCGTTGGTCTGGAGTGCGCAGACACGTCTGCGCTCTGGATTCCCGCGGAGCGGGCCCCGCGAAACCGGGGGGCGCGCGGCCTACTGCGGTCAAGTGGCGCCTGTCGCAGCGCAGTAGCGCCCGTCCGCCGGACGGGCGCCGTGGAACTCGGCAGGATCGAGAGGAATTCCGATCTGCCCTCGCGGCAACTCACTTCGAACATGAGGAGAAACCGCTCAAGCGTGCCGAAAGAACGGGCCGCGCTCGGCGAGCGCGGCCTACTGCGGTCGAGTAGCGCCTGTCGCGGCGCAGTAGCGCCCGTCCGCCGGACGGGCGCCGGGAAACTCGGCAGAATCGAGAGGAATTCCGATCTGCCCTTGCGGCAACTCACTTCGAACACGAGGAGAAACCGCTCAAGCGTGCCGAGAGGGCGGGCCGCGCCCGGCGGGCGCGGCCTACTGCGGTCAAGTAGCGCCTGTCGCAGCGCAGTAGCGCCCGTCCGC
>CALAMB010000217.1 GCA_937925645.1 uncultured Acidobacteriota bacterium
ACGGTGAACCAGGCGCCGGTTTACCCCCGCGAGGTGGCCAAGGCGGCGCTGCTCACTGGAGCGACCGCGGTCATTCTGTTCCACAATCACCCCGGGGGCCAGTGCCACCCCTCGGCCGACGATCTGGCCATGACCCGGAGCCTGGGGGAGGCGCTGCGGCCGCTGGACATCGAGCTTCACGACCATCTGATACTGGCCGGAAATCAGGTCTACTCCATCGCCTGCGGCCGGACGGTGCCGTTCGCCCCGGAGGCCCGGACCCTTTTCTAGGCCGGGTCGTTTCTCCCCCCGCCAAACGGAGGGGGCCGTCCCGCTCGAAGCGGGACGGCCCCGGCTCGTGGTGCAATGGCTTGACCAACCAAAGTCATTTTCCGCCCCCGCCCTGGCGTGGGGCGTGCCTCGCCACGATGACAAAACACAATGATTGATCCCGGCAGATCGGGTATATTGAAGCCATCACACCCACGATCTCATGCGGAGGCAGACATGAAGTGGATGGTCTATTCAGGCTGCGATGGGCTGCGGGCGGCCGCGCGCCGGCAGGGGGTGCGGGTGCTGGGGATTCTGGTAGGTCTCGTGGCGGTCACGGGACTGGTCGCCTACGGACAGGAGCAGGCGCGGCAGGAAGCCGCCCAACAGGAGCAAAAACAATCTGGCCCGGTCGGCATGAAGTTTGTGCTCATCCCGGCGGGGAGTTTTCAGATGGGCCAGGACAGCGGCGACAGTGATGAGAATCCGGTGCACCGGGTGACCATCAGCCGGGCGTTCCAGATGCAGACGACGGATGTGACCCAGGGGCAGTGGAAAGCGGTGATGGGGAATAATCCCTCGGAATTCCAGCATGGCGACGATTATCCGGTGGAACAGGTCTCCTGGAACGACGTACAGGAATTTCTGAAGAAGCTGAACGCGCTGGATCCGGGGAAGAACTACCGGCTGCCGACGGAGGCGGAGTGGGAGTACGCGTGCCGGGCGGGGACGAGTGGCGAGCGGTACGGGGATCTGGACGCGATCGCGTGGTACAGCGGTAATTCGAGCAGCAAGACGCACCCGGTGGGGAAGAAGCAGCCCAACGCATGGGGGCTGTACGACATGCTGGGAAACGTGTGGGAATGGTGCGCGGACTGGTTTGATGATAACTACTATGCAAACTCTCCGGCAACGGACCCGCGAGGCCCGTTGTCGGGACAGTACCGCGTGTTGCGGGGCGGTTCCTGGGTCGGCAACGACAGCTACGTCCGCAGCGCGGACCGCAACTGGGACAGTCCCGCCGTCAGGTACAGCGACGGCTTTCGTTGTTCCCGGGACTGACTGGTTTCCCTTGATCCTTTATACTTTTTCCCTTTAGATCGGGGGTACAGGGGGCACCGCCCCCTGTCCGCTCCCGCCCCTGCCCGGGCGTGCCTCACCACGATGACAAAACACGATGATTTCATCCTGGCAGATCGGGTATATTGGAGTCATCTCACCGACGAACTCATGCGGAGGCAGGCATGAAGCGGATAATGTGTCCGGGCTGCGGGAGCGAGCATGCTAGCGAGGCGATCTCCGGTGGACGGTGGGCGGTCGCACGCCGGCAGGGGATGCGAGTGCTTGGGGTTCTGGCGAGTCTCGTGGCGGTTATGGGATTGATCGCATGCGGAGAAAAGGTTCAGCAGGAGCAGGCTCGCCAGGAAATCGCCCGACAGGAAAAGGAGCAATCTGGCCCTGCCGGCATGCGGTTCGTTCGGATCCCGGCCGGGAGCTTTCAAATGGGCTC
>CALAMB010000218.1 GCA_937925645.1 uncultured Acidobacteriota bacterium
ACCATGCAGCGGCTCATGGTGATGATCATGCAGGACATGCCCCGCGTGCCGCTCTTCGTGGAGGACGAGATCTACGGAGTCTCGCCGGCGGTGGCGTGGAAGCCGCGCCTCGACATGCGAGTCCTGGCCAAGGAGGTCCGACGGCCGGCGCCATGAGCAAACGGATCATTAACATCCTGGCTGTCATCCTCGTGCCGGCGCTCGCCGCCTGCGCGCCCGAGCCGCCGCCGGCGCTGGTCATCGGCGTGACCAGCGGGCCGGTGAGTCTGGATCCCCACACCCAGGACGAGAGCGTCACCGCCTCGATCCTGAGCAACATGTACGAGGGGCTGATGGGCTTCGATCCCCATCTGAAGGTCGTGCCCGTCCTGGCGGACGGGTACAACAATCCCGACGAGCGCACCTGGGTGTTCACCCTCCGGCCGGGCGTCCGGTTCCACAACGGCCGGCCGCTGACGCCGGAGGATGTGGTGTACAGTTTGGACCGGGCGCGCACCCATCCCGATTCCGTGTTCCGGACCATGCTCGCCGCGGTCCACCAGGTGCGCAAGCTGGACGACCGGACCGTTGTGATCATCACCCGGCGCCCCCAGCCGGTCCTGATCCGGATGCTGGCCCTGGTGAGCATCATCCCGGCGGGATTCCAACCGGAGCGGGACATCCGGGGCACCGGCCCCTACATGATGACCCGTTACACCCCCCGCCAGGAATTATCCGCAGAGTATTTCCCGCAGTACCACGGGCCGGCGCCGGAATTCCAGGCCGTCACCTGGCGGTTCATCGTCGACGACCGCCAGCGCGCCCAGGCGCTCATCGACGGGCGCATCGACATGGACACCGACCTGGCCGCGGCCGATGAGGAGCGCGTCAAGTGGCAAAACCACCTGGCCGTCGCCACATGGCACGGCTCCTCCGTCACCTGTCTCAACCTGGACGTCCGGGGCGAGCCCCGCACCAATCCCCTGGCCGACCGCCGCGTGCGGCAGGCCATCTCGCTGGCCATCAACCGTCAGGAGATCGTCGACAACGTCTACCCGAACTACGCCACCGTGGCGACGCAGCTCATCCCGCCATCGGTGGTGGGTTTCGCGCCCGACCTGCCGGCGATCCGCCACGACGCCGCTGCGGCGCGGGCGCTGCTCCGGGCCGCCGGGTACGGCGACGGGCTCGCGCTCACGCTCGACTTGTCCGAAGCGGCCATGGCGGAGGGCCAGCTGCTGCGCCGCCAGTTGGGCGAAGCGGGGATGCGCCTGCAACTGGCTCCCTGCGACTGGTCCGAACTCTACCCGCGCGTCTCGCGCGGCGAGTCCCGTTTTTTCCTGGTGGGTTACATCTCCAGTTCCGGCGACGCCGGCGAGCTGTTCAACAGCCAGTTGCACAGCCGCAGCGCCGACGGCGAGTACGGCGCCGAAAACGTGGGGGGTTACGCCAATCCCGAGCTGGACCGGCTGGTGGAAGCCGCCGATCGCGAATTCGACCCCCGCCGCCGGCAGGAGCTCCTGCAGGCGGCCATGCGGCTGGTCATGGCGGATCTGCCGTACATCCCCATGCACACCCGCAGCCATTGTTACGGCTTGCGCCAGGACCTGCTGTGGCAGCCCCGCGCCGACAGCACCGTCCAGATTCGCGAAATCGGCCGGCGACGCTGAATCAGTCGGGGCGACCGGACGCGGGCGCGGAGGCCTCTCCAAACACCGCGGGCGGCGGCGCGATCAGACAGGTCAGGAGGTGCCATCATGCGCGTTACCGGCTTCACGTTTCGGATCATCGGCATCTACCTGCTGATGCTCGCCGTGCACACCGGCTTGCTGGTATGGCTCACGTCCGGGCCCATCCAGGAGCAGTTCAACCAGGACGCCATCGGCTACGCCCGCCTGACCACCCCGTCCGTCATCGCGGCCTACGACAGCTACCACAGCTCCGGCTACCACAAGTTCCTGGAGCTGATCCGCAACGTGATGGCGCCCCGCACGGACCTGAACCAACTATGGATCATCGACGTGGAGGGGCGGATTCTGTTCGATTCGGCCAATCCCGGCGACGGGAGCCGGGAGCCGCAGGGGCGGATCACCGAACCTGAGGTGCTCCTGGCCGTGAAGGGCCTGGACCTGAACGGCCGGCTGGTGCGCGACGTCCAGAAACGGACATTCCTCGATATCATCGTCCCGCACATCGAGGAGTGGGGCCGCCACCGGCTGTCGGTCCGTTACAACATCGCCTACAGCAGTTGGGGTGACCCGCGGACCACGCTGCGCCAGCGTTTTCTCATCGCCGCGCTCATCAGCTGCTTCCTCGGCGTGCTGCTGCTCATCCTGTTTGCCGGCCGCAACGACCGGCCGGAAACAAGGATCGGGACTCGGGACTAGAGGCTCGGGGCTCGTTCTTTTTCGTGCTCGTAATTCGTAATCGTCATCGTAATCGTGATCGTAATCGAGGCTCGTTCCCGACCATCGGAAATCGGACCTCGGAAATCGGACATCGGCGTAAGAGGTTCGGGTTTCGCGGTTTGGGGTTCGGGTCTCTTTTCCCGTCTCCCGACACCCCTCTCTCGTCTCCCTTCTCCCGTCTCCCGTCTCCCGATTCACCCATTCACCGACTCACCGATTCACCGTCCCTCCGGGGCCGGCATCGCCAGCGGCTGCGGCGGGGGCAGCAGGACGATGTCCGCCTGGGCCACCGCCCGGCGGAACGCGGCCACCTCGCCGGCCATCAGCGCGTTCAGCGCCTCCAGCGCCGGCGCCAGCAGGCGCTCGGCCTCCGTGATGTACGCCTCATGCGAGGGACTCGGCGGCGCCCACGATGACGTGACGGCGCCCATCGCCTTGCCGATCCGCTCCATCACCCGGACGCCGCCCACGATACCCACCGTGCCCGGCGGCTGGTGGAAACGGCGCTCCATTTCCTCCAGGCGGGTTTTCAGCGCCCGTCCGTTCTTGACCAAAGGCAGCTCGGCGAGCTTGCCTTCCTCGGGCTCCACCCGCTCCGCCTTGAGCCGGCGGATCTCCGCGGCGCGCACCCGCTCCATGACCG
>CALAMB010000219.1 GCA_937925645.1 uncultured Acidobacteriota bacterium
GGCGAAAATCCTGCCAAAAAGTGGCAGAAAAACGGGAGTAACTGAGTAATCGTAATCGATGCTCGATGCTCGAGACTGGAGGCTCGTTCCCGTAACGCGGACAGCGGACATCGGACTTCGTGCTCGGAATTCCCAACCCGGCGGAGCCGGAATCCATTGATTAAGGGTATCCGGAATTCACTCGTCCAACCAGCCGTTCATCGATCGGCCCAGCGCCTGAGACATGCGCACGATCCATCGATTGGCAACGTGGAGGTACCGCGAGCGGCAGCGAGCGGCGCGAAAGCCCCTCGTCACGCCTTACCCCAGGCGCCGCACTACTCTGTCTATGCCGCTTGAATGCCCGTCCGGTCAAGGATCAAACCATCGCCCGCGATCGAAAACGACACGCGGCGATGCATGCGCGGCACTGCCGCCAACGTGATGGAATGGCGTCGCGACACCGGCCGGTCGTGGCGGCTGGCCCCTGGCGCCGCTCGCTGCCGCTCGCGGTACCTCCCGCCTGCCGGCTGTTTGATTTTGCTCATGGCATCAGTCACAAAATCCTGCCAAGAATTGGCAGAAATTCGAGAGTAACTGATCAATCGATGATCGATCCCGGAGCCCCCCCCATCCCGCCGACCCGGGCCGTGCGTCGCTCAGATGCCCCCTCTGCGCTTCCGGTCGCCGATGGTGGCCAGGATCTCCTTCGTCTTGACGAGCATGCTGCGGGCTTCCGGCATCACTTCCAGCGCCTTGGCGATCTGGTCGTCGCCCTCGGCGCGGATCCTGAAGCCGTCCAGCACGCCGTAGATGCGGGTGAACAGCTCGGCCTTGATGCCCCGCCGGCTGAAGGCGGCGTTTTGCTGGAACTCCTCGTCGGTGAAGGTGATCTTGAGGTTGTCGAGATAGTCCCGGAAATCCTGCAGCACCGCCTCGTCGACCTCGAACTGGCGAACCTTCTCGCCGTTGCCGTTCCCGTTGGACAGGATGGTCACCGACGGCACCTTGCCCTGCGCCGCCTGGTTGGCGAACTTGAAGAAGACGTCCTTCGACAGCAGGGTCAGCTCGAACCGGTTCAGCTTGCGGGAGACATGGCTGACGTCGGGCTGCACCCCGCCGCTGCCGTAGACCTTGCGTCCGCTCAGGGTGTACTTGATCGCCGACTCGTCGGGCTTGACGGCCTTGCGGTTGCGAAGGTTGTAATAGTCGTACACCGAACCGTTGAACGGCCGCTGCAGGCAGCGCCCGCTGGGTGCGTAGTAGCGCCCCGTGGTCAACGCCAGACCAGAGCCGTCGGACAGCCGGTACACCGACTGGACCAGCCCCTTGCCGAAGCTCTGCTCGCCCAAAAGCAGGCCGCGGTCGTTGTCCTGAACCGCCGCGGACACGATCTCGGAGGCGCTGGCGGAGCTGGCGTTGATGAGGATGACCAGCGGAATTTTCAGGTCACCGCCCTCCCGCACCGCATAGCGCTGCTCGTCGGCGCCGTTGCGGCCGCGGGTGCTGACGATGGGCGCGCCCTTGGGCAGGAACTCCTCCGAGACGCGGATTGCCTGGGTCAGGTAGCCGCCCGGATTGTCGCGCAGGTCGAGGATCAGGCCTTCCAGTGAATCGACACCCATCCGCTGCAGGGCGTCCATCATCTCGCGGTGGGTGGTCTCGGCGAACCGTTCGATCTTGATAAAGCCGATGCCCGGCCGGATCCGGTAGGCGAAGTTGATGGTGAGTTTGGGGATCTCGTCGCGGATCACGTCCAGCTCGAGAGGCTCGGCCTCGCCGGTCCGGTTCACGGTGATGTGCACCTTCGTGCCCTTGGGCCCCTTCAGCTGGTCGATGACGTCGTCGACGTCCCAGTCGTCGATGGGCTTGCCGTTGACCTTGAAGATCACGTCGCCGGCCTGCAGGTGCACCCGGGCCGCCGGGGTGCCCGGCGCCGGCGGTTCGATCACCACGATCCGCCCGCTGCCCGGCATCAGCGCCCGGATGCGGATGCCGAGGCCGAAGTACCGGCCGCTGTTCTCCTCCTGTACGTCCTTGTATTCCTTGGGGGAGAAAAAGCTGCTGTGGGGATCCAGCCGCTGGAGCATCCCCCGGACCGAGCTGTAGATCAGCTCGGCGCTGCCGGGGTAATCCGCGGCGTTCTGTTCGATGGTGCTCAGCACGAGCGAGTAGCGGCGGAACAGTTCGCTCCGCTCGTCGGTCTGGCCGGAATCGGCGCTGACCTTCCGTCCCAGCAGGCCGCCCACCAGCGCCGCACCCGCCAGGAATACCACGGCGAACAGGGTGAAATGTTTCTTCATCGGGGCTCCTTCCACTTCCGGCGGGTACTATACCACACCGGCCCGGAGGGTGCAAACGGGTGGTCCGCCGGCCGGACCGTTCACGGGGTGACCGGGACCGGCTGGTGAAAGGGGATGGTGAAGCTGAAGGCGGACCCTTCCCCCGGCTTGCTGCGCACGGCGATCTTCCCGCCGTGCCCCTCCACCAGCTTTTTGCAGATGTACAGGCCGAGGCCCGTGCCGCGGATGTGCTTGGTCTGCTCGTTGTAGACGCGACTGTATTTCCGGAACAGGTTGCCGATCTGCTCCGGCGGGATGCCGATCCCCTGGTCGCGCACCTCGATGAGGGCGCAACCGTCCTTGTGGCGCCGCGCCCGCACCAGCACCTCGCCGCCGGCGGGCGAGAATTTGATGGCATTGGAGATCAGGTTGTCCAGCACCTCGAACAGCTTGTCGTAGTCGGCATTCAGCGGCTCCAGCCCCGCCTCCACCTCGAAGCGGAGCTGGTGCCGGGGCAGGCGCCGGGAGCCGAACTTCTCCGCCAGCACCTCGAAATCGATGGGTTCGAAGGTGTAGGTCATCTCGCCCGACTCGATCCGGGTGATCTTGAGCAGCCCCTCGGCCAGGCGGCGGAGATGGCCGATCTGCTCGAAAATGGAGTTCAGGTACTCCCGCCGGTCCTCGGCCCCCATCTCCGGCTGCAGCAGCAGCAGCTCGGAGTAGGCGTGGATAACGGTGAGCGGCGTCCGGAAATCGTGGGAGACGATGCTGATCAGCTCGTTCTTCGTCCGGTCGAGCTCGGCCATCTTCCGGTTGCTCTCAGAGACGTCGGCGAACAGGGTGTAGTTCTCCAGGGCGATGGAGAGCTGGTCGAGCACCGTCTCCATCACCCGCCGGTTGTGCTCGTCCTCGAACAGCAGGGCGTCACCGCTCTCAACGTACAGGTAGGTCATGCTGCGGGGGTTCTGCCCCAAACTGAACAGGTACTTGGCGCGCGACTCCCGCTCGACGAACCGGGAGCGGGTGTTCCACTTCCCCCGCCGCAGCAGTCCCGCCAGGCCGGGCGGAATGAAATCCGGGTTCCGCCGGGTGTTGACGTTGTACTTCAGCTCCTCCCCGCCGACCACGAGCAACTGGGCGTAGGACAGGCCGAAGGACCGCGCCAGCAGGTCCAGGGCGCGCTGGAAGTTGTCACTCCGTTCCAGCGAGCTGCCCAGGATGGTGCCGATCTGGTTGACGATCTGGAGCTGCAGGGTGCGCCGGCGGGTCTCCTCGAACACGTGGGAACGCTGGATCGCCGCCGTGACCTGCACGGCGAACTTTTCGAACAGCGACAGGTCCCCCTCGGAGAAGCCCTCCTTCGAAGGCCGGTCGGGGAAGAGGCGCCGCGACGCGTTGATGACGCCGATCAGGGTGGGCCGGGCGACGGCCAAGTCCACCAGCGGCACGCACAGCATCGACTTGATGGGCGGCTGGCTGGTGTCCGCCGACGGCTTGAAGTCGGGGCTCCGGGCGGTGTCGGCCACGCGCACGCCCTGCAGGGTGGCCGCCACCTTGCCGATGATGCCTTCGGTGGCGTAGAACACCACCGCGCCCGAATCGGTGGCCCAGGAGCGCCAGCCGGCGAACGTCCGAAAGCGCTCGTGGCGCTCGTCGTACAGCATGACCGACACGGCGTCGGCATCCAGCAGCCGGGCGGTGTTTTCGGCGATGATCTCCACCAGCGGCTTGAGCTCGGACTGGGAGTTGATCTCGCGGTTGATCTCGCACAGGACGTCGAACTGGCGCGCCAGCCGCTCGTGCTCCTGCCGGATCAGGAACAGTCGGGCCGCCTGGCGGAGCAGCATCGCCTGGCCCGCCGCCAGCTTCGCCTCGCCGGCGGGGACGCCCGGCCCGGAGACACTGACGGTGACGCCGCGCTCCAAATCGCCGAGGCGGATTTCGCCGGTCCGCGACCCGGTGCGGGCCGCCTGCTTGCCCCCGCGCGGGGCCAGCGGCAGTGCCCGTCCCGCCCGCAGTTCGCACTCCCACGGCGCGCTCCGGCCGGGGTCGTCCACCCGCAGGCGGAACACGGGGCAGGCGGGGAACAGGTGCCGCAGCACCTCGAGGAGCGGATCGTCCACGCGCTCTGGAGTCATGGGCATCCCTCCGGTTGCGCCACGCCGGCGTCCCGGCCGGGCGGCCGGACGGGGACGGCATCAGCCGAGAAAGCCCCCGTCGAACGGGCGCGGCAGCAGTTCTGCCATCGAGTATACCACCCGATCCCCCTTCAGGTTAGCCAGGATCACGGGGATGTCGCCGCAGAACTCCCAGATGATCTGCCGGCAGGCCCCGCAGGGCGGCGTCAGCTCCGCCGTGTCGGCCACCACGCAGATCGCCTGGAAGCGGCGCTCGCCCTCACTGATCGCCTTCCAGATCGCCACCCGCTCGGCGCACACGGTCAGGCCGTAGGAGGCGTTCTCCACGTTGCAGCCGCCGTAGATGGCGCCCGATTCGCCCCGCAGCGCCGCCCCGACCTGGAAACGGGAATACGGGGCGAACGCGTGTTCCCGGGCGGCGGTAGCCACGCGGACCAGCTCGTCGTTCACAGCCGCACCTCCGCGATGATCCGGTCCACCAGGCGGGTGAACTGGTCCTTGACCCGCTCGGTGGTGTCGAGCACCTCCTGGTGGGTGAGGGGCTGGTCGAGGATGCCCGCCGCCATGTTGGTGATGCAACTGATTCCCAGCACTCGCATGCCCATCTGGTTGGCGGCGATCACCTCGGGCACCGTGGACATGCCCACCGCGTCGGCGCCCCAGGCGCGGAACATGCGAATCTCGGCGGGCGTCTCGTACGACGGGCCCGACAGCCCGATGTACACGCCCTCGCGAACGGCGATGCCCAGCCGCTCCGCCACGGCGCGGGCCAGCGTCCGCAGCTCCGGATGGTAGGCGTAGCTCATGTCGGGAAAGCGGGGGCCGAAGCGCTCGGCCACCCGGCCGCGGAGCGGGTTGAAGCCCATGAAGTTGATGTGGTCGCGGATGATCATCAGGTCGCCGGGGCGGAAGTCCGGGTTGATCCCGCCGGCGGCGTTGGTGACGATGAGTGTCCGGACGCCCAGGCCGTGGAGCACCCGGGCCGGGAAGATCACGTCGTCGGGGTCGTGCCCCTCGTAGTAGTGCACGCGGCCCTGCATGAGCGCCACGGCGTGCCCGTGCAGCCGCCCCGCCACCAGCATGCCGGCGTGCCCGGCGACGGAGCTGGTGGGGAAGTGGGGGATTTCGGAAAACGGGATGCGCACCGCGTCCTCGACGGCGTCGGCGTACGCTCCCAGGCCGGAGCCCAGGATCAATCCGAGGGGGCGGGGCGCCGGGGCGCGCTCCGACAGGTACTGGACGACGAGCTCAATGACCTGTTCGTACATCATGGTGTCTCTCCGCAGATGCAGGATGCGGCGGCGTCCGCCCGCGACGGCCTCAGATGAGGATGCCGGCGATGCTCGCCGTCAGGAAGTTGGCCATGGTCCCGGCCATCACCGCCCGCAGGCCCAGCCGGGCCAGGTCGTGGCGGCGCGCCGGCGCCAGGGCGCCGATGCCGCCGATCTGGATGCCGATGGACGAGAAGTTGGCAAAGCCGCACAGGGCGAAGGTGGCGATGGTGAACGAGCGGGGCTCCAGCACGCTCCGGAGCTCGCCCAGGCCGCTGTAGGCGATGAACTCGTTGAGCACCAGCCGCGTGCCCAGCAGGTTGCCGATGTTGGCGGCGTCGTGCCACGGCACGCCCATGATCCAGGCCACCGGCGCGAAGACCACGCCGAAGATCCGCTGCATGGACAGCGGCTCCCCGCCGATGGGGATCAGCCCCAGCAGTCCGTTGATCAGGTAGATCAGGGCGATGAAGGAAATCAGCATCGCCGCCACGTTCATGGCCAGTTGGAGCCCCTCGCCGGTGCCGCGGGAGGCGGCGTCGATGATGTTGACGTCGGTCTTCTCCACCTCCAGCTTCACCTGGCCCAGCGTCTTCGGCTCGCCCGTCTCCGGCACCAGCATCTTGGCCATCATGATGGTGCCCGGCGCGGTCATGATCACGGCGGTGAGCAGGTGCTCCGGCCGGGCGCCGAAGGCGATGTAGGCGGCCATGATCCCGCCGGAGATGTGAGCCATGCCCGACGTCATGACGCACATGAGCTCGGAGTCGGTCATGTCGTTGAGGTAGGGGCGGATGGTGAGCGGCGCCTCGGTCTGACCCATGAAGATGGAGGCGGCCACGTTGAGCGACTCGGCGCCGCTGGCGGCCATGAGCCGGGCCATCACCCAGGCGAAGATGCGGACGATGAACTGCATCACCCCCAGGTAGTACAGGATCGCGAACAGGGCGGCGATGAAGATGATGGTGGGCAGCACCTGCAGGGCGAAGATGCTGACGCCGTTCATGAGCGGGTCGTCCGGGGCCAGCGGCCGGCCTGTCACCGTTTCGAGGAACGTCACCATGGCGGCGCGGGAGCCCAGCGGTCCGAAGACGAAGTTGGAACCGTACTGGGAGTAGGACAACAGGTGGTTGATCCCCTGGCCGAGGTATTCGAACAGGCGCACGCCCGGCGGCCACTTCAGCACGATGAGGGCGAACCCGATCTGGAGGCCGAACCCCCACCCCACGGTCTTCCAGCGGATGGCCTTGCG
>CALAMB010000220.1 GCA_937925645.1 uncultured Acidobacteriota bacterium
CTTTTCCGCCCATTTCCCAAATCGGACATCGGAAATCGGACATCGGAAATCGGACATCGGACATCGGAAATAGGACCTGGAACCCGGGTCCTGGGACCTGGATAACAGATCCCGGATCCTTGTACCCATTCACCGACTCACCGATTCACCCATTCACCGACTCACCGATTCACCTATTCACCCATTCACCGACTCACCGATTCACCCATTCACCGACTCACCGATTCACCGATTCACCGATTCACCGATTCACCGATCTTCCGATTCACTGGCTTTCTCTGCGTTCTTCGCGCCTTGGCGTGAACTGATTTCGGATTTCCCCTTTTTCGTGTGGTTCGTGTGTTTCGTGGTCTGTGCCAGATTTCGGCGTGCCCGATTCAATGATTCACCAAATATTCTCATTCACCCATTTAAGTCAGTCTGGCCGCCGATGGTAATCTGATAGCTTCGGGGATTGGCCCACATTTCGGTGGATCGTTTCGGACACCCGCCGCTCCCATCCGTTATATATATTGAATGGCCGGGATGAAAATTACACGAATTCGAAATTTGTTCTTGCGCGGGCGGAGGCGGTTGAGTAGAATTCCAAAAATTTAGTTCGGATTGGGAGTGTGAGCCTTCGGGCGGGCAGGACCGGATGGGTACCGGCCGGCCGGGGAGGGTACGGGTGATTGGGAGGACCGGCGCGAGCCGGAGCCGCCGCCTGGCGCGGATGCCGCTGAATCCGCGCCGTGACGGCGCTGACAACAGACAACACTTGGCGGGCTCGGCCGCGCGGCTACTGCTGGTCGCGGGCCTGGGGCTCACCCTGCTGGCGTCCGCCGCCATGGCGCAGGGCGGCGGCGGACGGCTGCATCGGTTCGAGGTGCCCGTCACCGCGTTCCGCCTGCAGGTGGAGCCGGTGGCGCAGGTGGTGCCGTCCGGCGTGCCCGCGCGCCTCCGCACCTGGATCGAGCTGGCCGATCCGGCCGCCGGCTACGCCGGCGCCGTCCGGGAGTACCTGGCGTCCCGCTACGAGGTGCGCGCCGTGCTGTACGCCCCGGCCGCCGCGCCGGGCTATCCGCGGGCGCTGGCGTGTCCCGTGGGCGGCGAGTTCCTCCTGGACGGCCTCACCGCGCCCGGCCGCTACCACCTGCGCGACATCCGGCTGGTCAACGTCGCCACGGGGCGCGACTTCCTCTTCGCCGCGCCCGACACCGCCGCCGTGGACGTGGGCGGCGACCTGTTCATCGCCTGGGTCACCGCCGAGCCCATGACGATGGCCGAGCTGCTCGCCGCCGGCGTCGTATTCGACGCGAATTCCTATCAGAATTACCAGTTCGTCGTGGGCTTCGAGCTCGAGGGGCAGGTGGTGGAGTACGCGTTCCCCGTGATCCACGCGTCGCCGGCCGTCCCCGTGACGCCCGCCGAATTCGGCGGGCTGCTGGACGTGGGGCAGGGGGACTGCGCCATCGGCGCGGTGGATCTGGACATCTCGGGGGTGGCGGTCCCGGGCCTGCCGCCGGCCGACGTGCGCCTCCCCGGTCTCATCCTCATCCCCGGCTCGGTGGGGTTCCTGAACGGGCACTTCAGCGTCCAGCTGGTCCTCTGCAACGCCCTGCCGCCGGCGAGCGGCTACCGCCTGGCGGACCTGACGGCGGAGGCGGCGCTCCCCGCGAGCGTGGACTGGCAGCCCGGCGCCCCCCTGAGTCTGGCCCCGGTCGCCGATGGCTCCAACACCGCGGTCCAGGACGTCGTCGGCGACACCGGTCCGGTGATCGCCCCCGGCGCCGCCGGCGCGGCGGGCTGGATCGTGGTGGGCCACGAGGTCGGCTACCACGAATTCGACATCCGCATCGCCGGCCGCCTGGCGCCCGCCTCCGGCGACCCGAGCTGGCCCATCGAGGGACGGGCGCGGGGCGGGGTGGCGGTGCGCGACAATCCGCGGTTCTCGCTGAGCTTCATCCATCCCGACCGGGTCGAGCGCGGCGCCGCGTACTTCGTTCAGGCCCATGTGACCAACGTGTCAGACGTGCCCGCCAACGGGTTCCGGCTGAGTCTGGCACCCGACTCAATGACCGGCGTCGAATGGCTGGGCGCCGATTACCCGGCGGACGACACGTGTCCGACGGATCCGGCCGTCTACTGCCGCCCGGTTCTGGAGCCGGGCGAGACGGTGGTGCTGGGCTACCGCCTTCGGGCGCTGCGCTCGGGCAAGGTCACCGCAACCTACGGCGCCGGCGATTCAGCCGGACTCGAGGTGGGCGCCCGGTTGGTGTTCGGCGTGGACACCGCCGGTCAGCCCATGAACCCCGACCGCCTGGTCCTGCCCCCCGTGGCAGCGCAACTCGGAGAACCTCTCTACGGCCGAGCGCTGGCGTTTCTGGGCTTGTGCCACACGCTGAGCCGAACCCAACCCTTGCTGTTGCCCTCTGCATTCCGAACCGTTAAGGGATCATCGGTGGAGTGGCTCGCGCGGGCTGTCACCGAAGCGGGGCTCGCCACCGCCGCTGGCCGGAATCCGGTGGCTGTCGCCGCATCGTTCACCGAAGATCTGGCGCAGATCGCATGGAGCGACAGCGGCTTCCACCACACAATGGAATCCAGCCCCCGTGGTGCAGAGCTGAAAGCGGCGCTCGCCGCTGCACTGGATCCAGCCGGCCAGCCGGCTGGCGTGGCAGCCGCGCTCGCTCTTCACGCCGGATACAGCGGTGATTTCGCACTTCTTCGAACCGCTTTGACGCCAGCGTCCGGCTGGGCACGAGCCATCCGCTTCATCAACGGACCGGAATTTCTCTGCCTGATCCCTCTGGATGGGGATCCGGTCGCCCTGACCGGCGGTGGGACGGTCGAGCTGGAGGTCATCCGTCCAGCGTCATCGGAGGCGTGCCAGAGCCTCAAGTACTCTTTCCAACTCGTACCGGGTCAACAGGTGGTGATTCCATCGACGTTGTTGGAAGGGACTTCTGTCGCTGTTGAGATCCAACAAGGAAGCAACAACGTGGCCGCTGTGCCGCCACTGAACCAGCACCTTCTGACCCTGGCACCCTTTGTCGTGGAGCGTGTGCTGAAGCTGACTCCGGATCTCTTTCATGGCGCCGACGAGTTTGGGCGCGGGCTGCTGGTACTGTTCAACCGGCCGGTCGGATTGCCGGCCGGTGAGGCGGCGGCGCATTTCGAGTGCGTCGGCAACGAGGTGCTGCTGGCAGCACCGATCGGTTCGGGGCGCACTGTCGGCGTTGCGGTGAATCGGCCGGTGGGCAAGTTTGTGACGACGGAGTTGGCCATCGGACAGGTGAAGAGCCTCGACGGCGCGGTCGTCGCGGCCACCCGGCCGGTGGGTATTCTCGACCCGGACTCAACGTACGAGGCCGGCGGCCGTGTCGAAGGGCGCGTGCGCTACCCCGACGGCCGGGGAGTGGTCAGGCCGTCGGTGGAGTTGTGGGCCGTCACCAGGTCTGGTCTGGGGATTCGGGATGTCTGTCTCAGCCGCTTCGACGGGCACGACGACGGCACGTTCCACATGGATTTCGTTCACACAAATCCGGCGGGCTTGTTTTTGATTGCCGGCGATCCGGCAACAGGCGCCCGGCGGCGGGTGTCCCTGATGTTCCAGGCGGATGGTCAGGTGCTTCATCCCCAGATCATCCTGTACGGTTCAGGAGCCGTGGTGGGCCAGGTGGTGGACGAGCTCGGGACACCCATTGACAGCATCCTCGGCGTTCGGATCCACAGTAGCGGTGACGGCAGATACCAGCCGGCGGTGCTGGATGGGGACGGACGTTTCCATGCCGACAGTGTCACCGTGGGCCCGTTCCGGGCTGAAGCCACGCTCAGGGACGGACGGCGGATCGAAGGCGCCGGATACATCGCCGGCCCCGACGACACGGCGGTGGTACTGCTGGTGGCAGGCGGGGCAGGCGTCACCGGCCAGGTCATGGAGGATGGGCCCGCCGGCGCAAGGGGCGTCCCCCATGCCCGGCTGACGCTCAGCGTGCCCGATGCCGCCTGGAGTACCGAGGGGTGGACCGACGGCGACGGAGCCTTCGCGTTCACTTCCGTACCATGGGGTTCTTTCCGTATCCGCTGCATCCACCCGAGCGGCGGGGCGGTAGCCACCGCCGAAGGCGCGGTCGCGCCGGGCGGCACGGCCGAGGTGCAGGTTCTGTTTGCCGGTGGTGGCACGCTCGAAGGCCGGGTGGTAATCCCCGGTTTCGGAGGCTCTTGGGACGCCGTCCCGTTCGCGCCGGTTCACCTGGAGACGGCTGACGCATGGGAAACGGTCCAGCTCGATCTCGAAACCGACGGCGACGGGCGATTCCGGCTCCAGCCGATCCCGTTTGGTCACTACCGGGTGACTGCTGTTCGGCCTGGCTATTGGGACAGCGTCACAGAGCATGTCTGGATCACCGCCGGCGTCCATCAGGTTCAATTGGTTCTGGCCGCCCTGGCCCCTGTCCAGGGTCGCGTCATCCGAGCCGATGGAGCCGCAGCGGCCGGAGCCACCGTGCGGTTCAGCGGCATCACGGAGATTGCCGATGCAGACGGCCGATTTCTGGTCTGGCTGACTCAGGGCCTCAATTGGTATCAGGCTGCGTGTGACGGAGAGGTGGAATCGGGAGCGGTGGATGTCCCGGCCGAAGGCACCTCGCTGGTGATTCGCTTGCGCGGCCGTCGGACAGTGGCCGGCCAGGTGCGGGACTCCTCCGGCCAGGGAGTCCGTGTGCCCTTGATTCTGGACGGACTGGACCGCGGAACCACTGGAGAGATGATCTATCGGACCGATCGGTTGCGGAGCATGTCGGCCGCCGACGGCACCTACGTCTTTGCCGACGTCTGGGACGGCCCCTTCACGATCCGGTTCACCGGCAATGTCTTCTATCCGCCAGCTGTAGTGCGCGGCCTGGCCACCGGAGCCGACCTGGCCGGCGTGGATCTGGTGCTGGGCGTCACCGGTGGAGTCGGCACCCTGACCGGCACCTTGCACGCGCGAGACGGCGTGACGCCTGTCCGGGCGGGCATTCCTCTGACCCTGACCGGTCATGGCGGGCGGAGTTGGGATTGCCGGACCGACGCAGGCGGACGGTTCGCCATTTCCGGACCTCTGCCGGCTGGCACCTACGTGCTCAAAGCTGAGGATTTCTACACCGGAGACAGGGCTTGGACGGAACTCTATTTCGCTGCCGACGGCGACATGGATGTCACCTTGAGCATGTTGGGGAGGAATGGACTCCAGGTGCACCTGTTCCATGCCACCGGAGAGCGGCTCAAGGACGCCTGGCTGACAGTCAGTCGGCAGGGACAACCCGCCTGGAGCGCCCGGGCCGAGAGCATCTGGGACACCGATTACGCCGGGGCGCCGGGCGATCCAGGGTACTTCCAATTCAACGATGTCTGGGAAGGTTCCTACACGGTGTCCGCTGTTGTATTGGACGGCGAGACTGTCCGAACGGCAACCGGCGGCGTCGAGATTGTGGGCGACAGTGGCATGTTCACCCTCAACCTGGTGATGAGTCCGGTGGTCACTCTGCGCGGCGTCGTTCGCGACGGCGCTCCGCCGGACGGGGCGCCAGTGCCAGGGGCGGAAATCACCCTGCGCAGCGCGGCCGGACAACTCGTGGCATCCACCGTGACCGATTCCGAAATGGCCGACCTGGGCGCCTTCGTCCTGCCGGCGGTGGCCGTCGGTCAATACATTCTCCGGGCGGAGGACTTTGCCACCGGTCGCCGGGCGCTTCTCGAGATGGATATCCCATCCATCGAGTTCGATCCGCCACCGGTGGAACTGGTCCTCGATCCCTTGGGAGAGGTGGAAGGGGTGGTGGTGGACGGCGATCCGGCCGGGGTTGTCTGCACCGATTCATCGTCGCTGAGCGCCCGTCGGGTAACGATTGGAATCCATCCGTGTGCCGGTTCGCCTTATGCCGAGCGGGACATCGAGACAACCACCGGTCCCGATGGACGGTTTCACGTTCCGGGTATTCCCGGCGGCCGGCTGGATGTGCGGGTGGCTGATCCGTCCGGGGTGGACGGTTACGCTGAGGCCATGCTCGAGCCGGGCGGGACGGCCTGCCTGGTAGTGCCCCTGGCGCCGACGGCGACTCTGGCTGGAACTATCCAATCCGCCGACGGCAGCGGCGCTGCATACGCCCGGATCGAGTTGCTCCCATTGGCCGAGGGGCGGAGCTATCGCCAGACCGCCACCGACGCAGGGACCTTCCGGTTCGCTTCCGTCCTGTTCGGTGACTACACCCTGGCCGCCTGGACCGGATCGGGCGTCAACCGGGTTTCTCAGCCGATCAATGTGCCTGCCGATGACGACGTGGTGATGGTGCTCCGCGGGGTGGGTGCCCTGGGTGGCGCGGTCTGGAACCAGGCCGGCACACATCCGGTGAGCGGGGCGGTGCTACGGCTCGAGACCGAAGTGTCCGAATTCCGGACGGAAACCGCTTGCGACAACGAGGGGGCCTTTTTCTTCCCCGAGGTGCCGGCCGGTCATTTCCGTCTTGTGGCCGAGGACCGCCACCACGCCTTGGAGGGAACCGCCGAGGGCGACCTGGCCGACGGGGAACGGATTGAAGGCCTGGTGGTGGCTCTGGAGCCGGCCTTCTACTTGCGGGGCATGTTGCGAACGGAAGACGGCTCCGCGGCCGCCCACATGACGATGCACTGGGTGGGGCAGCGAGCCGACGGGCGCGAGGTGGAACGTCTGAGCGCCACCGCTGACAGCGGGAATTTCGTCTTCGAAGAAATGCCAATTCTGCCTGGCCGGTTGGAGGTGGCCGATCCGGTCGGCGGCCGGCTGCGCCTGGCCGTGCCGGTGGCCGGTGTGGACGATGAGGCATGGGTCGACCTGGGCATCCTGACTCTGGACCGGACACCGCCGTCCGTCGACGCGGTCGCCTACTGGTCTGGTGGCACCACTTGGCCGGAGACCGCCGTGCCGCTGGACGCTCATCTGATCGTCACGTTCAGCGAGGCCCTGGACGCCGCGTGGCTGACCGGCCATCCCGGTTGGATCCGGTTAGAGAGTTACGACGGCGCCGTCTGGCAGCCGGTCGGACTGACCGTGCTGCCGTCAGTCGACGGCAGCACATACGAGGGAATTCCGGCAGTATTGGTTGACTCCCGTGATTATCGGCTGGTGATTGAAGCCGACATTCCCGATGTCAATGGTAATCCCTTGGGCGCGTTGGTGGAACTGGTCTTCCGGACCGTGGACCTGACGCCGCCGGCGGTGTCGGTGGTGACCCCGCCCGCGGGTGCCGTTCAGGTGGATCCGACTGCACCGGTTCAAATCACCTTCAGCGAACCCATTGTCCCGAATAGCGGCACGGTCGACTGGAACCGCGACGGCATGCCAGCGGCGGCCGGCCTGGCCTGGTCGCCCGATGGCCGTATCCTGACCATCCTGCCGGACGGCGGCTTGCAGTCGGATGCCCGCTATGGGGCCGCCCTCGATGGCTGGCGCGATGCGGCCGGCAATGCCATGCCGGCGCCGTTCGGGTGGTCCTTTGATACACTGGATACCCAGCCGCCGGTGGTCACCGCCGGCTGGCCCGGCCAAATGTTCCCGGTCCCCCGGCCCGATCTGGCGGTGACGTTTGCCGACGCCCTGCGCGGCGTTAACCCGGCTTCGGTTCATTTGACCCTGACCGATGCAGGCGGAGTCGGCCGGGCATTGGAGATCTTCCAGCTCAGTGCGTCTGGCGCCGCCTGTCGGCCCATCGACGAGCTGCCCGATAGATCGGAAGAGCGTCGTGTAGGGAAAGAGTGTAGATCTCGGGGGGGGCCG
>CALAMB010000221.1 GCA_937925645.1 uncultured Acidobacteriota bacterium
ATTGACTGACGTGACTGGAGTTCAGACGTGTGCTCTTCCGATCTCGACGCCGGCCAGGACCAGATCGTCGCCGGCGTCCATGCGGTAGGGGCCGCCGGCATCGGCCGTGGGGGCGACATTGACAATCACGGCGTTGGTCTTGGCGACGCTCGCCAAACCGGTATCGTCCGTGACCCGCACCGTCACCGCGTAACCGTCGGGGGCGTCGTCCGGATAGCGATGGGTGAAAGCGAAGCTCGTGGCTCCGGGCGGGCGAACGACGGTTTCCGGGACCGAGCCGTCGCCCCAATCGACCACGGTCACCACGAAAGCCCCGCTGGAATCCGGATCCGAGAAGGTCCCCTGCAGGCTTACGAGGCTGTTTTCAGGGGCCGGATCGGGGCTCACCGTCAGGGCGTGGATGACCGGGGCGTCGTTGACCCCGGTGACGGTGATGCTGACCCGTCCTTCGTCCTGGCCCCCCTGGCCGTCTCCGACGAGGTAGGTGAAGACGAAGACGGCGCTCTGGCCTTGGCGCAGATCGTTGAAGCCCTGGCGCGGATCGAAGGTGAAGGTGCCGTTTCCGTTGTCCGTCAGCGTGCCTCTGGTTTCCAGGGTGCTGATGGAAAGGATGCCCAGCAGGTCGCCGTCCGGATCGCCGTCGTTGGCCAGCAGCGCTGCGCTGGTGATGAGGAGGACCTGGTCCTCGCTGGTGCCGAAGGCGTCGTCCACGGCCACCGGGGGCTGGTTGCGCGCCAGGATCGTCGCGCTGCCGTCCTGGAGGGTCAGCACCAGTTCGCCTTCGTTGAGCTGGCTCTCCTCGTTCAGATCGAAATTGCTGGCCCCGTAGGGGGCGTCGGCCCGCACGTGGAAGTCGATCTCGGCGATGCTGCCGGTGCTGCCGGCGGGCAGCGATTCTCCAAGGGTAAAAAGCACGACGTGGATGATTCCCGCAGCCTCGTTCACTGAGGCAGTGATACCCCAGCCGCCGGTGAGCGCTCCCACGTGCACGTCGCCGTCGGCCACGTCGAACACACGCGTGTCATAGTAGAGATAGATGTCGGCGCCCAGCAAGCCGCCGGCGTCATCCAGGATGGCCAGCGGCACAGTCAAGGTATCGCCCCGGTAGGCCGTCAGATCGCCGGGGATGGCCAGGAGCGGATCGCGGCCACTGACCACGATGGGCGCCAGGATTCCCGGCAGATCGGGAATCTGCGGAACGTTGAGCCCCACCGCCTTGCGGGCCACATAGGCGGCGTCCATGGCGCTGAGGCTGCCGTCGCCGGTCACATCCCCGATGATCACCGGATCCTTCATGCGGTAGACGGCGGCAAAGCCGCGGTCCCGGCCCACGGCCACCCGGGCGATGTAAGCCGCGTCGAGCCCGCTGTAGACGTGGTTGCCGCTGGCATCGCCGGGGTAGGCCACCACCTGGACCGCGCTGTCGGTCCGCCCGGCGACGGCCCCCTGGTTGAGCCGCAGGTTTTCCAGATTCAGGACCGCGGCCGAGGCGTAAGGCGCCGCATCGGGCACGGCCGCCCTCAGGTTGAGGATCTGCACCGGCCCCGAAGCCAGGGGCGTGGCCCCGGAAAGGGAGATGGAGATCCGCCCCGGCTGGCTCAGATCACTGCTCAGCTTCCAGCTCCCGGGCACATTGGCGCCCTTGAGGATCTGATCGACGTCCAACAGCGCCGTATCGTAGACCAGAACCACCGTCACCGACTGGATCCCGGTCCCGTCGCCGAGGACGACCGGAATTCCGGTGCCGGTGGCCGGCAGATTCACGCGCTGGCCCGGTCCACGGCTGAAATCGGGCAGGGAAACCAGGCGCAGGCCGCTCCCGGCCAGGGTGAAGGTGGTCACATAATCGCCGCCGGCAGCGGCATCCAGATCCCCGTCCAGGCGATTTCCCAACAGATCGGTGAACCCGTCCTGGGCCCCGCTGAGGGTCAGGGTGTAGGTATCATCCGCCATCACCCCGCCGGTGCGCACGAAGGTGACGCTGGCGGCTGCCGGATCGTAGATCAGAGACCCGGCTACCGGCCCCACGTTCTGGCCCACCAGGGTCAGGTCGGCGGCGCCGTAGGCCCTGTTGAAGGTGTCGTAGAGATTGAGCCGGCCGGTATCCAGGGCATAGTTGAAGAAGACCTGCACCCCGCTGGCAAAGGGCGCCACCGCGGTCACCCGCAACAGCGGCACGTCGGAAATGACCACCAGTTCACCGGCGGTGGCATCGCTGCCCGCGTTGCCGGCCGGATCGACGGCGGTCGCGGCGACATCGTAGGTGCCCAGGGCCAAGGCCGGGCTGATGGTGCCCTCGGGCAGGGTCCAGGTGCCGTCGCCGTTGTTCACCGCCGTATAGGCCCTGCCATCCACCACCACTTGGACGACGGCCGCCGGGTCGTTCACCGTGCCGGTCAGCCGGGGGGCGGCACTGTCGGCTTCTAGGACATCGACCGTGACTGCCGGAGCCGTGGTGTCCACGGTCAGTTCCTTGGAAGTCGCATCCGTACCGCGATTGCCGGCCCGGTCGACGGCGGCGGCCAGAACTTCGTAGGTCCCGTCGGCCAGTGCCGGTGTGATGCTGCCGGCCGCCAGGGTCCAGGTGCCGTCGCCGTTGTTCACGGCAGTGTAGACGCGACCCGCCACCGTCACTTCAATGGCCGCCGCCGGATCGTCCACCGTCCCGGCGAGTTCGGGGGCCGTCTCGCGGGTAAGCCGGCTGTCCACCGTCACCGCCGGCGCCGTGCGGTCGAGGACGAACTGGAAGCCGAGATTGTCGCCCTGGTTGAAGGGATTGCCGGCCTGGTCGGCGATGGTGCCGAGCAGAATGATGGTATAGACGCCGTCGCTGGCCAGCGGGCTGTCGAAGTAGACCGACAGCACCTTGCCGCCCCATCCCTCGATGCGCGAGGCCGAAATCTGCGCGCCGACCGTATTGAGAATCCGCAGATCCGTGCTCTGGCCGTATACCGGCTCGTTGAAGGTGAAGATCGCCGCCGGGGTGGCATCGCGGGTGAGCTTGTCGGCCGGGTCCGCGCCGCTGTCCTGTTCCAGGCGCCATCCCACGAAGACCGGCGTCACCGCCTGGATCCGCACCGTCACTTCAGCCGTACTCAGGGCGCCGGCGACATCCCGGATCGTGTAGGTGAACCGATCGGTTCCCATGCTGCCGGCCGCGAGCCCTTCGAACCTGCCGTTGGGATCGTAGGTGATGGTGCCGTCCGGATTGAGGGTCACCCGTCCCAGGGTATCCGTGGCATCCACGGAGACGATGCTCAGTACGTCGCCCAGGTCCGGATCGTTGTCGTTGGCCAGCAGTTCGGCGGCGCCTATGGTGATGGGGGTGTCTTCGTCCGTCATCAGGACATCGTCGCCAGCCGTGGGCGCCTCGTTGCGCCCCTCGATCACCACCGTCACCGTGGCCGTGGAGGTCCCGCCGCCGACGGTACCGTCGCTGATGGTGTAGGTGAAGCGGTCGTAAGCCCGCTCGCCGGGGGCCAGGTACTCGAAGCGGCCGGCCGGGTCGTAAACATAGGCGCCGCCGACCACGGACAGGCTTCCCACCAGACCGGCGGTATCCACCGAGACGATGGTCAGCACGTCGCCCAGGTCCGGATCGCTGTCGTTGGCCAGCAGTTCGGCGGGCGTGATGGTCCGCGGGGTGTCCTCGTCCGTGATGATCTCGTCGTCGGCGGCCACCGGATCGCCCTGCACCGTTCCCGAAGTGCCGCCGAAGGACCGGGTGGCCAGGGCGCCGGAGACACCCGCGCTGAGGGTAAAGGTGCCGGCGGTGGCATAGGTGTGCGACAACTGGCCGAGGGCGATGACCGGGTCCGGATAGTCGAACGCGGTGCCGGCATAGATCGCGATCGTGCCGGGATTTTCCAAATCGTAGCGCGCCCAGTCTCCCAGGATGACATCGTCGCGCCAGTCACCGGTGAGGTTCGCCCCGCCGCCGAGGGTCCCCGGAATGTCGTCGAATCCCATGGAGACGGCGGCGCCCGCCGGGAAGCGAAGAATCTTGGACATCACGCCCTGGGCGGATCCCAGATACAGCAGGGGCTGCCCCAGGGTCCCCTCCCCTGCCCCGTCAAGGCCGGCAAGGACCAGAAAATCGGCGTACCCGTCGCCATTGACATCGCCCGCCGGGGCCAGATCCCAGCCGAACCAGCGGCTGACGGCCTCGGCCGGGACATCGATGGACTGGGGCTGCGGATCGAAGCCCTTGGCCGTGCCGAAGTAGGCAAAAACGGCGCCCTTCTCGCCCGCGTAGGGGGCGCTGACTAGGATGTCCGGAGATCCGTCGCCGTTCAGGTCTCCCGCCCCGATGGCATCCCAGCCGAACCAGCCGCCGGCGCTCCCCTGGAGGATCTGCAGCGGCGCCGTGGCCAGGCCCTTGGCGGTCCCCAGGAACACGTAGACCCGGCCGGCCGTGCTGTTTTCTCCGCAGGCGCCGACGATCACGTCCTCGAACCCGTCGCCGTTCAGATCACCGATGGACGCGATGCTGGACCCCATCCGGCCGCCGGCCTGCCCGCCCTGGTAGGTCCATGCCGGACTCTGAGCCAACCCGTCGGCCGACCCCAGATACAATTGAACCTTGCCCGCCGCGGAGAGGATTTCGAACTGGCCGGTCACCACGTCATCGGCCGGCAGCCCCACCAGCACGTCGTCATAACCGTCGCTGTTGACGTCGCCGGCGGAAACGGCCGCGTAGCGGAAGGGCGCCGAATTCTTCAGATCCAGGATCTGCCAGGACGCCTTGGTGAGCACGGCCGGCGCGCCCACCGCGCCGGATCCGCCCTTAAAGAGGAAGACCGCGCCCTGGACATATTGCGTCTCGTAGGTGATTCCGCTGCCGTCCAGGGCCACCACCGGCCGCTCAATGGCGGTCACCTGGTTGGGCGCCACGACCAGAACATCATCGTAACCGTCGCCGTCGACATCTCCGGCCGGCGAGATGGACAGGTCGCTGGCGAAGTTCTGGAAAAGCCCATCGTTGACCCAGTAGCCATCGATGATCAGCGCCGGGCTGGCGCTCAACCCACCGGGCGATCCCAGATAGACCACCAGGCGGCTCAACCCGAGTTCCGCCGGAACTCCGATGGTACCTTCCGGTGTGAAGTAGACGGACTCGGCCACCACCAGATCGTCATACCCGTCGGCGTTGAGGTCTCCCACCGAGACCGCGTGGGCGTCGCCCATGTCGTGGCGCAGCAGCCAGTTCCCATTGGCCGGTCCGAATACCCGGCTGGGATCATCCCAGAGGATCGACTGCGGCGGGATATAGTCGAGCAAGAGGGTCTGGATCGGGCTGCCGTCGCCGAAATCGATCTCCACCGTCACTTTGCCGTCCAGGCTTGGCAGGAAGCGATAGGTGGGATCGCGCACCACGATCTGGATGGCGGTGGGCAGGCCGGTGCGGATGGACGCGTCCACGAAGCTCGGCTCCACCGTCACCTGGTCTTCCGCCGCGGCGAATCCGCCCCCGGCCTGGATGTCGACTTCCACCAACTGCCCCACCAGGACGCCGGATGTTGGGGCCCCGCCGGCCGCCGCTTCCTGGTAAATGCGATCGTTGATGGTGTCCGTAATCGGCCTGAACGCGGCGGCCTGACCGCCCAGGGCCACCTGACCGGCGGCGGAAAGCCGGAGCCGGTTGGCGTAGCTGTCGGTCTGGATGATCACGCTGCGGGCATCGATGCTGCCGCCGGAGACGACCTCGAGGTCCCCGTCGAGGACGTCGATTCCGGCCAGAACGATGGAACTGCGGGCATTGACCCTCAGGTCTCCTTTTCCCTCGACCTTGGCGGCAAGCTGCTTGACTTCGGTGAACAGATCGAAGCCGTGATAGGCCCTGGCCGAAAGGGTGTCGGCGCTGATGAGCGCGCCGGCGCCGCCGAGAATGCCGAAGGCGCTCAGATCGACGCTGCCTGCCTGGATCCTCGCTTTGGTGGCCCCAGCGCCCGCCCCGTCCGTCTCGCCCAGGACCAGGGCGTTTCCGGCTTCGAGATGGACGCTACCGCCCCTGGCGTCGATGGCGCCCCGGGAGGTGAAGACGATGTTGCCCGGAGCCTGGAAGTACACGCCTTCCGGGCTGGTGATGAGCGTATCGATAATGATGTCCCGGGACACCATTTCGGCGCCCAGGTAAAAAGAACCGGTATAGCTGTCATCGATGAGCACGCTCATGTTGGTCTGCAGCTCGACGCCGCCCTGGGGCACTGCCCCCCAGATGACTCCCTCGGCCAGGTTGCCCAACCCGCTCAGGGCGCTGATGGCGGTGGCGCCGAGGATCGAAGGCGTTCCGTCCCCGATGGGCCGGATCTCCCGCGCCGCATCCAGGGTGATGCTGCTGGCCCAGACCTGGAGGGTGCCCAGCTCGATGCTGCCGGCCCCGCCGGCGAACAGGCCGATGTCGCCGCCCCGGACCTCGAAGGCGCGCAGTGTGCCGCCGGCGTTCACCGTCACGGTTCCGGCATGGGCCACCACGTGGGCCAGATCGACGACCTTGTCGCTGAACTGCCAATCCTGGCGATTCGATACCGAACCGTAATCCCATCCGCTCTGGCCGATGTCGTAGTCGTTGTCGTCGATGCGGATGTCCCCCGCCTGGCTGTCCACCACGTAGGCATTGATGTCGGCGTGGACCGCAACCTCGCCGAACACATCCACCAGCAGCGATTCGCCGGCGATGAGGCTGCCTTCGGCGCCATAAACCGAACCGGTGGAGCGAAGCTCGACCGTCTCGGCGTTGAGCAGGGCGCCCTTGTCCAGGTAGAGGTTGCCGGCGGTCTGGATCTCGACCAGATCGACGCCCAGGAGGCTGCCGCTGATGTGCAAATCGGCGGCGCTCTGGATATGGACTTCCCGGGCCGTGAAAGCCTGGCCGAAATTGAGCCCCTTGATCCCGGCCGGGGCAAAGAAGTTCAGGATCCCGGATGCGCTCAGGGAAATGCCCTCGAGGTTGATGAACCCGTCCTGGGAGACGATCACCGGCTTGACCAACTGGCCGTTGTAAAGCAGGTCGGTAAAGAGGGTCGGCAGGGCCTCTTCAGGCTGGTATTCCTTGTCCGTGAATTCGGCCACCGGGTCCACGAAGGTGAAATCATCCGCCGACAGCGGCGTGTAGGTCGGCGTCAACTCGGTGAACCGGATCAGGACGTCCTCGCGGTCCAGTTCGCCGTCCAGGGTTTCTCCGGGTCCCACGACCACAGCGGCGTTCCAGTTCACCGCCGGCGCGAGGATCTCCGGGAGCGCGACGGCCGTCAGGGTGGCGGAATCGAGCACGTAGACCTGGGCATCGTCCCAGTTGAAATCCGGATCCAGCGGATCGGGGGCCTCGGGGCCCGCAGTGCCGATGATCACCGAATAGTGGTAGTCACTGATATTGAACAGATCGTGGACGAGCTGCCGTTTGACGGTCGTCTTTTCCCCGTCGTCGTTCAACCGGACCTCGTCGTGCCAGGTGGTGGTGGTGCCGGCCAGCCGGCGCACGAAGAAGGAGACTTCGGCGGAGTAGACGGCCCCGGGCACGCCTCCGGCCGGGTTGATCTGGTAGAGCCGGTCGTCGCCGGAGTCGTCCGGGGTGCCCATGACGTCGCGGTAGTACCAGTTCTGGCCGCTCTGCTCCAGGCTCACCGGCCAGACGTAGAACTGGTCGTCGTCGTGGTCTTCGATGTAGACCGGGTCTCCGGTCTGGGGATCCACGGCGCCGGTCAATCCCTTCACGTCACGGTAGTAGATCTGGCCGGTGACGGTGTTCTCATAGAGGTAGTAGCCGGAGAACGGATCCTGGGCCACCAGGAC
>CALAMB010000222.1 GCA_937925645.1 uncultured Acidobacteriota bacterium
CCCGGGTGATCTCCTCGTAGAGCAGCGGGATGTTCGCCTCCTCGTTGTGGAAGGGGACGACGATGGAGATGTTCGGGGCGGTCGATTGGTTCATCAGATTCATCCTTGTGCCGGCCGCCCCGGCGGGCGCAGCCGGCTGAAGTCGCGGCGGTCAGTCCGCCGTGAGAAAGTACATCTCCAGCGGCACCTGGACGCGGGGCGGGGCCGTGTCGCGAGCCGCCACGATCTCCCCGAATTCCGTTCCGTCGAGCCGGAACACCCGCACCATGGGCCGCCCGTCGATCCGGACGCTCAGCAGGTCCTCCTTCCGGTTCCACAACCGGGAGTGGAACGCCACGTTCTCGAAATAGATCCGGCCGGGCTGCAGGAAGACGAAGCGGGGCGCAGTCACCGGCAGGGCGAACCGGGCGTCGGACAAATTCGCCACCCGCAGGTCCCGGCGGCCGGACCGCTCGAGATAATAGCCGAAAACGGCCGGAGTTTCACCCACCAGGACGCTGCCCGGGGGCGCCTGCCGCAGGGTGCCGGCGATCGCCTCGCGCAGCCGCAGGTCGTAGCACTCGTCATGGGGAAAGTAATAGACGGTGCGCTCCGCCCCGCCGCCGATCGCGTTGACGTAGAGGGCATAGAACGGATGGGCCGCGACCAAGGCCGATAGTGAGGCCAACACCACCAGGGCGGTCAGCGCGGTCTCGGGGATCCACCGATAGACCGGGGAAGCGGAGCGGGACCAGCGCGCGGCGAGCCACTCAGCCGCGGCGAACGCACCGAACGCCGCCGCGAGATACACCACCGGCATGAGGCTCAACTGGTAGCGCAGGAACTTCCCACCGACGATCGAAAAGGGCACCAGCCAGAACACCAGCCAGAGCAGGACGAACATGGGACCGGCCGCCCGCCACCGCCGCACGCACAGCGCCGTGCCGCCGACGAACGCCAGCAACACGAGCGGCGGCAGCTTGACGGCCAGGGCGAGCAGATAGAAATACCACGGCGTGCCGCCCAGCGGTGTCAGGGTGATGCTGTTGGGGAACAGGCGGTCGAACATCACGTAGCCGTGGTGCGTGACCGTGGCCTGGCCCGTGTAGGAGAAGATGTGCGCCAGCACCGCCGGGTGCAGGATCATGGGATTGGCCAGCAGGAACACGGCGCTCATCACCGCGATGTAGAGCAGCAATTCCCGCTTCCCGTAGCGGTCCGGCGGGTACAGACCGGGGTTGGCTCGGCGATGGAGGTAGAAAAACAGGAGCGTCACCCCCCAGAAATGGGGGAAATACTTGCTCGCCAGCAGCAGGCCGAAGCACGCGGCCGACAGCAGGTAGAACGACCGTTTCCGGCGCGCGGCTTCATCCGGGGTCGTCTTCATCCGCCAGTGGAAATAGATGCCCCACAGCAGGAAGAACACCAGCAGCGTGTCTTCCTTGGCGATCTGGTTGATGAACACCGCGTGGATTCCGGTGGCCCACAGGAAGGCCGCCAGCAGGCCCACCCGGCGGGAGAAGAACGCGGCGCCCACCAGGAACAGCGGGATGACCGTCAGGGTGCCCGCCAGGACGTTGGGGAGGCGGACGGCCACCTCCTCGGTGACCACCCGACCACCGCCGTTCGCCCCGGCGCTCCAGCGGTCCCAGAGGTCGACCGCGGTGACCGACACGAGAACGAGGCTCTTGAAGAGCATGGGGTGCTCGGCGTTGCCGGTGAATTCGCCCCGCTGGTACTGCCGTACGGTCTGAAGCTTGTGCACCTCGTCTTCGGCCAGCCCGCGCTCGGCCAGGCCCGAGAACCGGACCACGGCGCCCAGCAGGACGGCCGCCAGCAGCAGACAGACCGTCTCCCGGCGGTATCCGCCCGTCGAGGTGTCGGAACTTGGCATCGATATCATCGCTGTCGTTCCACCGGATGACATCGCCGGACTGACGGTCCTTACGGCCCCTCCAGCTCCGGCAGGATGCGCTTTTCCCAATACGGCATCAGCAGGTCGGCGATCTGCCGGAGGTGCGCGCAGAGCTGGCGCTTGTCCTCAGGCGAGACGGCCGCGAACACGTCCTGGAGGAACCGGGCGCTCTTGGGGAGGAAGTCTTCCATGAGGGCGATCCCTCGGGGCGTGATCTCCGCCAGGCGTTTCCGCCGGTCCAGGGGATCCTCCCGCCGCTCGACGAGCCCCTTCCGGACCAACCCTTGCACCAGGCCGGTGACGTTGGCCGGACTGACCAGCAGCAACTCGCCGATCTCGCCCAGGACGCATTCCTGGCCCCGCTTCATATAGAGAAGGGTCAGCACGTCCATCGACTGGGGCGTGATCTTGTACCTGGCGAACGTCCGCTCCATGACGGACGCCAGGATGTGGTTGGCGTTGGACAGCTCCACGACCAGGCGGATGGCCGTGTGGTCATAGTCCGGGAACTGCTCGTCGAGCTTGTCGATGATGGCCTGCAGATGTTGATCGCGCATGCCGTTTTCCTCGTCACCCGCCGCCGCCGTGCGGCGGTCAGGGAGTGGCCGGACCCGGCTCGAGGCCGCCGCCCAGCGCCTTGTATGTCTCCACCAGGTTGGCCCGGCGGGCCAGGCGGATGTTCACCAGCCCCTGCTGGGCGTTGTAGAGCGCCCGCTGCGCCACCAGGACGTTCAGGTAACCGTCGATACCCGCCTTGTACCGGGCCTCCGCCAGACGGCAGGTCGCCTCCAGGGTGTGGACCAGGGCTTCCTGCGCGGCCTGCTGCTCCACGAGGGTGGCCCGCAGACTGAGCGCATCGCTGACTTCGCGGAAGGCTGACTGGATGGCCGATTCGTACGTGGCGACGGCGATGTCCCGGTCTGCCTGCGACACCTGGTAGCTGGCCTGACGGGTGCCCCAGTCGAAGATGGGCAGCACCGCCTGGGGTGCGAAATTCCACGAGCGGGAACCGAATTTGAACAAGTCGGCCAGGTCGCTGCTCGTCAGTCCCACGCCGGCGGTCAGGGTGATCCGCGGGAAGAACGCCGCGCGGGCCGCCTCGATGTTGGCGTAGGCGCCCCGCAGCTGGTGCTCGGCCGCCCGGATGTCGGGCCGGCGGAGCAGCACGTCGGAGGGCAGC
>CALAMB010000223.1 GCA_937925645.1 uncultured Acidobacteriota bacterium
TCTTCATGGAGTTCACCGCGGACGCCGAGGTGCCGGAGCACGCCCACGCCGCCCAATGGGGCGTCGTCGTGGCCGGGCGCATCGACTTCGTCATCGGCGGCCGGCCACACTCCTTTACCCGGGGGGACAGCTACCACATCCCCGCTGGCGTGCGCCACTCGGCGCGGATCCACGCCGGCTACGCCGACGTCACCTGCTTCGCCCAGCGGGACCGTTACCGCACGCTCCCGCCGGAGCAGTCAGATTAGTTCAACGGAAAGTCACTCGAGGAAATAACCCGGACGCGTCTTGACCTGCACGCCGGGGCGGGTCACCTCCACCCCTACGGCGTGCCATTCCCGCCCGGCGCCGCTCTTCGCCGGGGCGTAGTACGACAGGCTGTACAAGTTGCGCAGCTCCGCGGCCACCGTCCGGTAGACCGCCTCCAGGTCCTCGAACCGCTGGACGGGGAACATTCGGCCGCCCGTGCTCTCGGCCAGCCCGGCGATCTGCCGGCGGGCGGTGCGGTAGACCACGCTCGACACGTTCCCCTCCTTGACCACCTGCTCGTACTCGGTGTCGATGTAGACGGGGAACACGGTCACGGCGGCGGCGGCGACGCGGTCGCGCATCTCCTCGTACGACCACTTGGAGGTGTAGTCGTCGGGCCGTTGCAGCACGTTATCCACGCCGTCGCTCATGACCACGATGATGTTCCGGCGCCCCCTGGCTTCGGCCATTTCATCCAGGGCGTACCACATCGCCTCGTAGAAGGCGGTGCCGCCGCCGCGGTTCTTGATGGCGTCGATCCGCTGGCGGATGAGCCGGCGATTCTCGGTGAAGGGAGAGATGAGCATGTAACGACTGGTGAAGGCGGCCACGGCGACGCGGTCGGCGGGATTGAGCATGTCCACGAACCGGGCGGCCGCCTGCTTGATGACCTTGGTCTTGTCCTTCGTGCTGCCGCTCAGATCCAGCAGCAGGAGCAGGTTCAGCGGCGCGGTCTGCGGCTCGAAGTAAACGATCGGCTGCTCGGCGCCGTTGTCCAGCACGCGGAAGTCCTCACGGACGAGGTCCGTCACCGCCGCCCCCGTGGCGTCGGCGGCCTGGACGTTCAGGGTCACCAGCCGGGTGCTCACGCCGATCCGGTAACCGCCGGCTCCGCCCGCCGCCGGATCCGCGGCGGGCGCGGCGGATGGTGTCTCCCGCTCGGCCGGACTGGCGTCGGCGGCCGACAGTCTATGGGCGGGCTCCGCCGGGTTGCCGCCGGCCGCGGTGTCGGACTGGCGGACGGCTCGGGCCGGGTCATCGGCGAATAGGGTGACGCGGCCCGCGCGGGTGCGCGCCAGCACCGGCACGCCGCCGCGGCCGAGCCTTCCGTCGAGGAGCCCCTGCTGGGGCGTGCCAAAAAACTCCAGCGGCAGGCGCGCCTCCACCATCCCCGTGAGACTGCGGAGCGACACGTCGGCGTCGGCGCCGGCGGGCAGGCCGCAGCGGATGTCCCCGCTGTCGGTTTCCGCCGTGATGCCCCGCCCCACGCCGCGCACCGTGATGGTGCCGGAGCGGCTCCGCGCCGCCACCTGCACGCCCGCCGGCACCAGCAGGCGCAGGTCCACCGCCGCGTCGCCCGCCAGCTCGGGGCGGGTCCAGACGTCCACCTCACCTTCAGCGCCCGGCTGGTCCAGCACGTCGGCCGCCGGGTTCACCTCGGCGCCGTCGCGCCGCGCGGCCAGGATGCGGATGTAACCCTCAGTCCAGGTTTCCACCAGGATATCGCCGCCCAGGTTCTGCACGTGCACGAGCCGCACCGGCGGCTCGATGTCCCGCACCGGCTGCTCGGTGCGCGGCGCACCGGCAGCCAGCGCCGAAGCGAGTCCGGCGGTCAGGATCAGGGTCAACAAAATCAGCTTGACAGCCCGTTTGCAGCTCGCTTGCCTCATGTCGCCCAGACGCTCCTCTCCCCGGATTATTGCCATATCATCAATTTAATATACGCCTCCCGCGCGGGAAAAGATGCGGCAAAGTACCTCGCGGCCTGGAGGCCGCGAGTTCGTTCCGCACCATCATGGGGATTCCGTCAGTCCGTGGAGATAACCCGGCAAACCGCTTGATCCTGCCGTGTTCGAACTCGCACGCGGCAACAGCGTGAGGTACACAATTTCAACTGAACAGGGCATAGATCATGGCACTGGCGGTCCCGACGATCGCCGCGACCAGGTTCAGCATCACCAGCGCCAGGAGCTTGACCACGGTGATCCCGTGCCCCTGCCCGTAGACCCGGCGGAGCGCCAGATAGATATAGCCGAAAAAGACCACCATGAACAGCAGGGTGACGGGAATGGACTCGCCGCCGAGGCCGGACATGACCGCCAGCGGAACCATGCCCAGCAGGTAGCCGAAGCTGTTGAGGTGCAGGGTCATCACCAGATGCTGCGCCAGGAAGGGCCGGCGGCGGCGGTAGAGCAGAAACAGGACGGGCCCCAGGAGCACCAGGTCCAGAACCATGCTGGCCGTCTTGTGGGCCTCCACGTAGCGCGGATCCCGCGCGGCCACGAACTGCGCCCGGGTCTGGCCGGAATCTCCGGCCTGCTGATCGATCACCTGCAGGAGCGGGCTGTCCGCGGGCTGCTGGGAGACCAGCATGGACAGGTTGACCGGCGCGTAATGGTTGAAAAAGAAGTAGAGCGCCAGGCACATCAGGTACAAGGGGATGGGCCGGATGTGGCGCTGCCGCCGGCCGTCGAGGTAGTCCACGGTGAGCCGGCCGGGGTGGAAGAACAGGTCCAGCAGGGTCCGGGGCAACTTGCCGTCCAGATCCAGCGTCTCCTCCACCACCATGCCCGCGACATGGCGCAGACTCATCTCGTCGGGACGAATCCTTTTTTGGCCGCATGCCTGACACGCTTTCCCCGCGGCCGCCGCCCCGCAGTTGGGGCAGGTGAACGTGCCGGTTTCATGGGCTGCATCGTGGTGCATGGATACTCCCCGGTTCATGACTCGTGCCGTGAATTTGCGCCATCATATTCAAATCATCGCCGCCGCGCAATGCCAACCGGCGCGACTCGCAACCGAATTGGGATCGAAACTGGATAACCTGAAACCCAAACCCCGTGTTCAGGCGGGACGCCTGAGCACCTTTCGCCAACCCTTCTCACTGTTTACTGTTTACTGTTTGCTGTTTACTGTTTGCTGTTTGCTGTTTGCTATCTTCCGCCTTGCGGCGAGCTCCAGAGTGCGCACATAATCTTTGTACTCGTGGTGAAGCGCCGCCTGCTGGCTGGACAGCCCGCTGTCGGTGTTCCCCTCCCAGCGGCGGCACAGGTACACCGGCTCGAAGATCCGGGCCACCGGCCAGGTGCGGCTCAGACCAAGGGCGGCGGCGTAATCCTCGCCGTAGCTCACGTCGGGAAAGCCCACGCGGCGGAGGGCCGGCACGTGGTACGCCCGCGGCGCGCCGATCCCCTCCACCCGCAGCAGGTTGT
>CALAMB010000224.1 GCA_937925645.1 uncultured Acidobacteriota bacterium
GAAAGGACGATCTCGGCGGCGTGACCATCGCGCCGAGAGGAAAGGACGATATCGGTGGCGTAACCATCGCGCCGAGAGGGAAGGAGGATCTTGGCGGGGTGACCATCGCGCCGAGAGGGAAGGAGGATCTCGGCGGCGTGACCATTGCGCCGAGAGGGAAGGACGATATCGGCGGCGTGACCATTGCGCCGAGAGGGAAGGAGAATCTTGGCGGCGTGACCATCGCGCCGAGAGGAAAGGACGATCTCGGCGGCGTAACCATCGCGCCGAGAGGAAAGGACGATATCGGCGGCGTGACCATCGCGCCGAGGGGGAAGGAGGATCTCGGTGGCGTGACCATCGCGCCGAGGGGGACAGATGATCTCGGCGGGGCCGGGGTCGCGTCCAGGCAGGACCCCGGTGGTTCCGTGCAGGGCACGGTCACTCTGGCGCCTGGAATGGATCTCGATGGATCTCCGGAAGCCACCTTCCCTGTTCCGCCCAGGGACGAGCTCGGATAACCGGTTGTGGACCCGCACTGTCCACCCGAAATTCCGCCCGATCCCGGTCGCGGTTTCCGAGGGGAGGATCCTGACCTGGAACGGGCCCGGTGCCTGTGTGGTTCAGGCCGGCCGGTCGAGGCGGAGAGGCTCTGCCGGTCTGTTCTGGCGACGAATCCGGAAATCGCCCGGGGCTGGAACTGCCTGGGCTCGAGCTTGCGGGAACAGGGCCGTCTGGAGGAAGCCTGCCGGTCTTACCGGACCGCCCTCGGCCTCCGGCCGGATTATCCCGAAGCACTCAACAACATGGGCAACGTGCTCCTTGAGCTGATGCGGCCCCAGGCGGCCCTGGCCGCGTTCGACGAGGCGCTGCAGCTGAACCCGGATTATCCTCTCGCCCTCCGGAACCGGGCAATGGTCCTGCTGGCCCTGGGCCGGCCGGAGGAGGCCCTGGCCAGTTGCCGGGAGGCGCTGCAGCGAGATCCCGCCGACCGAGAGGCGCACATCCTGATGGGCATCCTGCTTCTGGCCGCGGGGGATTTCCAGCGGGGGTGGCCGGAGTATGCCTGGCGGCTGACGCTGACCGCTCCCCCCTGGAATCGCTTGTCCACCCCTGCCTGGGACGGGACACCGTTGAACGGGCGAACGATCCTGATGGTGGCCGAGCAGGGGCTCGGTGACACGATCCACTTCATCCGCTATGCCGCCGTACTCAAACTCCGCTTCAACTGCCGGGTGGTCGCCATGATTCCCCAATCCTTGCGCGGGCTGCTGGGGAGCATGCCCCAGCTCGACCAGATCGTTTCGAGCGAGGAGGAGCCGCCGCCGCATGACGTCTTCGTTCCCTTCCTGCAGGTGCCGGCGCTGCTCGGGGAACGCCTGGTGCAAACTCCGGGTCCGGTTCCGTACCTCTTTCCGGATGAAGCGTTGGTGCGCCTTTGGCGGGAGCGCCTGGAGAATGGCGCCTCGTTCCGTGTGGGAATCGTCTGGCAGGGCAATCCGTCTCATCCGGGCGACCGGCTGCGGAGCTTTTCTCCGGCCGCCCTAGCACCGCTGGCCCGTCTGAAGGGCCTTCGCCTGTTCAGCCTGCAGAAGGGTCCTGGTAGCGATCGACTGGAAGAATCGGCCGGCCTGCTGGATATTGCGCCCATGGGCGACCGCCTGGATTCGGGCAGCGACGCTTTTGTCGACACGGCCGCGGTGCTCCGGAATCTGGACCTGCTGATCACCGCCGACACGGCGGTGCTTCACCTGGCCGGGGCGCTGGGGACGCCGGCCTGGCTGGCTCTTTCCACGAAGCCCGACTGGCGCTGGGGTCTCACCGGGGAAAACACCGCCTGGTACCCGTCGGTCCGATTGTTCCGCCAGTCGTCCCTGGGGTGTTGGGAGTCCGTGTTCGAGCGGATGGCTGAGGAACTGGCCCGGCTCTCGCCCCGGGTCACTCCGCGAGCGCAGCGGGATTTTCGCCTGTCTGATTGTGGCCGCCACCGCCTGGCCCGATGCCGTCACGGGGTGCTGCTATTCAACCGGTACGATCGGTACATCGGTCGCTCCCTGGATCATTACGGCGAATACTCCGAGGAGGAAGGCCTCCTGTTCCGTCAGCTGCTCCGGCCGGGACAAGCGGTGGTCGAGGTGGGGGCCCATATCGGCACGCACACCCTGGTGCTCTCCCGGCTGGTGGGGGGTGGGGGGACCGTCCATGCCTTCGAACCCCAGACGGAGCTTTACCGGACTCTGTGCGCCAACATGGCGCTCAACGGCCGGGCCAACGTGCACTGCCGGTGCGAGGCGGTGGGGAGGGAAGCCGGCCGCATGTACGTTCCCCGCGTGGACTACGGCCGGCCCCACAATTCCGGAGGAGTGGCCCTGGGTGAGGATCCCCCGGGGGAATGCACGGAAGTGGTGACGCTGGACGCACTCGGCCTGCCCGACTGCCACCTGCTCAAGGTTGATGCGGAGGGAATGGAGCAGAATGTCCTGCTGGGCGCCCGGGAGACCATCCGGCGGTGCCGGCCGTTCCTTTACCTGGAGAACGATCGGGATGAACTCTCGGCGGGCCTGATCGAGACGGCGCTTTCGCTGGGATACCGGTTGTACTGGCACCTGCCGCCCCTGTTCAACCCGGCGAACTTCTACGGAAATTCCACCAACCTCTTTCAGGGGCTGGTTTCGGTGAACATGCTGGGCATTCCGGCGGAACGGGCGATGGAGGTGTGCGGGCTCCGCCGGGTCGCCGGGCCCGAGGATCACTGGCGAGAAAAATAATCCGGACGCTGCGATTTTTGGATGATGAGACCGCCGTTGTTCAGGGTGCCGTGAGAGGCGGAAGACCTGTCGGTTGAATGTTGGACGCCCGCCCGGCTCGGCGGCGGCCTCACGAGTACGCGGTGGCGATGGCGGCGGTGCAGGCGGCGGTACAGGCGCCCATGACGGCGGCGACCTGGTCGGAGACGGCCTTGCCGAAGGCCTCTGCCTTGACCAGTTCGGCAAAGCGCTGTTTGGCCTTCTTCCGTTCGTCGCGGTCGGGGAACACCTCGCCCACGAGGTCGCAGGCCTGGACCAGGCTCACCAGGAAGCGAGTGCGTGCGTCGGGGGCGGTGGCGGTGAACGCGGTTCGGCGCAGTCGCCGGTGCACCTCCAGCTCCTCGAGCGGATTGGTAGTCGGGAACCGCTCCGTGGGGAAGACCCACAGGATCCGGTGCTCCTCCCGGCGCAGGATGCGCTTCTGCACGAGCCGGTCGAGGTAGGCCCGCCGGATCGATTTCCGATCACCCAGTTTGGAGACCCAGCTCTGGACGGTTTTGAGCCTGGCCGCCGCCCGAATGAGATTCAGGCACTCGTCCAGGATGGCGTCGCCGATCTCACCGGCCGGCGCAGCCACCAGCTTCTTCCCTTCGATCCGGATCTTCTCCTGCAGGGCCAGTTCCATCAGAACGGCGCCGGCCAGCCCGAAGGGCAGGCCCATCGAGGCCGAATTCACAACGGTTCCCTTGTCGTCACGCAGGCTCAGCAGCAACAGTTCTTCGGCCAGGCTCAGTTTCATGGGCGATTCTCCTCGCACGCGACGGTGTCCGCGCGCCGTGGGTTGATTATACGGAATCAAACTGTTTGCCGCCATCCGCCGCGATAGCACCGGCATCTCCCCGACGTGCAAATGCGCCGGGGGCCGAAGTGGCCGAGGGGCAGAGTCTGTTGATCCTGAAGGCCATGAAGATGCAGCACGAGGTCCGCGCCCCCCCGCCGGCGTCGTGGCTGCCCTCACCGCCGCCGAGGGTGCCGCGGTGGAATCCGGCCAGCCGCTCGTAATCTTCGAATAGCAGGAGCGTGCCTCCATTGACAACGCGGCTCGAGGCTCGGGACTCGAAGCTCGTTCATGTCCGCCGCAGATCATGCTCGTTGTCGACTGTCGAGGATTGAGGAGCATTGCCGGCATGTTTGCTCTCGGGGCCGGACATCGAGAATATCCTCCCCGAATCTAAATCCCTGGCCTTCAATTTTTCCCTCTCAACCCTCAAAATTCTACTTTGAACCCTCGATCCGTCCACTTCGGCCCAGCCCCATCGCCCATGGACCGAACAATCCGCGGCGGACATCCGTACTGGACGGGCATGTCGCACGGACAGACGGGTGCCGGTTTCACCTGTCACCGGTCTGCCGATCCTGTATAGGGGAATATTCACGATGTGTAAAAACTATGTGCTGGTGATCGCCGCATTGTCGATCCTGTTGGCGGTTGCTCCCGGATGGCTGAGCGGACAGGCACCGCCGGATGCAGCCGGGGATCCATCCCGTCCGGAGACCGTTAATCCCCGTGACCCGGTGCTGAATTTCGAGTTCGCCTGGAAGGCCCTGGACCGCAATTACGGCCAGTTCCTGGTCAAGCGTGTCGACTGGGACGCCCTGTACCGGGTCTATCGCCCCACGGTCACTTCGGCGACGACGGACCAGGAATTGTGGGACATCCTGCTGAGCATGATGGACCACCTGAACGATGCGCACCTGGCCCTGGCAGACGGCAAACGCCGCATCGGCGGCGGCCGCAACAATGGTTCGTTCAAAAATGATGGCTTTTCCCTGGACCTGGTGAAGTCTAAATATCTGCAGGGCAAATTATCCGAAGCCCTGGGCGGGAGCTTCATCAGCGGCTGGCTGGCCGAAGGGGTCGGCTACCTGTATATCGGCGACCTGAAGGACGGCCTGGGGCCGATCACCAAGACCATCGACACCGTCATGGCCGATTTCGCCAAGGCCAGGGTCATGGTTGTCGACGTGCGCAACAACCCGGGCGGCACCGGCCGGGCCGTGGAGATCGTGGCCGGCCGTTTTGCCGACCGCCGGCGCCACTACGAAACAGACCGCACCCGCTACGGCCCGAAGCATGACGATTTCTGGCCCGAGAACTTCCGCCACATCGAGCCGGGCGGGCCGCTGCAGTTCACCGGGCCCACGGTGCTGCTGACCGACCGCATCAGCGCCAGCGCCGCCGAAGGCTTCACACTGGCCATGCGCGTGCTGCCGCACGTCACGGTGGTGGGCGACACCACCGAGGGAGCCCTTTCAGCGCAGTTTCCCGAACGCATGCCCAACGGCTGGACCCTGTGGGTGGCCTTCAAGGAAACCCGGGACCATGAGGGCGTCGGCTGGGACGGCGTCGGCATCCCCCCGGACCTGCGCGTCATCAACACGGCGGCTGACATTGCCGCCGGTCGTGACATGACGCTGGAATTTGCCGTGAAGTTCCTGGAAAAGGGTGCTCCGGCGCTCCAGGATGAACCAAAAAGCCTCGTGGATTTGAAAAAGTCCCTGGTGGATGAATACGTGCGACTGGCAAAGGACAAGGGGGTCGAAGCGGCGGTTGTCATGCTCAACCGGGAACGGGCGGCGAAAAGCGGAATATACTATTTCGTCCCCGACGAAATCATGCAGCAGGCGGTTTCGCTTCTGGCACGCCGGGAATATGCCGAATCCTTGGGCCTGTTGCGCGCCTGCCGCGAGGACTTCCCCAAGCTCGCCCACAGCTATGCCATGCTGGCCCAGGCCTATATCGGATTGGGTGATGCCGCAAGCGCCGAAACCATCATGAAAGAGGGAGAAACGGTCGAGCCGATGTTCTCCTGGGAACGGTCGCAGATCGAGCAGGCCAGGCAGGCGCTGCGCAAGGCCAAGCTGGGCTCGGCCGCCGAACTTTTCGGCAAGGCCCTGGCCGATGGCGGCATTCCGGCCGCGGAGCAAAAGCTCCAGGAGCTTCTGGCCAGGCGCGAGAGCAACGGCCCGGTGTTCGACGAGGGAGATTTCAACACCCTCGGTTACCGACTGCTGCAGGAGAACCATCCTGAATCCGCCGTCTTCGTGCTGGAGAAGACCGTCGGACTCTACCCGGGGTCTTGGAACGCCTGGGACAGCTTGGGAGAGGTCGCGGCCAAGTCGGGCCGGAAGGAACGGGCGATCGCCAGTTATCGCAAGTCGCTCGAGCTGAACCCGAACAACAAGAACGGCCGCGCGATGCTGGACCGGCTGGAGAAGGAGCAATAGCCGCGCCCCGCCTCCGGTGCGCTTCGTGCGCGAACGGGCGGCTCGAGACTCAAGGTCTGGTGTTCGGGCTGAGGCTCCGCGCGGGTCTCTCCGCGCTGATCGCTCCCTCTCGCAGCCCCTCAACGTTGCCAGCTGTTTATACGTGCCCGATTCCTCAAACAGCGAGAGATGTTGCCGGTAATTTCGGGTCCGTCGCATTCGTTTGTCGATGTCCGATGACGGATCGGCGGAATACGAGTACAATGTGATCAAATCGCCGGGTGACAATCCGGGCACCAATGAAACGGGCACCGCTCATCGCCTACCTGGTCTTGGTGGCGCTCCTCAGCGCGGGCTTCATCGCCGGGATGAAGGCCATGGGCCGGAGCGGGAACTACCTGGCCGGGGCCTACATGCTGGGTCCGGCCATCGCCGCCGCGTTGACGCGCCTGTTCTTCTATCGGCCCGGGTTCAGGGACGCCCGGCTCCATTTTGGGAGATGGCCGGATTATCTTCGGTTCTGGGGAATCACCCTGGGTGTCGTGGTCCTCTCCTATGCCGTCTACACGCTGCTCGGTGCCATCCGCTGGGACTTCAGCGGTGACACGTTCCTGGCGCAGCTGCAGAGCCAGCTGGCGGCTTCCGGAGAGCGGATGGATGATCTGCCTGCGGGGTTCACGCCGCAGTTGATGTTGATCATCTTCTTCATCGGCGGGCTGACGGTCTTCAACATACCCATGGTCATCGCCGGGTTCGGTGAGGAGTTCGGCTGGCGCGGGTTCATGTTCCCGTTGCTCTGCCGGTCCCGGCGGGTGGCCGGCTTTGTCATCGGCGGCCTGATCTGGTTCGCCTGGCACGTGCCGCTGATGTTTGTCTTGCCGGACACTTCAGCATTCACGCCCTGGCAATATGCATTGAACGCGATCGTTCTGGGGGCCGGATCCATCGGCACGTTTGTTTTCTTCGCGTGGGCCTACGCCAAATCGGGAACCATCTGGGTGGCATCGCTTGTTCACGCCGTGTTCAACAACGGCGCGCGGTCGTTCGCATACTTCGTCACCGTCGAGAACCAGCTCTTGGCGAACATCGGGCTGATGCTCACCATGCTGGCTGTAGTCGCCGTGCTGCACGTGCGGGGGGAGTGGAGCGTGTTTGACGAGTTTTTTGCCGGGCAGGACGACCAGGCTTGACTCGGACGATCGACCGATTTTCTCCCGCCGGCAAAGAGCCGCCATCTGATGACCGAGAACTCATTCCGTCCCGCGGAATTGTCACGAGTACGCGGTGATGGTGGCGGCGGCGCAGGCGGCGACGCAGGCGGCCATGACGGCGGCGACCTGATCGGAGACGGCCTTGCCGAATGCCTCTGCCTTGGCCAGTTCGGTCAAGCGCTTTTTCGCCTTTTTCCTCTCGTCGCGGTCGGGGAAGACTTCCCCGGTCAATTCGCAGGCCCGGACGAGACTGACCAGGAGCCGGGTGCGGGGTTCGGGATCTGCGGCGGAGAAGGCGACCTGGCGCAGCCGGCGGCGGACGTCCAGTTCCTCCAGCGGATTGGAAGTCGGGAACCGCTCGGCGGGAAACACCCACAAGATCCGGTGCTCCTCCCGGCGCAGAATGTGCTTCTGCACCAGCCGGTCAAGATAGCCCCGCTGGATCGATTTCCGGTCGCCCAGCCTGGAGACCCAGCTCTGGATGGTTTTGGGCCTGGCCGCCGCCCGGATGAGATTCAGGCACTCGTCCAGGATGGGGTCGCCGGTCTCACCGGCCGGCGCAGCCACCAGCTTCTTCCCTTCGATCCGGATCTTCTCCTGCAGGGCCAGTTCCATCAGAACGGCGCCGGCCAGCCCGAAGGGCAGGCCCATCGAGGCCGAATTCACAACGGTTCCCTTGTCGTCACGCAGGCTCAGCAGCAGCAATTCTTCGGCCAGGCTCAGTTCCATGGGGCACTCTCCTTGGAATAAATCAATGAATCAGACGCCTCTGATTTCTTTGACACACTGTTTGATCGGAACAGCACGGATAGCACGCGATCATCCGGATCGCGGCGATCGCCGATCACTGGTCAACCCATCATGATAGAATACACACACCTTTTTACTGACCGGCGAATCGTCCGGAAGCGGAAGCATCGACCATACTCGGATTCAGAGGAGGTTCGCGATGGGTATTCTGTCCTGGATCGTCATGGGCCTGATTGTCGGCGTCCTGGCCAAGTTTCTCATGCCGGGGAAAGATCCGGGAGGGATCATCATCACCATCATCCTGGGGATCGTGGGCGCCTTCGTGGGCGGATACGTCGGATCGTTTCTGGGGATCGGCACCGTCACCGGATTCAACCTGACGAGCATCCTGATCGCCACCGGCGGCGCCATCCTGGTGCTGATCCTGTACCGCCTGATCAAGCGTTAGCTTTCCGCCACGATCCCCGCCGCCGGCGAGCGGAGGGGCCTTCGCGCAGGCTGTGACGATCTTCCCCGTGTGAAACGAGAGTCACAAACCCAAATCTGAAGCGATCGCCTGCATGGCGGTGAGCACGACGTCGATATGCTCCTCCAGCGGCACGCCCAGCTCCTCGGCCCCCTGCCGGATCTCGTCGCGGTTCACGGCGCGGGCGAACGCCTTGTCCTTCATCTTCTTGATCACCGAGCGGACGCCCACCGCCGCCAGCTTCTTGTCGGGCGTGACCAGGGCGGCGGCAGTGATGAGGCCCACCAGCTCGTCCACGGCGAACAGGGTCTTGGCCACAAGGGTGTCCCGCGGCACGCCGGTGTAGCTGGCGTGGGCCAGGATGGCGCGGACCAGTGTCTCGTCCAGCCCGCGGCGGCGCAGTTCCTCGGCGCCTCGGAACGGGTGGTTCTCGGCATCGGGATAGCGCTCGTAGTCGAAGTCGTGAAGCAGCCCCACCACCGCCCAGGTGTCGGCATCCTCGCCGAACCGGCGCGCGTAGGCGCGCATGGCCGCCTCCACGCCGTAGGCGTGCTTGCGCAGGGCTTCCTTCGGGGTCCACTCGTGGAGCAGGGTCAGGGCGTCGTCACGGTTCATGGCGGCCTCCTTGTCGTTCCTCCGATTTGACCACAACGGGATCGACGATGCCAAATAAAAAAGCTGACGGCAGGATCGCCGTCAGCCGGTTCAGAAACCGTTCCGTCCGCGGCCCGCCCGTCAGAGCGGGTTCAGCCCAAGTTGGGAGAGCTTGGCCGGAGCAGGCGCCCCATCGGCGTCCCAGCCGCGCGCGGCATAGTACATGTCCAGCCACTCGCCGAACGTCGCTTCGGTCAGCAGCCGCCCCTCGAAAAGCCCGGCCTCGTGCTTCTCTTGGAAAAAGCGCGGCGGCAGGGTGTCGTCGGCGCGGGTGCGGCCGTTGGCGAAGTTGTAGAGCCGGGTGAGGTTGGAGATCTTCTCGCCGAGCCGGTTCATGTCGGCCTCGCTCATGGAGACGCCGGTGCACTTTTCAAAGACCGGCGCCAGGCGGTCCAGGTCGTACATGACAAAATCGCAGACGATGAGGCAGTTGCGGGTGTTTACCACGTCCTGGCCGACGCGGACGAAATCGGGGGTGCTCTCCCAGGTGAGCTCCTTGCGCATCTCGGCCGAGGCGGACCAGAAGCGCGTGTGAGAGGCGAAGTCGGCGGTGGCCAGGGTCAGGCCCATGGAGGCGCACCCCTTGATGTTCACGCCGGACAGCTCCATGCCGGCGATCTGGATGGCGAAGTAATCGCTGCCCCGGCCGATGCGCCGGGAGGCGATCCGGGTTCCCTCGGCCAGGAGGTCGCCCAGGTGCTGCCGGTGCGCGATCTGGCGGAGCAGGGCCGCCTGGGCCTCGGCGGAGCCGAAGTGCAGCGCGACGCCGCCGGTGTCCGCCACGTCGATGATCCCCCGCTCGAACGCTTCCATGGCGAAGGAGCAGACCACGCCGGCCGAAATGGTGTCCAGCCCCAGGTCGTCGCACAGCCAGTTGGCGTACGCCACCGCTTCGGCCGAGCCGATGTCGCAGCCGGAGCCGAGGAAGGCGGTGGTCTCGTACTCGGGGCCCTCCACCTCGTAATCGGCCCAGCGGGCCACCTTGGAGCAGCGGATGGCGCAGTTGAAGCAGCTGGTGCTCGTCCAGGCCAACTGCTCGCGGCATGCCTCGGAGGTGATCCCCTCGTAGCCGGCGAACTGGGTGTCGCGCCAGTTGTGGGTGGGGAGGAAGTGTCCCTGCTCCTGGCCCATCCGGATCCACATCATGGTGCCCAGGTCGTCGCGGCGCTGCCGGTTGGGGTGGGCGACGATATCCTTGGTGAGCTGGCGGTTCAGCTCCTGGAAGCCCGCCGGATCGTGGTAGGCGATCTTCTCGTCCCCCTCCACCACCACCGCCTTGAGCTGTTTGGCGCCCATCACCGCGCCGGCGCCGCCGCGGCCGTACTGGCGGTACCGCTCCGTGCCGATGCAGGCGAACCGGACGCGGTTCTCGCCGGCGGGGCCGATCAGGGCCACGCGGGCTTTGGGGTACGCGTCGCGGAGAGCCTTTTCCGCCTCGAAGATCCCCTTGCCCCAGAGGTGGGCGGCGTCCTCGAAGCGGACCTCATCGGGGCGCACGTGCAGGTAAACCGGCCGGTCACTCTCGCCGGTGATCCAGATCCAGTCCAGGCCGGCTTTTTTCAGGGCGGGGCCGAAATGACCGCCGGCGTGGGAGTCGAGAAAGGTGCCCGTCAGGGGCGACTTGGTGCAGACCACCGAGCGGGCCGACGTCTGGACCCGGGTGCCGGTGAACGGCCCGGTCATGAAGATGAGCGGGTTCTCCGGAGCGAACGGGTCGTGGGTGATGAGTCCATGGTCCACCATGAGTTTCAGGCCGACGCCCTTGCCGCCGATCCAGCCGGCGAAGAGCTCCGGATCGGGCTGGCCGAAACGGAACGTGCGGCGGGTCAGGTCGACCTCGAGAAAGCGGTTCATGTAGCCCTTGTGCATGGCGTGTCTCCTTCGGCACGACGGTGGTGTCAGCGTGTCCGGGCGATGTGGAGCAGGTCGTTGAGCATGCTGTAGCCGGTTTCGGTGCGGCCGGCGCCGGCGCCGACGATGGTGACGTCGCCCATGGCGCGGGACGTGATGGTGAGCGCATTCGTGGCGCCCATCACGCCGGCGATGGGATGGCTCAGCGGGATCTGCATCGGCGCCACCGAGGCGCGCACCTCGGCGTCCTCGCGCCAGACTCGGCCGATGAGCTTGTAGCGGAAGCCCTTCTGCCTGGCGTCGGCGATCGCCTCGGCGCTGATCTGCGTGATCCCCTCGCACGGGTATTCGAACGGCTGCTTGGTGGCGCCGAAGATCGTGTTGGCCAGAATGGTCACCTTGGCCAGGGCGTCCCAGCCCAGCACGTCGGCGTCGGGAACCGCCTCGGCGTAGCCCAGCTCCTGGGCCTTTTTCAGGGCGTCGGCGTAGGAGAGCCCTTCCTCCATCCGGGTGAGGATGTAGTTGGTGGTACCGTTGAGGATTCCGCGGATTTCCTGGATGCCGGAGCCGGCCAGCGTCTCGCGGATCAGGTTGAGACACGGGGTGCCGCTCATGACCGTGCCCTCGTACAGGAAGTGGATGCCCCGCGCCCTGGCCAGGGCCTGCAGCTCGGCGTAGTGCAGCGCCAGCGGGCCCTTGTTGGTGGTCACCACGTGCATGCCGCGCTGGAGGGCGGCCTTGATGTGGGCGGTGGCCGGCTGGGCCGTCTTGATGTCAGTATAGGTGGCCTCGAGCATCACGTCCGCCTCGGCCTCCTCGATGAGCGACAGCGCGTCGCCACGGGTGTAGGCCTGGGGCAACTCGTTAAGGGAGTGGCCCGCCTTGAGCGTCTCCAGCGCCTTGGTCAGATTGATGCCGTCGGGATGATAGACCATGCCCTTCTGCATGTCGGCGATACCCACCGCCGTCCAGTTCAGGCCATACTCGTTGCGGAGCGCCTCGTGGTTCTCCAGGAGCAGCTCGGCCAGCCCCTGTCCCACCGTCCCGAATCCGACGAACAATAGCCGCATACAATCCTCCTATGATCAATTTGAATCTCGTTCCGGTTCGACTGTCCGTCCGACTAACCGATTCACCTATTTACCAATCGCCTTGAGCGCCTGATCGAGGTCCGCGATGACGTCGTCGGGGTGCTCGCCGCCCACGCAGAGCCGGATCATGGTGGGCGCGACGCCGGCGAGCTTGCGGCCGGTCTCGCCCTGCTGCTGGTGGGTGGAGATGGCCGGGATGGTGGCCACCGACTTGATCCGGCCCAGATCCGTCGCCCGCCAGATGCGCTGGAAGCCGTCGAACACGCGTCGGGTCTCGGCGGCGGTGCCGCGGACGTCGAACGACATCAGGTGGCCGAAGGCGGCCTCGTCGCTGTCCGCCAGTTTCATGTAGCGCGCGGCCAGGGCGTGCAACGGATGGTTCGGCAGACCGAGATAATCGACCTTCGCCACCCGCGGGTGGCCGGCCAGGTACTGGGCCACCTGCATCGTGTTGCGGGAGAAGAGCGCCATCTTCGTGCGCAGGAGGCGCAGGTCGCTCAGGAGGAAAAAAGCCGAGTGGGCCGACATGCACGGCCCCGAGTCGCGGAAGGGCCACAGTTTGAGCCAGAGGCCATAGTCGGCTTTGACGTCGTCGGGCAGGTGCCGGCTGGTGACAGGCCGCCGGGCGACGATGGCGCCGCCGATGGTGAAGCCGCCGCTGCCCACCGACTTGGTCAGCGAGTGCACCACGATGTCGGCGCCATGCGCGATGGGGCGCATCAGCGCCGGGGTGGCGATGGTGGCGTCCACAATGAGGGGGATCTCGTGGCGGTGGGCCAGCTCCGCCACCGCGGCGATGTCGAAGCAGGCCTGCTGCGGGTTGGACGGCATTTCGGCGTAGAGGAAGCGCGTGCCGTCATCGACCAGTTTCTCCCACTCGGCGATCTCCCAGGGACGGGTGACCCAGCGCACCTGGGCGCCGCGCTCGCGCATGCGCAGGTTGAACAGTTGGAACGTGCCGCCGTACACCTGGGCGGCGGAGACGAAATTCAGGTTGCGGATGTCGCCGTCGCGGATCTCCAGAAACGGCTCGGCGGCCTGCTTGATCGCGGCCATCCCGGCCGAGGTGCAGAGCGCGGTGGTGTCGCAGCCGCTGCCGTATCCCTCGAGCAGCGCCAGGGTCTCCTCCAGGTAGTAGACGGTGGGGTTGTGGATGCGGGAGTAGCACCAGGTGGGCACCAGGTAGGCCAGGCCGGCCTCCATCTCGTCGGAATCGCGATAGGCCTGGGACGTGGAGGGGAAGATGGGCTCGATGATGCCGCCCTGGCCGTTGGCAAACGCCTCCTCGACGGAGTACATGCCGTGCACGGCGATGGTGTCGAACTTGAGCCGCTTGACCTGTTCCCGGTAAGCGGTCCGCCGGGCGAGGTACGCCTCGGCCTCGCGCATGTAACGCCGCACACCCTCGGAGTAGCTGGAATCCATGACTGCCTCCTCAGACGGGATGATCGACTGACGATGTGATATCTCGGAAAAGCTGGCCGGGGGCCTGTCGGATAGTTGAGCGAATCAGATGGGTACGATTATATCCGACTCGGGACTGCCATGTCAAAACGATGGGTGAATCATTGCAAGGGCGTTTGGGGACGCGGCTGCCCGGGGGCGGATCGCCGGGTCACCCATCCACCGCCGCCGGGATGAACACGCGGCCGCTCTTGACGCCGTGGGTGCTGATGAGGCGATCAGCCAGTTCCTGGACGCGATCGGCCGCGCCGCGGATCACCACCACCTCCAGGCAATCGGCGTGCGTCAGGTGAATGTGCAGGTTCGACAGAACGTGGGTGTGGTGGTCGTGCTGGAGCTGCGTCAGCCGTTTCGACAGCTCGTGGCGGTGGTGGTCGTACACCATGGTCACGACGCCCACCACCTCGGCCCCGCCCCGGATCTTATCCTCCAGGAGGTGCTGGCGCATCAGGTGCGCCAGAGCGTCGGAGCGGTTCTTGAAACCTTCCGCCGCCAGCCGGCGGTCGAACGCCGCCAGCAGTTCCGCGTCGCAGGACACGCCGAATCGGGCCAGTTCCATGATCGCCTCCCAAAATGCCACGTTCGCCTCGAATGGTAGCACAGTCGGGGCGGCGCCACCCAGGGTTTTGGATCCGATCGGATCACGCGGCCCGTCTTGCAATTTGTCCGGGGCGGCCGTATGATGGCCGGCAGCCGGCGGTCAATGCCGGCGGGACCGGAGCCCATGCGCATTGAATCCCTGCACACCCGCGCCTTCCGCAACCTGACCGAGGAGCCGGTGGCGTTCGCGCCGGGCATCAACCTGTTCGCCGGCCGCAACGGCCAGGGGAAGACCAGCCTGCTCGAGGCGGTGTACTGCGCCTGTTACACCAAGTCGTTCCGGACTCACCGCCTGGAGGAGTGCGTGCGCCACGGCGAAGGAGGATTTCAACTCCGCTGCCGGGTGGCGCGGACGCCGCTGCCGCGGGTGCTGGACGTGCGGGTGGGGCCGGGAGGGAAGGAACTCCGCCTCGACGAAAAGGCGGCCGATGTCACCGATTTCCTCGACACCGCCGCCATCCTCTGCATCACCGCCTCCCACCTGCGGGTGATCACCGAGGGACCCGACGCGCGCCGCCGGTTCTTCGACGGCCTGCTGGTCCTGTTCCGCCCCGAGTACCTGCACCGTCTGGCCGCCTACCGGCGCGTGGTGCGGCACCGGAACGCCCTGCTGCGCCCGGGCGCCGCTGCCGCCGCGGTCCTGGAGCCGTGGGATCGCAAGCTCGTGCTGGCCGCGCGGGCGCTCGTTCATCACCGCGAGAGCTTCCTCGCGGAACTCGGGGCGGCCGACCTGTGCGACCGCTTCTCGGCGGCGGCGGTGGCGGTGCGCTACGCGCCGTCGCTCCCGGCGGGACTGCTGGCCGACGAGGAGGCGGCCGTCGCCCACCTGGCGCTGCACCGGGAGCGGGAGCTCCAGGCGGGCCGGAGCCTGTACGGCCCGCATCTCGATCGGTTCGATTTCCACCTGGACGGGCGCAACGTCCGCCGGTACGCCTCCTCCGGGCAGAAGCGCAGCGTGCTCCTCAGCGTCTACCTCCAGGTGATGGACCTGTACCGGGAGCGGCGGGGCGCCTTCCCGGTGGTCATGATCGACGACGTGGACATGGAACTCGACCTCGAGCGGCTGCGGGTGCTGCTGGGCCATCTCGACGCGAAAACCCAGATCTTTCTCACCTCCTCCAAGCCGGAAATTTTCACCGCCATGCTGCCCGCCTGCGATGTTTTCCGGATCGAATCGGGGGCTGTTCACAAGTATTGATTTTTCATTGACTTGCAATTACAACTTTGACGTATTTCCGCTTCGTTTTCGGGCCGCCGCCGTGGTATAATCTCCCGTTTAAATTTATGATTTGGAGAAGGTTGAGTCCTCCATGGCCAACGACGAAAAAAACCAGCTCACGGCGACTCGCAACGGCAACGGCGCGGACAGCTACACCGCCGAAAGCATCGAGGTACTTGAGGGCCTGCAGGCGGTCCGCCTGCGCCCCGGCATGTACATCGGCACCACCGGTCTCGAGGGACTGCACCACCTGGTCTACGAGCTCGTGGATAACTCGGTGGACGAGGCCATGGCCGGGTACTGTACCGAGATCAAGGCGACCATCCACCTCGACAACACGGTCACCGTCGAGGACAACGGCCGCGGCATTCCCGTGGACATGCACGAGAAGGGCAAATCGGCGGCCGAGATCGTCATGACCACCCTGCACGCCGGCGGCAAGTTTCACAACACGGCCTACAAGGTCAGCGGCGGGCTGCACGGCGTGGGCGCCTCCGTGGTCAACGCGCTGTCCGAGTGGATGGAGCTGGAGATCTGGCGCCAGGGCAAGGTGTACCAGCAGTACTACGAGCTGGGCGAACCGAAAACCGAATTCGCCGAGGTGGGCGTGACCACCCGCACGGGCACCAAGGTGCGGTTCAAGCCGGACGAGACCATCTTTGACGAAATCAATTTCAACTTCGACGCGCTCTCCCAGCGCCTGCGCGAGCTGGCCTTTCTCAACCGCGGCCTCAAGATCATCATCGAGGACGAGCGCGAGGACAAGACCCACGAGTTCTACTACAAGGGCGGCCTCAACTCCTTTGTCGACTACCTGAACAAGAACAAGCAGGTGCTCCACCCGAAGCCCATCTACATCGCCGAGCAGGCCGACGGCACCGAGGTGGAGATCGCCATCCAGTACAACGACACCTATGTCGAGACGATGCTCACCTTCGCCAACAACATCAACACTCACGAAGGGGGCTCCCACCTGAGCGGCTTTCGCGCCGGGCTGACCCGGACCATCAACACGTATGCCGAGCGGGAGGGCTTCCTCAAGGCGATCAAGCGCAACCTCACCGGCGACGACGTCCGCGAGGGGCTGGTGGCCATCGTGAGCGTCCGCCTCGCCAGCCCGCAGTTCGAGGGCCAGACGAAGATGAAGCTGGGCAACAGCGAGATCAAGGGCCTCGTCGAATCGGTGATCAACGAGAAGCTCATGATCCACTTCGAGCAGCACCCCGACGTGGCCCGGAGCATCGTCAAGAAGACGGTCGAGGCGGCCATGGCCCGCGACGCCGCCCGCAAGGCCCGCGACCTGACCCGGCGCAAGAACGCCCTGGAGGGCCTCAGCCTGCCGGGCAAGCTGGCCGACTGCCAGGAAAAGGACCCGGCCCAGTGCGAGATCTTCATCGTCGAGGGCGACTCGGCCGGCGGCTCGGCCAAACAGGGCCGCGACCGGCGCTTCCAGGCGATCCTGCCCATCAAGGGGAAGATCCTGAACGTGGAGAAGGCCCGCTTCGACAAGATGCTGGAGAACCAGGAAATCTCCACGATGATCTCGGCCCTGGGCACGGGGATTGGCAAGGAGGATTTCGATCTGGCCCGGCTGCGCTACCACCGGATCATCATCATGACCGACGCCGACGTCGACGGCTCGCACATCCGCACGCTGCTGCTCACCTTCTTCTATCGCCAGATGACCGAGCTGATCGACCGGCACCACGTCTACATCGCCCAGCCGCCGCTGTTTCGCATCAAGTCGGGCAAGGACGAGCGCTACATCCTGGACGAGGTCGAGATGGCCCGCTACCTGCTCAAGCGCGCCGTGGACATGGTCACCGTAGCCGTGGGCGCCGGCAGCCAGGCCAAGACGCTCACCGGCGGGGCGCTGTCCCAGTTTCTGACCCAGGTGGACGAGTACCTGAGCATCAAGCAGCGCTTCAAGCGGCGCCTGAAGGATCCGGACCTGATCCGCTACGGGATGGAATTCCTGTCGAAGTACCTGGAGCCGGGCTTCTCCAACCTGAAGATCAAGACGCTGTTCGGGCAGGAGCCGTTCATCCACGCCATGGCGTCGAACCTGCTGGAGAAGGGCTACCGGGTGGAGATCATCCGCGATCCCGAGCACAGCGTCTTCAACCTGCGCATCGCCAACGGCAAACACGCCGAGCTGGACCTGCACTGGGAGGAATTGACCACGGCCGAGTTCCACCGGCTCTTCAAGCTTTTCCACAAGATCCAGCCCCTGGACAAGCCGCCGTTCCGCATTCAGGTCAAGGACCAGGTGGTTGAGGTGGCGGGGAAGGCCGAGCTGTTCAGCCGGGTGCTGGAGCTCGGCAAGAAGGACGTGGCCATGCAGCGCTACAAGGGGCTGGGGGAGATGAACCCGGAGCAGCTCTGGGAGACCACCATGAACCCCGAGACGCGCACCCTGCTCAAGGTCAACATCGAGGACGTCATCGAAACCGACGAGATCTTTTCGGTGCTCATGGGCGACAACGTGGAGCAGCGCCGCGCCTTCATCGAGAACAACGCGTTGATGGCCCGGAACCTGGATATCTAACTTGAAAGTACCTCGCGCTACTGCCGTGCGCGAGTTCGGCCACGGCAGGGCAATGTGCCTCGCGCTACTGCCGTGCGCGAGTTCGGCCACGGCAGGGTCAGCCGGATGGCGGAAGCATCCGCACCAATCATTCAGCATTCCCGACATCCTGCTGCTGGAATTCCCCGTCCCACCGCCGGAAACCTCACGATCGTGCCGCGGGAACTCACGGCCGCCAGGACGCGAGATACCCCGGATTCACTTGCTACTCCGCCCGTCCTTGCCTATTCTAAGGATCCAATCGGAATCATCCGACCCCGTTCGCCGGAGGGCCGGCCATGAAGACCGCGACGTTCACGCACAGCAGCCGGATCGGAGTGCCCGCTGAATTCGCCTTTGCCTGGCACGAGCGCCCCGGCGCCCTGGAGCGCCTCACCCCACCCTGGGATCGGGTGGTGGTGCGGGAGCGCGCCGGCACCATCCGCGACGGCGACCGGGTGGTGATCGCCCTCGGCGCCGGTCCGCTGCGTGTCGAGTGGGAAGCGGTGCACGAGGGCTACGAGGCCGGCCGCGAATTCCGCGACGTGCAGCGTCGCGGGCCGTTTGCGTGCTGGGCGCACACCCACCGCTTCGAGCCCGACGGGCCGGCGGCGGTGCGGCACACCGATTCCATCGCATACGCCCTGCCGCTCGGGGCGGTGGGCCGCCTGCTGGGCGGGGGCGCGGTGCACCGGCGCCTGGCGCGCACCTTCGCCCACCGCCACGCCGTTCTCGACGCCGACTTGGCGGCGCATTACCGCTGGCGGCATCGCGGCGCTTTGCGGGTGGCGGTCAGCGGAGCGGGCGGATTCATCGGCTCGGCGCTGGCCGCGTTCCTCACCGCCGGCGGTCATGAGGTGGTGCGCCTCGGCCGCAATCCGGCGCCCGGCGTCATCGCCGCAGGCGCGGGGTACGAGCGGCTCCGCCCTGAGGACCTCGCGGGCGTCGACGCCGTGATCCATTTGGCCGGCGAGTCCATCGCCGCCGGCCGTTGGACGGCGGCGCGCCGGGAACGGATCCGCGCCAGCCGCGTCGGGCCCACCGCCCGCCTGGCGGAGGTGACGGCCGCCATGCCGAAACCGCCGGCCGCGTTCCTCTGCGCGTCGGCGGTGGGCGTGTACGGCGACACGGGCGACGCGGCGGTCGACGAGACCGGCGCGGCGGGCGACGGCTTCCTGGCCGGCGTGGTCACGGACTGGGAGGCGGCCGCAGCGTTGGCGGCCGCGGCGGGGAGCCGGGTGGTGAACCTGCGCTTCGGCGTGGTGCTCGGCGCGGCCGGCGGGTTGCTGGCGCGGGTGCGGACGCCGTTTGCGCTGGGACTGGGCGGGCGCCTGGGGAGCGGCCGGCAGTGGATGAGCTGGGTGGCCCGTGACGACGTCGTGGGCGCCATTCACCACGCGCTGATGGATCCGCGGATTTCCGGCCCGGTCAATGTGACGGCGCCTGAGCCGGTGACAAACGCCACGTTCACGAAGACGCTCGCGGCGGCGCTCCGCCGCCCGGCGATATTCTCCGTGCCGGCGGCGGCGCTGCGGCTGGCGTTCGGTGAGCTGGCCGACGCGCTGATGTTGTCCGGCCAACGCGCGCTGCCGGGACAACTGCTGGCCAACGGGTACACGTTCCGCTGCCCCGACCTCGCATCGGCCCTGCGGCATGAACTCGGCCGGTGATCGGACTCCGCCGGGAAACCAGACACACGCCACTGCCTGTGTGTTCATCCGTCGGTGCAATCAGCTGCCCCCGGGGACTATAGTTCGTGGGCGCAGACAAACAGACGCGATGGAACTCGGTCGCTAAAACCAGCGTATTGTTTATCCGGAATCACGACGTGGGAACCGGGCGGGCCGGGGAGGGTGCGCCATAAACCACGAATGGCATCGTGTGCCGGCGGCCGGTCACCATCAGCGCGGCCCCGGCCCCTCATCGAATCCACGGCCATGACGCGCGCGACCGAGCGGAACAATCAGTGAAGGAGGTTGCATGAAGAGCTGGAAATTGGCAGTGAGTTATTATCTGTGCGGGTATCTGATCGCCACCATCGGTGGCTTCGGAAGCTATTTCCTGCTGTCGGAAACGGCCATGTGGGTGTTCACCATGACCGTCATGCCGGTGGTGTTCACCTGGCTCGGCTATCGCTATTTTACCGATTCGCGTGCCGCAAGCGAACGATTGGCAGACTGCGAACTCGTGCGGCTGACCGGGCTCTGGATCGTGCTGTCCATGACGTTGGATGCGGTGATTTACGTGTTCATCACCCCGATGGTTCTGGGCTTTCCGGTGAACTGGTCCTTTTTTCAAGACGCGTCGCCCTGGATCTGGCTCAACTACGTCACCATCGTGCTCATCACCACCGTCGCCAAGTGCATCTATCTTTCGCGGCGCCGGAAGCTCCAGCAGGTGTAGGGAGCTTTTGGGGAACGGCCGCCGGTGCAACGGACCAGGCGCCGATGGCTGAGCCGCGCGGTTGATATTCGGCGCCGGGTTCGACCGGTGATATAATCATCCTCCGGATTCAAACCCCCCCATCTGTGGACCAGGATGATGACCGAAGCCGTCTGGATCGCGTTTGGATTGACCCTGTTCGCGGGGATGGCCACCGGCATCGGCAGCATTATCGCGTTCACGGCCAGGCGGACCGACTACCGCTTCCTGTCGGTGGCCACCGGCTTCTCGGCCGGCGTGATGCTCTACGTCGCGTTCGTGGAGATCTTCCTGAAGGGAACCGAGGCCCTGGTGGCGCGCTACGGCGACTACTGGGGCCACTGGGTCAACGCCGCCTCGTTCTTCGGCGGCATGCTGCTCATCGGCCTCATCGACAACCTGATCCCTGCCGCAGAGAATCCCCACGAGACCCACTCGGAGGCGGAGATGCGGCCGCTGCACGATCCCGCCGCGCCGCTCCCGGGCCCGCCGGAGACGACAGCCGCGCGGCCGCTGCCGAACCCGGCCGAACCGGGCGACCACCATCACAAGCTCATGCGGATGGGCCTGTTCACCGCCATCGCCATCGGCATCCACAACTTCCCCGAGGGGCTGGCCACCTTCCTGGCCGCGCTGCAGGATCCCGGCCTCGGCGTGGCCATCGCCGTGGCGGTGGCGCTGCACAACATCCCCGAGGGGATCAGCGTCTCCGTGCCCATCTTCTATGCCACCGGAAACCGGCGGAAAGCCTTCTTCTACTCCTTCGCCAGCGGCCTGGCCGAGCCGGTGGGGGCGGTCATCGCCTACCTGGCCCTCCGCCTCGTCGTGGGCGGCTCAGCCGGCGTGGTCCCGCCGGAGGTGATGGGCGTGCTGTTCGGCGGCGTGGCCGGCATCATGGTCTACATCAGCCTGGACGAGCTGCTCCCCACGAGCCGCGCCTATGGCCGGGGGCACGACAGCCTGCTGGGCCTGGTGGCCGGCATGGTGGTGATGGCGCTGAGCCTCTTGTTGATGAAGTGACGCGGGCGGGAGCGGAACGCCGGCATGGCGCAGATTCGAAGAGCTCGATCAGGTATCCGACCTATCACGCACTGCACTCACGAACTCGGACAACTCCTCACTCTTCACACCACACTGTTCACTTCTCCCCGGGCCAGCGGTAGCCGCGGCGCCATTCCTCGTAGTAGGCGAGCTTGGCCTGGTTCTGCGAACGCCAGGCGCGGACGCCTGCCAGGTCGGTGGACTGGAGGATGTGGTACAACCAGGGTTCGAACAGATCTTTCTCCCGCAACCCGGCGAAGTACTGCACATAGAAGCGGGGCACGAAGCGGCCCTTCACCTGGCCGGCCGTCTCGCCAACCATGGTGAAGAATGAATCGAAAGTGCCCAACAGTCTCGCATCCTTCGGCTGATCCGCCGCGTCCCCGATGCTCTGGGCGGCCAGCGCGAGCCCAAGCGCCGTCTCCAGCGAGGTGAAGTCCCCCTCCTTTTTGGGCGTCTTGGCGCGGAGCGCGATTTCGATCTTCTGCTCGTCGCCCTCACCGGCGACCTGGACCAGTTCGTTGAGCATGTCCGTAACGATGCGCAGTGCGTCGGCGGACCGGCCGGAAGCCGGCTCAAGTTCCAGGAAGCGGAGCAGGGCCAGCAGGGCCGGGATACGGTTGTCCTGTTGGTACCAGATCTGCCCCAGCAGCAGGTGGCTGGTGGGATGGTTGGGCTTGCGGTAGAGAGCGCGCTGGAGGTCGTCGACGGCCGGGCCCGGCTTGTCCTGGTTCAGGAGGGTGACGGCCCGGTTGAAATAGAGCAGGCCCTCGCCGGGGACCAGCCGGATGCCGGCGTCGTAGGCCTTGAGCGCGCCCTTGGTATCGTCCAGAGCGTCGAGGCAGTTGCCCGCCACCATGTAGAAACCGGCCAAACTGTCGGAGCGGTACTCCATGCCCCGGCGGGCGTGGCGGAGGGCGTCCGCATAGCGTCCGGCGGTGAAGAGGGAGTAGCAGAGCTCATGCAGCGCCGGCATGCAAGCGGGATTCTCAGCCATGACGAGGTTGTATTTGGCGATCGATTTGTTGTAATCGCCCCGATCGTGAAGGGCGATGCCGTCCTGGATGAGCTGAGCCTGGGCCTTGTTCGGCGTCACAGGGTCGCGGTGGGGTTTGGGGTAATCGGCAGGCCGGGCGGCGCCGGTCAGCACCACGGTCAGAATGAAGCCAAGAAGAATTCGACTGTTCGTCACGGTGTGACTCCTGAATGCGACTCGTCTCGGAGTGTCCGGTCTCGAGGCTCGAGGCTCGAGACTCGGAACTCGTTCCCGATCGTCGGACATCGGGCACCGGGTTTCGCGGTTCTGGGCTCGGGACTCGCCTTTCGTTTCCCGTCTCCTTCACCCATTCACCGATTCAACATCAACTATCAACTATCAACATCCTTTGTGCCCTTCGTGTCTTCGTGGTGAAAAAGGCTCTCTGATAACTCCGGCTCACCGCAGCCGGAGCCGGATCCCACCGTACACCGCCAGCTCCGACCAGCCGTAGCCGGCGATCTCTTCCAGATCCTGGTTCAGCAGATTGAACACCCGCCCGAAGAGTTCGAGCTCGTCCGACAGCGGGTACGTGGCCGTCAGGTTGAGGAGGGTGTACGGATCGAGCCGAACCCGCCGGGAAGGCCATGAGGAAAAATCCAGGTCCGGCCGGGCGCCCTTGTACAGGAGCTGCGCCGCCAGGTTCAGCTTCGCGACGGGCCGCACCGCCGCGGTGACCGACACCAGATGGGGCGCGCGCCGCAGCAGCGAGTCGCCGGTGGCGCGATCCTCGCTCCAGGTGTAGGTGTACGCCGCGCCCAGGCGGAGCCGCTCGTGCGGCGACCACTGGGTCTCGGCCTCCACGCCGGACGCGGCCGCGTCGTCCAGGTTCGCGTAGCCGTCACCGAACACGATGAGGCCGGAGTAGCGGTTGTGGAAGCCCGTGACGCTCAGCCACAGCGTCTGGCCGAAGAGGTACTGGTCCACGCCGCCGTCGACGCTCCAGCTTTCCTCGGGTTGCAGGTCCGGGTTGCCGGTGTTGCCCCAGTCGGAGGGCGGGGCGTAGAGCTGGTACAGCGACGGCGCCTTGAAGCCGGTGCCCACGCTGCCGTGGAACCGGGTGCCGGTTGCCGCCAGGTCCAGCACGGGCATGAGGCGGAAGTTGAGATCGGCTCCGAAGCGGTCGTGATAATCCAGCCGGACGCCGCCGGTGAGAAAGAACCGGCCGCCGAGCTGAAACTGGTCCTGGAGGTAGAGCGAGTGCATGTCGGCGCTTTGCCCGGGGAAGGCGGACGTGTACGGGCCCCACAGGCTCTCGGAATGGTAGTAGGAGTGGCCCTGTTCCCGGAGGTAGTCGTAGCCGGCGGTCAGGGCGTGCCCATCGAGAAGGAACAGTTCGTGCTGCCACGTGAGCTGGTGGGTGATGCCCTTGTACCGCGCCTCGCTGGACTCGCCGGGGTGGGCGTCGTCGGCGAAGTTGAGGTACTCGCGGTCGGCGCCGGTGTAGGCGAAAGCGAGGCGCTGCCGCCACAGCCCCGAGCCGTGGGTGTGGCGCAGCTCGGCACCGGCCAGGAGCTGGCGCTCGTCACCGGTGAAGTTGGGATCGTCGCCGTAGGGACCGCCGAAATTGTCCAGGCCGCTGCGGCCGTCGAGGAACCGGAAGTTGGCCGAAGCCGACAGGGCGGGCGAGAACGCGTACTCCAGCCGGCCGGTGGCGGTGGTGTTGCGCCAGCCGTCGGCTTCGGTGTTGCCGTCGCGGGCCGCCGCGGCCGAGAAGCCGTCGCTCGCGGTGTGCGACACGCTGCCGGCATAGCGCCAGCCGCCGCCGGTGCCGGCCACGCCGGCCCGGGCGCGCCAGGTGCCGTAGCTGCCGCCCTCGGCCTCGGCGGTGACTTCCGGCTTGCCTTCGCCGTGGCGGGTGATGATGTGGATCACGCCGCCGATGGCGTCGGAGCCGAGCACGGTGCTCTGGGGGCCGCGGATCACCTCGATCCGCTCCACGTTGTCGAGGGTCAGGTTGCCGAGGTCGGCCCCCCGGCTGGGGCTCATGGGGTCGTTGGCGCGGACGCCGTCGAGCAGGAGCAGGGTATGCTCGGAGTTGGCCCCGCGCAGCGAGGCGGTGGTGACGCTGCCCGCCGGGCCGGAGGCGGTGAGCTGGACGCCGGCCACGCCGGCCAGCGCGTCAGCCACCGTGGCGTAGCCGCGCCGCTGCAGTTCCGCGCGGGTGAGCACGGTGACCGAGTTGCCCACCGTGCGCAGCTCCGCCTCGGTGCGGGTGGCGGTGACGACGATCTCGGTCCGGATGCGGACCGGGGATTCGGCCGTGTCATCAGCGGCGGCGGGAAAGGCTGCCGCGACACCGAGCCAGCCGATCAGGAAAGCCAGAAACAGACGAAGCATGGATCCTCCTATTCAATGAATGATGAATAGGATTCTCCGGAGGTTGGGGACGCCGGGATGAATGTGAAATGCGGACGGTCGGTCCATCACCGTATCTTGTACCTCGAAGAATCCGATGACGAGCCACAGGCAGGTCTTCTGGCTTCCGGATCGTCCTACCGGCCGCTCCTTCCCATCCCCCTTTCGGCGGGACAGTGGATCGCGCGGCGTTCGTCCCCGGTCACAGCGGCGGGACCGCGGCGGTTTTTCACCGCCTTCCCTTTTCAGCCCGGCGGGCGCCTGTGGCTCAAACAACCGCCGTCACTATACTCCCGCCGCCGGTCCGAGTCAACGGTCTCCGGTGAGATCCGCCTTGATGGTTACCCGGCAAGTCGATAGAATAGGGTCGTGAGTTCCGATTCCCGCTTCAGACGCACGAACGGCTCCTCTGCGGACTCCGATCAGGGGCCTGACACCGTCGCCTTGCCGAGCCAGACCGGAGCCCCGGCGCCGGACCGCCCCGCCGCTCCGCCGGCACAGCCGCCCGGCACAGCCGCCGTCCCGGACACCGGCCGCGCCGACGGACCGCCGGAAGACGCAGCTGGGGAAACCGGCTGGCCCGCGCCGGACTGGGCCCTCTACCGCTGCGAGCGCCTCCTCGGCACGGGCGGCATGGGCCGGGTGTACCTGGCCTGGGACACCCGGCTGAACCGGCGAGTGGCGGTCAAGTTCCTGTCCAGTGACGATCCCGAATGCGTCCAGCGCTTCTTCCGGGAGGCGCAAGCCCAGGCGCGTATCGACCATCCCCATGTGGGCAAGGTGTACGAGGTGGGCGAAGTGCGCGGACGGCCGTACATCGCCATGCAGTACATCGACGGCCGGGCGTTGAGCGCTGCGGCGGCGGGCATGTCGCTGGAGCAGAAGGTGCTCATCGTCAGGCAGGCGGCTGAGGCGGCCCATGCCGCCCACCGGATGGGCCTCATCCACCGGGACATCAAGCCGGCCAACATCATGGTGGAGACGAATGAGGATGGGACGCTGACCCCCTATGTGGTGGACTTCGGCCTGGTCCGGGAACTGGGCGGGGAGGCGCTCACCGTGAGCGGGACCTCCCTGGGCACGCCGGCCTTCGTGTCGCCGGAGCAGGCCATGGGTCAGGCGGGGACAGTGGACCGCCGCGCGGACGTCTACAGTCTGGGCGCCACGCTCTACGCCCTGCTGGCCGGGCATCCCCCGTTCGAGGCGGCTACACCCGTCGAGGCGCTCCTGCAGGCCATCAACAAGGATCCCGATTCCCTGCGGCTGCACGCGTCGGCGGTGCCCGTGGACCTCGAATGCGTGGTCATGAAGTGTTTGGAAAAGGATCCCCGCCGGCGCTACGATTCGGCCCGGGCGCTCGCCGACGAGCTGGACCGGTTCCTCAACGGGGAGCCGATCCTGGCCCGTCCGCCGAGTCTGGTGGAGCGCGTCGGCAAGCGCCTGCGCAAGCACAAGGCCGTGGTGGCGGTGGCCGCCGCGGGACTGGCGGTCACGGTGGTGCTCCTCGGCCTCTGGTGGCAGGCCCGCCGTGACGCCGCCGAGCAGGCCGAATTGGCCCAGCGGTTCGGCCAGCAGGTGGAGCGGGTGGAGAGCGTCCTGTGGCGGGCCCAGTCGCTGGACAGCCACGACATTAGACCAGCCAAAGCCATGGTGCGCCGGGCCATGCAGGCGATCGAACGGGAGATGGGCGCGCGGGGCGCCGTGGCCGCCGGTCCGGGCCACTCGGCGCTGGGGCGCGGCTACCTGGCGCTGCACGACTTCGACCGCGCCCGGGAGCACCTGGAGCGCGCCTGGAACCTGGACTATCGGACACCCGAGGTCGCCTTCGCCCTGGGGAGCGCGCTGGGCCAGATCTATGCCCGTGAAAAGCTGGCGCTCGTCCAGATCCGGGATCGCGTCCGGCGGGACAGCCGCCGGGCGGAGATCAGTCGCACCCTGCGCGAACCGGCCTGCCGCTACCTGCGCGCGGGCGTCGGCCTTGACCGTGACTGCCCGGAGTGGCCGGAAGCGCTGCTGGCCTTCTACGAAAACCGTCTGGACGAGGCGCTGGCCAAGGCCCGGCAGGCGTTCCGGCGCATGCCGTGGCTCTACGGGGCGAAGGTGCTGGAGGGACGCATCCGGCGCTGGCAGGGCGGCGAACACCGGATCGCCGGGCGGTACGCCGAAGTGGTGGCGCCGTACCAGGACGCCGCGGCCGCGTACGCCGCCGCGGCCCGGGTGGCGCCCAGCGACGCGCTGATCCACGTCGAACTGGCCTCCCTGTGGGAAGACACGCTGTTCATGGATGTTTGGCACCGCGGGCGGCCGAACGCGGACGCGTACGCCAAGATCCTGGCCTCGGCCAACGATGCCTTGCGGATCGATCCGGACCTGACCGAGCCGCACCGGCTCATTGTCAGCGCCCACGCGACCTGGCTCGAGTACCTGATCCACCACGGTCTGCCCGCCGAAGAGACGGCCGCCACCGCCCTCCAGGCCGCGGAAACGGCGCTGCGGCGGCATCCCGAAGATCTCGGCCTGCTGGACGAAGTGGCAACGCTCTACTGGGAGCAGGGCAAGCTGGAATTCGGCCGAAAGGGCGATCCGCGGCCGTTCTTTCTCAAGGGAATCGCCTGCGCGGACCGGTTGCTGGCCCGGGAGCCGCGGAACGTTGTCGCGCTCAACGCCCGTGCGCTGATCTACCTGGATCTCGGCGGGTACCGGGCCAGCCGGGACGAGGACCCGACGGCCGATTACCTGGCATCCGCGGCGAGCATGGAACAGGCCATGGAGGTCGGCACTGAAAAACTCTCCTCCGGCGTGAACCTGGCGCTCGCCTATCTCAACCTGATGGAGTATCAGATCCTCCGCCGCCAGGGCGATCCGGCTGCCTTGGCCCGCAAGGCGCACGCCGCGCTGGACACGGCGGAGCACGTCAACGCCAACACCCACTGGACGCACCGCACCCGGGCGGCGATCCGCCTGGCCATGGCCCGGGAGCTGATGCTGCAGCAGATTTCCGCCGATGAAGAAATCGCGGCGGCCCGTGGGGATCTCCAGCGCGCCGCGATCCTCAACCCGAACGATGCGATGACCACCGTGTACCAGGTCGATTGCGAATGCTGCGCGTCGTTGGGTGCGATGATCGCCGGCCGCAACTGGCGCGCCCCCCTGCGGGAATCGCGCCGGCACATCGCGGCCCTGCGCGGCGGGATCATGGATTCCCACGCGACGTATTTTAGTTGGAGACTGGACCGGCTGGAGCAGATCGGGCGCGCGGGCGGCAAACCCGATCCGGCCACTATATTCAGGTAATGATTTCAGCCGCCCTGCGGGCGGCCCGCCGCCAAATCTGACGGGAGGAAACACCATGGGATTCCGGGTTGTCCAACACCCCCTGATCGCGCACAAGCTGGGCCTGATGCGGGACGCCGCGTGCCCCACGTCCAAGTTCCGCCGGCTGGCCGAGGAGATCACCAACCTCCTGACCTACGAAGCCACCCGCGACCTGGAACTGGAACCGATGGAAGTGAGCGGCTGGGCCGGCGCGGTCCAGGTGCAGCGGCTCTCGGGCAAGAAGGTGGCCGTGGTGCCCATCCTGCGGGCCGGGATCGGCATGCTGCCCGGCGTGTTGGACCTGATCCCGTCGGCGCGGGTGAACATCATCGGGATTTACCGGAACGAGGCGACGCTGGAGCCGGTGACCTACTACCGGAAACTCTCCCACGACGTCGACGCCCGCACCGCCATCATCGTGGATCCCATGCTGGCTACCGGCAACTCGCTGCGGGCCACCATCGACTACCTGAAAACCGCCGGCTGCCACCGGATCAAGGTGCTCTGCCTGGTGGCGGCGCCCGAGGGCGTGGCCAATCTGGAGCGGCACGCGCCGGAGGTGGAGATCTATTCCGCCGCCTTGGACGATCATCTCAACGAGAACGGCTACATCCTGCCCGGCCTGGGCGACGCGGGCGATCGGCTGTTCGGCACCAAGTAAGCGGTTCGCCGTGCGGGCGGGCCGGCGGCGCGGTACGGCGGGGGCCGCGCCGGTTCACATGGAAGCGTCCTGGACCACCACCCAGGTGTCGCCCCGGCGGTGGAGCACGAGCAGGGTCAGGCCGCTGTGGGTAGCCGCGGCGGCGGCGATGGTCCAGCGCGCCACCACCGACACGGCGTGGATCCGACCGGGGCGCGCGTCCCCCAGCAACGACACCTCTCGCCCCTGTACGGGGAGAATCTCCAAAATTTCAAATGACAGGCGGCCCCGCGCGGCCTCGTCCGGATACGACTGCCGGTAGCGCGCCAGCACCTCGGCCCGGCCGCGGGTGAGCCCCTTGGGCGAGGCGAAGGCGGCCGTCTCGGCGTAGACCGAGCAGAAGGCCTCGAGGTCGCCCCGATTCCACGCCTCGGCCTGCCGCTCCAGGAGCTGCGCGACGTCGCGGCGGGCGGCGTCCGCCTCCCGGACCGCGGCCAGACGATCCCACAGGCCGCAGCCATAGGTGGCCAGGAACTCCGGCTCCTCCGCCAGCGCCGGGTCGGCCAGCACCTCGTCGGCGGCGGCAAACCGGTGGCCGGTCTCCGTGAGCCAGGCAAACAGCGTGTCCCACTGGGCGGCGCTCACTTCAGTGGCGTGGAGAAGCAGGATCTGCGGCGCGGCGCGGCCCAGCAGCCGGTCGCCCCGCCGCTCCTGGTCCCTGACGGAGAGTCGCAGCGAATACTGGTACTCCTCGGCGACGCGGGCCATGGCCGCGGCGTCACCGGCGCGACGGGCGGTCACCCACGGCTCCTCGAAGGCGTAGTCCTGGGTGTCCAGCGTCACCGGCAAATTGCGCTGTCCCGTCTCGGCCAGGTAGCGGCGCACCGCCCGCCAGTCTGCGGCGGTGTTTCCCTCGCGTAGCATCGGGTAGCGGAAGAAGCGCGGCGCCTGCCCCCGCGGCGCCAGCCGCTCCGCCAGCCGTACCCGGCACGACTCGGCGTCGGCGACAAAAGCCGCGGCGCCCACGCGGGTCAGGTCCGGATGCGTGGCGGTGTGGTTGCCCAGCTCGTGTCCGGCCGCCAGCCACGCGTCGAGCAGGGCCAGGTCCTCGGGGCCCTGGACGTTGCGCCACGTGACCATCCCCACCGCGGTGACGCCGTGGCGGGCCAGGGCGGCGAGCAGCGCCTCGGTGATCCGCCGCCGCTCGGCCGGCTCGGGATGGAGACGCGCCGAAGTCAGGGGCAGGTCGTCCACGGTGACCAGCAACGGCCGGCGCCCGTCCGCGGCCGCCGGCGCCGCGGCGACGAAGGGATGGGCCAGCGCCAGGATGGAGGCAGCGGCCAGGCAAATGTGCAGGATCGTGGACATGGCAACCTCAATGGATTCGGAGTTGCGATCGGGCCGGCCGTCGGCGTCGCTTTCCCACGCCCGGGCGTGCTACCGCCGCGCCGCGGCCTCGGCGAAAACCGCCGGCGGCGGGACGGCCAGCTCCCGGACCAGCCCCGCCCGTGCGAACAGCTTCAGCAGGTAGTGGGTGGGATCGAGTTCCCACCAGTAGAACCCTTGGCGTTCCGAGGCGGGGTACCGGTGGTGGTTGTTGTGCCAGCCCTCGCCGAAGGTGAGCAGGGTGATGAGCAGGTTGTTGCGGCTGGTGTCGCGGGTGTTGAACCGGCGCGTCCCCCAGGTGTGGGCCAGCGAGTTGACGAAGAACGTCCCGTGGTACAGGAGCACGGTGCTGATGAAAAAGCCCCAGGTCAGGAGTTGCAGCCCCGACGTGCCGAGTTCCGGGCGGGCGGCGCCCAGCCAGGCGCCGAGGCCGTACAGGCCCGCCGCCAGCAGCAGTGGTGGCCCCCAGTGGAAGCGGTCCAGCCAGCGGAGTTCGGGGAAGCGGGCGAAATCCTTGATCACCGCCTCGTTTGTGTGCAGGTAGCGGTCGCTGACGATCCAGCCCATATGGGCCCACCAGAAACCCTGCCGGCTGGGGGAGTGGACGTCTGCGTCGGTGTCCACGTACCGGTGGTGGATCCGGTGGTGGCCGGCCCACCAGAGCGGACCCATCTGGGCGGCCGAGGCGCCGAGGACCGCCAGGAGAAACTGGAAGGCCCGGCCCGTCTTGTACGACTTGTGGGCGAAGTAGCGGTGGTAGCCGGCGGTGAGGCCGAACGCCCGGGCGTAGTGGAGGAGGATGCAAGTGCCCACGGCGATCCAGCTCACGCCGGCCCAGATGACCAGCAGGCAGGCCAGGTGGACCGAGAGGAAGGGCAGGCTGTGCAACAGGTCCAGCCGGCCCTTGCCGCCGGCGGCTGCGGTATCGGTGCTCATGGGCAGCGGAGCCTCTCCCAGGGCGCTTGCGGGGAGCCGGGCCGGGCCAGCACGAGTTGCAGATCGTTCAGGTAACGCTCGGCGAACGCCCCCTCGCAGTAGGAAAAATAATACACCCACTTCCGGATGAACGCATCATCGAACCCCAGGGCCCGCACCGCCGGGGTGTTGGCCAGGAAGCGCCGCCGCCACTCCGCCAGGGTCGGGGCGTAGTGGGCGCCGATGTTCTCCAGATCCTGCACCACGAGCGTCGAGTGGTTCGTCATGGCCCGGCTCAGCGCGGTGAGCGACGGCAGCAGGCCGCCGGGGAAGATGTGTTTCTGAATCCAGTCGGGCTGACGGCGGTAGTCGTCGTAGCGCTGGTCAGGGATGGTGATCACCTGGATCACCGCCCAGCCGCCGGGTTGAAGCAGCGCGTCGAGCCGGGCGAAAAAGGTGCCGAGGTAACGGTGGCCCACCGCCTCGAGCATCTCGATGGAGACGATCCGGTCGTAGCGGCCCTGCACGTGGCGGTAGTCGCACAGCTCCACCGCGACGCGGTCGGCGAGGCCCGCCGCCCGGACGCGTTCGCGGGCCAGCGCCAACTGCTCCTCGCTCAGGGTGATGGTGGTCACCCGACAGCCGGTCTCGCGCGCCGCGGCGATGGCGAACGTCCCCCAGCCGGAGCCGATCTCCAGCAGGTGGTCGCCGGGACCCGGGGCGGCCTTGGCCAGCAGCCGGGCGACCTTGCGGTGCTGGGCCTCCTCCAGACTGAGATCGGGCGCGTCGAACAGGGCGCACGAGTACATCATGGATTCGTCGAGGAAGAGCCGGTACATCGCGTTGCTCAGGTCGTAATGGTCGCGGATGTTCGCCCGGCTGCCGAGCAACGTGTTGCGTCGCCGGCCGTGGCGCAGCCGGTTGGCGGCGCGGCTGACGGCGGCGGTGGCCAGGTTGCCGGCGGCGAGCGCCTCGCGGTTGCGGATGAACAGCCGGATCGCGCCGGTGAGGTTGTCGCAGTCCCAGTCGCCGTCGGCGTACGATTCGCCGAAGCCGATGTCGCCGCTCCAGACCAGGCGCGGGAAGAGCCGCCAGTTGCGAAGCTCCAGCCGCACCGGCACCGGGGCGGCGGAGTCGCCGAACGCCCGCTCGGCGCCGTCGGGCTGCGCCAGCACCAGCCGGCCGTGCGTCAGCCGCCGGAGGATGCCGCAGACCAGGCGCCGGCAGATCCGCTCGTGCCAGCCGGGCGGGCGCCGGCCGATGGTCATGGGGCTGTCGGGGTCGGGGCGGGCGTGCACGGGCAATCGCCGCTGGAAGTAGAGCCGGGCGGCCTGCCAGGTGATGCGCGGCACGCTCAGGGCGGCCGCCAGGGGGAAGCGGGCCACGGTGCGGGCCAGGTTGTCGGCGGTGAGTGGCCACGGGACGCCATGCAGCCGGGCGGTCATCACCCGCTCGCCGTCGCGCTCCAGGTGGATGCGGATGTCCATGGGACCGTCGGCGACGGTGAGCTCGAAGGCGTACGCCCCGCGCCGGTCGTTGAAGGGCGAGACGTGGAACGCCTTGTCGGCGCGGAAGCGGAGCGGCCACTCGCCGGGCGGTCCCTCGGGCCGGTCCAGAACGTACACGTGGCGCTCGCCGAAGGTGTTGTTCACCTCCGCCACCACGACAGCCACGGCGCCGTCGGGGCGGCGGCAGACGTGAAAGCTCACCGGGTTGAAGACGTAATTGAAGTAGCGGGCCGCGGTCACCAGCTCGATCCGGCCGACGGGGCCCTCGCGCCCGTGCCGGCGGAGCAGCGCCAGGAGCTTGTCGCGAATGGGTGCGTCGCCCGCGGTCAGGTAGTCGCCGTCGTGGAGGGCCACCGGCCGGATCCGGTTGTGGCCGAAGAGGGCGATCCGGCGGTGAAGCTCGGGCAGCTCGTCGAGATCGAAGGCGTACCAGTAGAGGGGATAGCGGAACACGTGCCGCACCGGCCGCAGCCGGGCGTGGCTCACTTCGCCGACGTAGATCCGCGAGTTCATAGCTCCAGTCCGAACCGGCTGCAGACGGCCAGGGCCGACGCCACGGCATCCTCGTGGAAGCCCCAGCGGTGGTAGCTGCCGCAGAAGAAGGTGTGGAACGGGCCGCTGAGGGCGGGCAGCTCCGCCTGGCTGGCCAGCGCCTCGGCCGTGTACATCGGGTGCGTGTATTCCATTTCCGCGACCAGGCGCCCGGCGGCGGGCGGCCGCGGACGGTTGAGCGACACGCAGTACTCGTGCGCGGTGACCAGCCCCTGGAGGCGGTTCATGTGGTAGGTCAGCGACAGCCGGCTCGCGCCGTCGGCGACCGTTTCGCGGGCGTAGTTCCACGCGGCCCAGGCGCGGCGCAGCGGCGGCAGCGCCGCGGCGTCGGTGTGGAGCTCGGTGTGGTTCCGGTTGTAGCGCCAGGCGCCGAGAACGCGGCGCTCGTCCGGCGTGGGGTCTTCGAGGAGCGCCAGCGCCTCGTCGGCGTGGGTGGCGATGACCGCGCGGTGGAAGCGCCGCGTGGCGCCGTCGGCCAGGCGCACGGTGACGCCGTCGGCGTCACGACGCACGCCGGCCACCGCCGTCCCGGGGCACAGCTCTCCGTGAAACGCGGCGGCGAAGGCTTTCACGTAGCTGTGGGAGCCGTCGGCGACGGTCCGCCAGCGGGGCCGGTCCTTGAGGGTGAGCAGGCCGTGGTTGCCGAAGAAGCGGACGAACGACTCCGCCGGGAACGCCAGCATGTCGCAGACGGGGGTGGACCAGATGGCGGCGCCCATGGGCAGGAGATAGTCGTCACGGAACGCCGGCCCCAGCCCGAGGTCCGCCAGGTAATCGCCGAGGGTCCGTCCGGCCAGCCGGCCCGCGGCCAGGTCCGCGCCGGCGCGGCGGCCGAAGCGCCGGATGCCGCGGAGCATCCCCCAGAAGGCGGGCCGGAACAGGTTGCGCCGCTGGGCGAACAGGCCGTTCAGATCGGTGCCGGCGTAAACCAGGCCGGTCTCGCGGCAGGTGAAGCTGAAGCTCATCTCGCTCGCGCGGTCGGCCACGCCGAGATCGTCCAGTAGCCGAATGAAGTTCGGGTAGGTGCGGGTGTTGAAGACGATGAAGCCGGTGTCCACCGGCGTGCCGGCGTCGGGGCCGTCCGGGATCATCACGGTATGCGTGTGCCCGCCTAGGTAGTCGTTTTGCTCAAAGACCGTGATGCGGTGCCGTCGCTGGAGCACGTGGGCGGCGGTGAGTCCGGCCACGCCGCAGCCGATGACGGCGATGTCGAGGGGTTGTGTGTCCATGGCTCGTCCCGGTGACGCGACCGGCCGGCCGGCGCCGGCTCGGCGCGGAATGCTGCGCAGGATCGGCATCATTATACACGGGGCGGCGCCTGGCGCGCGCGGGGAATCGTCGCCGCACCGTGCACCGGCGAGGGCGCGCGGACATTTCAGGCCGGTACCGCGAATCAGGGGAGCAGGTTCAGGCCTTGCACCGCCGGCTCGGGCGCCGCGTCGAAGACGAAAGGCACCGCTCCGGACAGCCGTTTGTTGCGGATGCCGCGCAGAACGATCAGGGCGGACAGGAGACCGGTCAAGATGACGATCCATCCAGCCGGATGGGCCGATGCCCACCGGCCGGCCGTGACCGGAAAGTGCACGTAGGCGCTGAAGCCGATCCAGAAGAGCGGCCAGGTGGCCTTCAGGTTGACTGCCCCCGGCAGGTGGCGGCAGGTGAACGGGATCTTGTCAAACCGCAGGAAGAGCGTCTCCCGCAGGATGGCTCCCAGCAGGAGAACCATGCCGTGGAAGCACCCCGCCGGGCCCCAGCCGATCTGACTCGCGGACAAGGGCAGCAGTACGATGGGCGGCAGCACGCCAATGATGAAGACGAATTTCCGGCACCCCCGCCAGAGCGGTCGCCCGGCCAACGGGGCGTTGATTTGGAACAGCCAGTTGGCCGGCCATTCCGCCGGAACGGCCGCCGCGTAGCGTACGCCGAGTACCAGGCAGAACGAAAAAATCAACGGGATGGCCAGAACGGACTGGTCCACCCCACCGGGAGGCGTTGTCGACGACACGGCAGCGATCCGGACGGCCGCCAGGGCAAAGGCGATGGCGGCGGCTCCGGTGACGATCATCTTCTGCCTTCGGCCGCGGAACAGGCCGGCCAGGCAGAAATGGAACGTCGCCCGTTCCAGCGGCTGGGTGAGCCAGCGCCGATCCAGCCAGGTCCGCAGCCGGTCCCGCCACCGGCTGGCCGAACCGCTGGTGGGATCTGTCCCTTCGGTGCCGAACCTGGCATATCGCCGGAAAACGAGCAACAGGGTCAGGCCATAACCGGTCAGGACCGCGGCCAGGGCATGGATCGCCGTGCCGGCCAGGGCCGCCGGCAACGGCTCATCGGCCCCCAGCAACCACTCCTGCAGACCCGTGAACCAGAGCGAGGGGACCCAGTACGGGAAGGGGCCGCCGCCCCGCTCGATGTTCGCCAACGCCCGGGCCGCCTGGGGGTACAGAAACACCAGCAGGGCCGCGGACATGATCAGACCGGCCTGAACCCAGGGAGTCAGCCGATGGCTGGTCCGCGACCCCAGCAGAGCTGGCAGGATGCCCCGCACGGTCAGGACCAGAAAGAACACGAACGCGCAACCGGTCAGCGTGCTCGCGGACTGGGCGGCCACCTGGGCCAGGCCGCCCCCCGCTCCCTCGCCGATTTCAAGCACGACGGGAAACAGCAGGATGGGCCCGCAGTTGGCGGCCAGGAAAAACAGCGCCAGGCACAGGCACTGCGACAGGCAGGAAGCCAGATGCACGGTGCGAACCGGGATCGGCAAGGGCGACAGGGTCGCGTGGTCGCGCCGGTCCAGGCCCAGGGCATCCCACTGCCAGGCAGCGGCAATCCCGGTCACTGCCAAGGCATACGAGATAAACAAACACCGGTCGATCTGGACGGCCGCCGGAATCCAGGCCGGCGCCGTCGTCGCGAGGTACAGGTATTTCATGATGAGCAGGAAGGGGATGACCAATCCCGGACCGGCCACCAGGGCCAGCACCTGACCGACGGCCCGGGTCGCGTCCGCCTGCGGGACCAGGGTGTCGCTCACCAGGGAACGAGCCGTGCAGTGTCGCACCAGTTCCATGAACACGCGCCCGCGGTGAGCGAAGCGGCCCGGCATCCGTTGCCTCCGGATTCCGATGACTTCCGATTCAGCAGCCGGTTGGCGCCGATTCGCCGCCGGTCATGCCCGCATCACCGCGACGATTTCCCGGGCGACCGTGGCGGCATCCTCCCGACTGACCAACTGGGTGAACACGTGCTCCAACGACGGCAGCCGCATCATGGCTCGCAGGGCCGACACCTCGTCGTCGGCCACGATCCGGCCCCGGTCCAGGATGATGACCCGGGAACAGATCTTTTCCACCACTTCCAGGACATGGGAACTGTAGAGAATCGCCTTGCCGGCCTCGGCCAGGCTGGTCAGCAGGTGCCGGAAGACCAGCATGGCCGTGACGTCCAGGCCCGACAGCGGTTCGTCCACGATCAGCACGTCCGGATCGTGCAGCAGGGCGGCGATGATGAGCACCTTCTGGCGCATGCCCTTGGAGTAAGCGGCGATAGGCAGGTGGCGGTGCGGATGGAGGATGAGCAGGCGCAACAGGGATTCGATCTTTTCGGCCAGCCGGGTTTCCGCCATCCCGCGGAGACGCCCCACCAGCCGGAGGTACTCCGGCGCGGTCAGGTACGGATACAGCAGCGGCTCCTCGGGCACGTAGCCGAGCCGGGCTTTGTATTCCAGCCAGCGGTCCTTCAGGGGAACACCTTGGAACAGTATGTCGCCGCTGGTCGGCTGGAGCAACCCGGCGAGCATTTTCACCGTGGTGCTTTTGCCGGAGCCGTTCGGACCGAGGTATCCGGTCACGCGGCCCGCCGGAATGGTGATGCTTACATCCTGAACCGCGGTGAGTCCGTTGTAGCGCTTGGTCAACCGGACGGTCTGCAGCATCGTCTCCCCTCATCATGGTATGCCCGGACAATCTGTGATGATCCTACCATTAGACCCGGCTCCCGGCGCCAGGTTCCTGACAAAATGGAGATGGTCGAATGAGCAACGGCCTCCACGCGGACGCGCGGCTGCACCGCGACCGCCGCGAGATTGTTTTCCCCGAGCTGTCTGCCTGGCTGGTAAAGCTGATGCGCGTCATCCCCTGCTCGCGGTACCGCGCGCCGATCAAGACCGTCGCTCGCCCCGCTGGTGCCTATCCGACGAAGAGCGTATAATGGCAGAAGTTGCCGCTTCCGCCGCCTGCACGTCAGCCAGTCAGCGAAGAGTTAGCGATCATGAGCCAGCCTCTCGAGCGTATCCCCAATTTGAATATCCTCATCATCGATGACGAGGCCAATATCCGCCGGACCATGACCATTTGCTTGGAGAGCGAAGGGCACGCGGTGACCGGTGCGGAGTCGGGTTCGGTCGCCATCGATGCGACCGAACGGCGGGTGTACGACCTGATCTTTTTGGATCTTCGGCTGGAACACGAAAACGGACTCGACCTCATCCCGCCGCTGCTGGCGGCGGCCCCGTCGGCGCGCATCGTGGTGGTGACGGCATATGCATCCATCGAATCGGCCGTCTCGGCCATCCGGAGCGGAGCCTTCGATTTTTTGGCCAAACCGTTCGACCCGGAGCAGATCCGCCTGATCGCCCGACAGGTGGGGGCGCTCCGGATGCTGGAACACGAGGTGACCGCGCTGCGCAGCGACCTGGGCCGGATGCACCCGGAGCTGGATTTTCAAACCGCCTGCCCGGCGATGCAGCGGGCGGTGGAAATGGCCCGTCAGGTTGCGGCTGCCGAGGCCACGGTGCTGCTCAACGGCGAAAGCGGAACCGGGAAAACGGTGCTGGCCCGGGCCATCCACCGGTGGAGCCGACGGGCCGGCAAGCCGTTCGGTGTGGTTTCATGCGCCAGCCTGAGCGCGGAGCTCCTGGAGAGTGAGCTGTTCGGCCATGTCAAAGGCGCATTCACGGGCGCAGTCCGTGACAATCCCGGACGGATCGCGGCGTGCGAAGGGGGGACGCTGTTGCTGGACGAAGTGGGGGATCTGCCGGTGCCAATTCAGCCCAAGCTGCTCCGATTCATCCAGGATCGGGAATACGAACGGCTTGGACAATCGATCACCCGCCACGCCGATGTGCGGATCATTGCTGCCACGGGCGCCGATCTGAAACAGGCCGTGGCGGATGGACGGTTCAGAGAGGACCTCTATTACCGCATCAACGTCATCCCGATCTACCTGCCATCGTTGCGGGACAGGCGGGAAGACATACAATCCATAGCCGGCCGGATGCTGGCCGTCTTCAATCAGGCCAATCGGAAGCATGTGGAAGGGTTCACCGCGGAAGTCGAGGCGATTCTTCAGGATTATCACTGGCCGGGCAACATCCGGGAGTTGCGCAACGTGGTGGAACGAGCGGTGATTCTGAACCGCGGCACCCGAATCGGGACAGAGCACCTGCCCGAGGAGTTGCTGGGGCCCCGGCAGCGAGTTCGGCTGGGCGACCCGGTGCCGCTGGCGACAATCGAAGAGCAGCACATCCGCCGGGTCCTGGCTGGCGCTCCCAGTTTACAGGCCGCGGCGGAGATCCTGGACGTGGATCCGGCGACGCTGTGGCGCCGCCGAAAGCAGTACGGTCTCGATTGATCTCTCCCTGGAAACCGATGCCCTCCTGCTGCCATCGTGCAAAATGCAACCCGCTCGGGCGGAGATCGGGCAGTTTGCAGGACACTTCGGTTGTAAACCCAAACAATTAAAGCCTTTGAAATCTGGCCGAATTGGCATCTAGTCTGCATCATCGCGAATGTGGCCAGCGGTGGCCGAGTGGATTTTGTCTGGGAGGCAGGACGATGACGCTGCGTGTGAAAATACTGCTCGGATACGGGATGGCTTTTCTGATGACGGGAATCGTCCTGGTCTGGGCGATTCACAACTTGGTCGAGCTGGGCCAAGCCTCTGAAGCCATCCTGAAAGAGAATTACAAGAGCATTCAGGCCGCCGGTCAGATGTGGTGTGCCGTGGAAGAGCAGGATGCGGCTGTGCTCCAGGCACGGGCCGGTGACTATTCGGCGGGTCGGGTCCGTTTCCAGAAGAGTGAGGCACGCTTTCTGGAATGGTTGGCCCGGGCCAAAGACAACATCACCATCCCCGGTGAAGCCAAAATTATCAGTGATTTGGATAACGGATATGCCATCTATCGTTCGACTGCAACGGATCTTTTGGTTCCACTGGAACCGCCGCCGGTCGGGGCGGGTGACAACAGCCGCCTGGCTCCTCTTTCCACGGCAGTGAAGGAACAGGCCGAACGCTTGCGGCGGATGAATGAAGAGACGATGTTCGGGACCAGCCAGCGGGCGCAGCAGCTGGCCCGGCAAGCGGTGTGGTCAACCAGCGGTGTGGGGCTGCTGGCGGTGGTGTTGGGGATTGTCGTCAGTCTGCTGTTGTCCAAACGATTGGTGCGACCGTTGCACCAATTGGCGGTCGCCGCGCAACAGGTCGGTCAGAGACAGTATGCCATGGAACTGCCCGTTGGCAGCCAAGACGAGATCGGACTGCTCACGCGGGAATTCAATGTGATGACCCAACGGCTCAAGGACTACCACGAGATGAACGTGGAAGAAATCATGGCCGAAAAGAAGCGGGGCGAGGCCATCCTGCGGAGCATTGAGGACGGGATCCTGGTTTTCGATCCCGATCTGCGGGTGACCCACATTAACATCACCGCCCTCAACATGCTAGCGGTGACGTCCGAACAAGCCATCGGGCGGCACTTCCTGGAGGTGATCAATGACGAGGGCTTGCTCGACCTCCTGCGGCAGGCGGCCGATACGCAACAACCTCCGCATCCGGAAGAGGATCAACAGATCCTGACGCTGAACCGCGGCGGTGCGACCCGCCATTGCACTTTTGCTGTGACCCCGGTGCGCGGCAGCGGTTCCGCGTTGCTCTGTGTCGTGCTGCTGCTCCGCGACGTGACCCGCTTCCGGGAGCTGGATCGGCTGAAGAGCCAGTTCGTGATGACCGCGTCCCACGAGCTACGGACGCCCCTGACCAGCATCAGCATGAGCATTGGTCTCCTGCGTGAGCGGGCGGTCGAACGCCTGGACGAGTCGCAACGCCAGCTGCTGGACGTGGCGTACCAGGAATCGAACCGCCTCCGGGCGCTGGTCAATGATTTGCTGGATCTCGAAAAAATCGAGTCCGGACGCATCGAGATGCAGTTCGAAAATGTGCCCGTGGCCCGGTTGGCTGACCGGGTGCTGGCCATTTTCCGGCCGCAGACTGAAAAAGCCGGCGTGACGTTGGCGGCGGATCTGCCGGATGGACTGTCGACAGTGCACGCAGATGGCTCCAAGATCTCTTGGGTGCTGACCAATCTGATCTCCAACGCGTTGCGGTATGTCTCCCCAGGGGGGCATATCGCCATTCGGGCCGAACAGATCGGCCGTTTTGTGCATGTGTCGGTTCGCGATGACGGACGTGGAATCTCGAAGGAATTCCAGAACCGGATATTCGAAAAATTTGTCCAGGTCGACAGCAATCCGAATGACCATGGGAGCGGCTTGGGGTTGGCAATCTGTCGTGAGATCGTCCGGGCCCACCAGGGAACCATCTGGGTGGAATCCGAGCCGGGCCACGGCAGCACTTTCACCTTCACCCTGCCCATAAAGGAATGATGAGGTGCGGCGATGAGCGAAACAGCGAGAATCCTGATCGTGGATGATGAGCGGAATATCCGTTTCACCCTGGCCCAGGCCATTGCATCTTCCGACCGGTCTGTGGTCACCGCGATGAACGGCGAAGAAGCCCTGCACTGCCTGGAACAGGACCTTTACCAGGTGATCCTCCTGGACCTGCAATTGCCCGGGATGAGCGGACTGGAAATCCTCCGCGAGATCCGGCGGCGGCAGGAGAGCGCCCGGGTGGTGATTGTGACCGCCCATGGCAACATCGATAACGCAGTGGAAGCCATGAAGCTGGGGGCGGCCGATTTCCTGCAAAAGCCGTTGGTTCCCGAGCAGGTGCGGTCCCTGGTCAACCGGTTGATCCACCAACGAGCGGCCGCAGCGGACCCGGCCACCGACTATTTCAATCGAATAGTCCGCGCTCGCCAACTCATGGCGGATGGCCTGTTGGAAGCAGCCGAGCTCGAGATCCGCGGCGCAATCGCCTGTGATCCGGACCGGCCGGCCGGCTTCAATCTGCTGGGGGCCGTCCACGAGCGCCGAGGCGAGGTGCTGACGGCGATCCAGGAGTACAGGGCCGCTTTGGCGCTGGCTCCCGGGTACGAGCCGGCCCAGCGGAATTTGGAGCGGCTGACCACATGGCCGCGCACAGGTGGGATCGTTCTGGATGAACAAACGGACCAAACCAAGGATGAACACTGATGAGCAACCACCAATATGTCGTCATCGTCGGCTGCGGCCAGACGGGTTCCCGATTGGCCAATCGCCTGAGCGTCATGGGCCACAGTGTGGTTGTGATCGACCAGCGGCGGGATGCCTTCGCCGCGCTCGGTGCCGAGTTCAGCGGTTTCTGCCTGGAAGGAGACGGCACGGACAAGGCCTGCCTGGATCAGGCTAAAATCAGCCAAGCCGACCTGGTGGTTGCCGTTACCCGCGAGGATACGGTGAATATGATGGTGGCCCAGGTGACCCGGCACTTATGGCATATTCCCCGGGTGGTCGCGCGGGTGTTCCATCCGGCGCTGGCTGCCTTTTGCCGGAAGCTGGGACTCGAGACGATCTGTCCGGCGGACACGGCGGCCGATGCGGTTCTCCGTCTGGCGGGTCTCGATGGTGGCCCTGCGGGAGTGGGGGACGGGCGATGAACATCCTGATCACGGGCGGCGGCAAGCCACTCCAATTCTTGTGCCGCCGCTTCCTGGCCAAGAGCTGCCGGGTCACGATCGTCGACCAGGACCCGGAAGAGTGCGGCCGGCTCTCCCGTCAGCTGCGGGCGACGGTTGTCCTCGGAGACGGAACGAACCCGCTCATTCTAGACGAAGCTGGCGTGCGGGAAGCGGATGTGGTCCTGGCGGCCACGCCACACGACGCCGACAACCTGATCATCTGTCAGTTGGCGACGCGCTGCTTCAGCGTCCCCCACGTGGTGGCCGTCGTCAATGATCCGGAGAATGAGACAACATTCCGGGATCTGGGCGTGAACGCATTCTCGGCCACGCGGGTCATTGCCGGCCTGATCGAACAGCGGACCGCGTTCCAGGAGATCACCAACCTGATCCCCCTGGGCGAAGGGCGCGTGATCGTGACGGAGCTCAGGCTCCGCGATGATATGCCCGCGGTTTACCGGTCCCTCAGCGAACTGGATCTGCCGCCTGACGTGTTGGTGGCGTGTCTGGTTCGTGAGGGACGGGCGATGATCCCGCGCGGGGGGACGGAACTCTTGCCTGGTGACCAGGTGATGGTGATTTCGTTGCCCGAGAACCATGGTCCGGCCCTCCGGGCGATCACTGGCGAGCGGAACGAATGGGACCGGGCATGAACAGGATCGGGTATCTCGCCAGCCGTTATCGAGCCATCCTCGCATACACGGGGCTCATGTTCCTCCTGGTCGGTGTCCTGATGGCCACGCCGTTGCTGGCGCTGGTGGCGTGGCCGGAGGAGGTGGACCAAGCGGTCTGGTTCCTCGTGCCGTCTCTAATCGTTGCGGGGGTGGGTTGGATTTTATGGCGGGCGTGCCGCATCCCGGAAGCCGCCACGCTCACAACGGCGGAAGGTGGCGTGATCGTCCTGTTGAGCTGGGTCGGGGCAATCGTTGCGAGCGCTATGCCCCTGATCCCTACCGCCTCGCTCAATTTCACCCAGGCGATGTTCGAGGCGGTGAGCGGATGGACCACCACCGGCCTCTCGGTGGTGGACGTAACCCGCGTCTCGCACCTGGTGCTCCTCTGGCGCAGCGAGATGCAGTTGGTGGGCGGGGCCGGCCTGGCCGTGATCATGTTGGCCGCCCTCACCGGTCCCGTGGGTCCCGGCATATCGAAGGCCGAAGGGCGGACGGACCAGCTCGTCCCGCAGGTGCGCCAGTCGGTCCGGCTCGTCTTGGGGCTTTACGGAATCTATATGCTTCTGGGTGTCGGAAGCCTATGGGCGGTGGGACTGTCCTGGTTTGATGCGGTCAACCACGCCTTCGCGGCGATTTCTACCGGTGGGTTCTCAACATACTCCGACAGCATCGGCCACTGGGACCGACCGGCTGTGGAGGGAGTGCTCATCGGATTGATGATACTGGGCAATCTCAATTTTCTGACAGCTTACCTTCTTTTACGAGGTCGGCTGCGGGCGGTGAGCCGGAACGGGGAAATCCGGTTATTGGCGTTGCTGATCCCGATGAGCGTTGCGGTCGCCTATTTTGCCACCTGCCGAATGTTGTATCCCGCCCCAGGTAAGGCGTTGCGGGTTGCGGTGTTTGAAAGCGTCTCCGCGCTGACCACTACCGGATTTCAGACGGTGGGCTACGGAAATTGGAACGGGTCCGGCGTCGGCCTGCTGGTCGTGCTGATGCTCATCGGTGGCGGTGTCTGTTCGACGGCGGGCGGCCTCAAACAGTACCGCATCCACATCTTGTTCCGGGTGACGGTGCGCGAATTGAAGCGGCTGCTGCTGCCTCAATCTACAATAATGGCGGAGCCCGTGTGGCAAGGCGAACACCGGATATTCTTACAGGATGCACACGTCAGGCAGATCGTCGCCTTTGTCTGTCTCTATCTGGCCACTTATGCCACGGGCAGCCTGATCCTAACCATGACCGGCAACAGCATGGAAGCTGCTTTCTTTGAATTCGCGTCCGCCATCGGCACTGTGGGTCTTTCGGTCGGTGTCACGACACCCGGAGCGAACCCGGTGGCGCTCTGGACCATGTCCGCTGGTATGTTTCTGGGTCGGCTGGAGTTTCTGGTGATCCTGATGACCGTGATGAAGCTCGGTCGGGATTTGAAACAGCTGGGGCACCTAGCGACCGAAAAACGCTCTTCCGGCCGGTGAGGACGCCAGATGAGCGGGATCCGGCTCATGGATCCAAGCCTTTCATCCATTCCATGCCGACGGTCATTCGGGATCCGGCGGATCGGGCTGGGGCGGAGCGGGCGGCAATGGTGCCGCCGCCCGTGCGTCGAAGCCCGGCGTTTTCCCGGCGCCGAAAGCAGCCGCAGGCGATTCGGGATCCGGATCCGGAGGATCCGGTTGGGGGGGGGGCAACGGTAGCGGAGCCTGAGCGCGCACGTCGAATCCCTGAATGTGCAATGCGTCTTCGGGCTTGGGCGGATCGGGCGGGGAGGGCGCGGGCTCATTTGGCGGGATCGGAACGCTGGTCCGCGGATCGGGCGGATGCGGCTGCCCGGTGCCCGGCAGGATGGGCTCCTTCGGCCCCCCTTGCTTCAGGATTTCCACCAGGTTCAGGCTCGGCGGGCCGACGCCCTTGTGGCTGTCAGGCCGCTTCGGCGTGCCCGGGGCGCCGCCGCCCTGCGGTCCCGCCGGGTCGGGCGACGTGGCCGCGGGGCCGATGTCGTGATCGAACGGCAAACCCTCGCGGAGGCCCGACGGCAGCTTGCCCAGGTCCGACGGATCGGGAAGCCGGCCCTCCGGCGGCAGGGCGCCGCCCGCCGGGCCGTTCGCATTGTGGAACTTCCCCATGGCCAGTTTCAGTTGGGTGGTGCTCATCGTGGGTCCGGCGGGATCGCCCGCGGACGCTGCGCCCCCGTCCGCCTGGCCCATGTTCAGGAGCGGCGGCTGTTGCTGGAGCACCCTGTCCGGCGGCAGTGCCGTCGAAGCCTTGCCGGTGGCGGGACTGCCTGGCTCGGTCGGTTGCTGATCGGGTATTTCGGTTGGTCCGGAAGGTCCGCCGCTGCTTGAGATCTTCATATTGCCTCCTACTTCTTTTGCAGGGTGCGTCGCGTGCTATGCACCTATTATCGGGATCATTTGCCCGGACGTAAACCTGAATAATTGAAGATTGTATGGGAAAATCATCAGATGGACGGACAATCCCGCCGACCGGCGGTCGCTTGCAGGTTGGGCCCGGGTGCAGTTGGAGCGGGCCGGACGGACACACCTGCCCGCATTCCGTCAGAGACAGACAGTGCGCCGATTCAAAGCGGATCGGTCCTGCGTCTGCCTGCGGAGCTCATCCGCGGCGATTGCCTCGCTTTTGCCCGAAGACTATTGAGCCGGCGGCGCGGCCTCCGGCAGATCCGCGTCGGCCAGGTTTGCGGCGATGCCCGCCGTCAGCCGGGCCATGGCTCCGAGGATCTCCGGGTTGATCCGGTAGATGGTGTCGCCCGGCTCGTGGTAGGCCAGGTGCGGGCCGTCCGATGAGAGGCTGACGCACGGGATCCCCAGCTTGAAGAAGGGGGCGAAGTCGCTGGAGCGCACGCCCACGCGGGTGATGGCGCGCTTGCCGCCGATGAGCTTGGCGTCCGCGTCGGCCGCTTCCACCGCCTGCAGCACCGCCGGGGGCGCGGCGCTGTAGCCGCACCAGGCGCCGTCGCCGGCGCCGGCCATGTCGATGTTCACCATGGCGGCGGCGCGCCTGAGCCCGTACGGCAGGCCGGCGGCGAAGGCGTGGGAGCCCTGCAGGCCGGTCTCCTCGCCGCCGAAGAGCACGAAGACCACGGTGCGCCGTGGCTTTTCCGGCCACAGGTTCATGGTCCGGGCCAGCTCCATCACCACCGCGGAGCCGCTGGCGTTGTCGTTGGCGCCCGGGTAGATGAAACCGAGGTGCGGGCCGCAATGGTCGAGGTGGGCGCCGACGATGACGCACTCGTCGCGGAGCGTCGGGTCGGCGCCGGGGATGAACGCGGCGACGTTGTAACCCTGGCTGTCGGGGACGTGGTGCGACACCACCCGCAGGCGGAGCCGGCCCGGCAGGTCGAACGACAGCGGCCGGCGGTAGCGCCGCAGGTCGTCGCGGAGGTCCTTGGCCGTGATGGAGCGGGCGGCCAGGATCTGGTCGGCCACGGCGTAGCTGATCTCCGCCGGGGTGAAGCCGGCGAGCCAGTCGCCGTTGGTGTTCATCTGGGGTTGCTCGTAGATGTAGACCAGGCCGAGGGCGCCGCGCTCCCGCGCCAGGCGCAGGCGGGTGCGGTGCTCGTCGTGCGGCGTGAAGCGGGGGTCGTCGGCGGGCGTGCCGCGGAAGCAGAGGACGAACTTGCCCTGCGGATCGATGCCGGCGTAGTCGTCGTAGCCGAGCTCGGGCGCGGCGATGCCCCAGCCGGCGAACACGAGGCCGGCGGTGTGGTCGCCGCTGTCGCTGAACGACAGGGGCAGGTAGTCCTTGTTGGGTTCCAGCCGGACCTCGCGCTCCGGCGCTTCCGGCGTCGCGCCGGGCAGGTACAGGACCGCCTCGGCTGATTCGAGCACCGTGTGCGGGGCGGGGAACGGCTGGAGGTAGCCGCCGGTGAAGGCCGGCTCCATACCCCAGAGGCGGAACTGGTCGGCGGCCCAGCGGGCGGCGGCGGTGTAGCCGGGATGGCCCGTCAGCCGGCCGGCGTACTCGGGGCCGGCCAGCGTCTTGCAGATGGAATAGGCGCTGATGGGGTTGGGCGCGACGGCGACGCGGCCCTGGGTGTTCGATTCCTGGGCCGAGGCCGGCAGGAAGCTGAACAGGACGATCGACAACACGACGGCGGGACGGCAACGCATGGCATGCTCCACAATTTGAGACTGGGCCCAGCGGCCCGACAAGGTATTCTACGGAAGGCGGTCCGGAAAGGATATCTGAAAATCAAGCCGCCGGGCCCGACGCCGGCAGCCGGCGACGCCCGTCGGGAACAAACCGGGTCCCGTTGCGTAAGAAATGTAAGAAATGGACATCCACATTCCAGGAGCGGTTCGGCGGAGGCGTGACATGACCCGACTCTTCCAGATGTTCGTGCTGGTCGGCCTGGCGCTCATGGCGGGGCCGCTCGGGGCGGCAGCGGGCTCCGGCCGGTACGGGTTGCTGCCGGGCGATCCGCAGGCACCTGCCCGGGTTCAGCGGATCGACGATTTCCGGAAACGGGCACCGGCGCTGGCCACCCGGTTTTCTTCCCACGTCTGGACGGGCGGCGACGGGGAATCGATGCCCTACCGCCTGTACTCGCCGGATCAGGTGCAGGCGGGCCGGAGGTATCCGCTAGTGGTCTTCCTGCACGGCGCCGGCGGCAGCGGCACCGACAACGAACGGCAGCTACAGGGCGCCAACATCTTCGGCGCCCTCGTCTGGGCCCTGCCCGAGAATCAGGCGCGCCATCCCTGCTACATCCTCGCTCCGCAGAGCGACGTGAACTGGCCGTGCGTCATCATCCCGACCGGAGTTCAGCCGCGCACGCCCCGGGACATCCGGTTCTGCCCCTGGCCGGCGCTGGGGGCGGGCGTCCGGCGGGCGTTCGCCGTCATCGACGACCTGGCGGCCCGGCTGCCCATCGACGACCGCCGGATCTACGTCACCGGCCATTCCATGGGCGGCGCCGGTGCCTGGCACATGATCGCCCACCGGCCCCGTTTCTTCGCCGCCGCCGTGCCGGTGTGCGGCCACCCCGATCCGGTCACCGCGTCAATCGTCCGCCGCGTGCCCGTTTGGAATTTCCATGGAGAAACCGATGAAGTGGAGCCGGTCGCGACATCGAGGGTCATGATCGACGCGCTCCGGGCCGCCGGCGGCAAGCCCCGCCACACCGAGTATCCCGGTGTGGGCCATAATGTGTTTCGGTGGGTGTACACGGAGCCTGCTCTGCCGGCCTGGTTGTTTGACCGGCGCCGCTGATCCCGGCCGTCAGGACGTCGGCTGGGCGGCGACCTGGCGGGCCACCCAGCCGAAGCCGCGGGTGGCGGCGTCACGCCGCAGCGTCTCCAACTCGGCACGGCCGGCGTCGCGGCGGCCGGCGGCCAGCTCGGCCCGGGCGAGCCACAACCGGACCTCCAGCTCCAACTCCACCAGGCCAAGGCGCCGGCACTCAGCCAGCACGCGCTGCAGCCGCTCCGCCGCCCGGGCGGCCGGTCCCGCCGCCACGATCAGGACGCGCGCCTCCATCACGCCGAGCCGCAGCTTCAGGACCGCGGACTGAATCCGCGCCGCCGCCGCCCGCGCCGCCGCCAGTTCCGACGCGGCCGCGCCCGCCTGGCCGCGGTCCAGCGCGGCGGCGGTCAGCACGAGCCGGGCGCCGAGCACGCCGTCGGCCAGCTCGGACTGCTGGAACGCGACCAGCGCCTGTTCCGCCAACGCCGCGGCCTCCGCCGGACGCGCCTCGCGGAGCGCCAGGCCGGCCAGCGCCAGGTGGCTGACGGGCAGCTCGGTCCCTTCGCCGATCTCGGTGCGGATCGCCAGCGCCTGCTCGTGCAGCCGGCGGGCGGCGGCCAGGTCGCCGGCGGCCGCCGCGAGTTCGCCCTGTCCGAACAATGCCCACGCTTCCGCGCTCCGGACGCTGTTGGCCCGAGCCAGCTCCAGCGCCTGCCGGTACAGCCGGCCGGCCTCCGCCAGGTTGCCCCGCAGTCGCTCCACTTCACCCAGATTGGCCAGCGTCATCATCTGGCCCGTCTTGTCGCCGACTTCCTGCTTGACGGCCAGCGACTGTCGGTACATCCCGGCGGCCTCCTCGAGGCGGCCCAGGTCGAACAAAATGGTGGCGACGTTATTCTGGGCCAGGGCGGCGCCGCTCCGGTCACCCGTGGCCGCGAACGCCCGTCCGGCCTCCTCGAACATCGCCCGCGCCCGGTCGAGGTCGCCCTGGGCGTAGTGGATGTTGGCGATGTTGTTGCGGGCGGTGGCCGCGTCCGCCGTGTCACCGAGTTCCTCGAAGATGGCCAGCGCGTCGCGGTATTGCCGGAGCGCGCCGGTCAGGTCGCCCTCGACCTTGAGGATTACGGCCAGGTTACCCAGGGCGGAGGCCTCGCCGATCCGGTTGCCGATCGCCCGGCTCAGGCGCAGCGTTTCGGTCAGGTCGCGCTTGGCCGCCGCCTGGTCGCCGCGATCGAAGCGGATGATGGCCACGCTTCGGAAGGCGCGGGCCTGGCCGCCCCGGTCGCCGAGGGCGGCGTAGATGTCCCGCGCCGCCGTCGCGGCGGCCAGGGCCGGTTCCAGGTCACCCAGTTCCCGGTGGGCGCCGGCCTGGAGCAGCAGCGCCCGCGCCGTGAGCGAACGCGTTTCGGCGGCCCGGCTTTTGTCCACGGCCCGGCCGGCCGCCGCCGCCTGCCGGCGATAGTCGGACTGGCTGCCCGCCGCGGCCGCCTCGGCCAGGTCCAGCCGCGGGTCATCGTCGGCGGGCGAAGGGAGCTTCCGCAACTGCGCCACCGTGGCCAGAGCGTCGGCGCCCCGGCCGGCGGCCACCTGGGCGGCGGCCAGGCGGAGACCGTAGTCGAGGTTGTCGGGGTAGAAGATCCAGAGACTGCGGTAGATTTCCACCGCCTGCGTCCACTGCCGCTCCGCCTCGTGGTAGCGGGCCTCGATCCGCAGGCGGGTCTCCCGGTCCAGTGTCCGGCTCAGGGCGAAGGCCCTGGCCGAGGCGGCCCGGGCTTCGGCGTCGTGGCCCAGGGCGCTCCAGCTGTCCGCCAGAGCTTCCCATGCCGGGGGATAAGCCGGATCGAGGCGGGTCGCTTCCTGAAGCCGGTCCCGGGCGGCCAGAGCGTCGAAGACCTGCAGCCGGGCCAGCCCTTCGGCGTAGAGCCGGAGCACCCGGGCGTCCGCCGGGCGGACGGCCGGCGCGGTTTGATCGCCGGCGGACTCGGCGCCGCCCAAGGCGGCACGCAGGCGGCCACCCAGCCGGGCGACCAGGTCGAAGACTTCCGCCTCCTGGCCGGTCTCGCCCAAGGTGGCCAGCGTCTCGCCCGACACCGTGTCCTGCACGCGGACGTCCAGGCGGATCCGGCCGCCGCCCCGCTCGCCCAG
>CALAMB010000225.1 GCA_937925645.1 uncultured Acidobacteriota bacterium
TGACCTGTGAGTGGTCGTTCGGAATCCGGCTCGCCAAGACACCAAGAACGCGAAGACATCTTATATTTAACAGTATAAAACAGGAAGAACAGGACACCCAAACATTGCACCCATCGATCAGGTTCATCATTGGTGATTGGAAGAACATAGATATCAAGGGATTGGAGCCTGTTGTCGGCGGGCGCCGACCAATGCGATATATTGAGTGTCCCGAATTCTGATTCGTGGGGAATAAAAGGGAAAAACAGGACACCCAAACATTGCACCCACCGATCAGGTTCATCATTGGTGATCATTAAAACAGGACACCCAAACATTGCGCCCACCGATCAGGTTCATCATTGGTGATTGGAAGAACATAGATATCAAGGGGTTGGAACCTGTGGTCGGCAGGCGCCGACCAAGGCGATTTGTCGGGTGTCCTAAATTCTGATTCGTTGAATGTCCGAAATTGACTGCCGACGAAGCCGATTTGTTGGATGTCCCGAATTCCGCTTTCGGGTGTCACATGAATCGATCTCGGCAACAGGCAGATGCCGAACTCAGCGTCTCGACGCCTCGGCGATGAATTATCTTGGGAAAGCTATGTAGGTCAAATGAAGAGCCGGACGGGGCAGCCCGCCCGGCTCAAGGGATTTGGTGGGGAGCGCCCGTTATTTCGGGACGTTGGCTATGAGCATCTGGAAGGAGTCGCCCGTCCAGTGGTCCACGAACGGAGGCGCCTTGGGCGGGTTGTTTCCCTCGGCGGCCAGCACGGTCATCTTGAACACACGGCAGATCTCCTTGGAGTTGTTCTGGATGCTGGCGATGTACACGGGGAGGCCCCACTGGATGGTCTGCCCCAGGATGTTCTTTTTGGTGCTCACCCAGTTGCCGGCGACGCTCGCGGCGATGGCTTTTTCCTTGGGATAGACTTCGTTGAAGTAACGGATGGCGGCCGCGGTCAGGGTGCCCGGACTGCCCGGTCCGGCGAAGCTGCTGGAGTTGGGAGGGAACTTAGCCGTCTTGAGCTGCTCGGCCGCCGCCGCCTTCATGCCGGCGCGCGATTTTTCGATCGCCGCCAGTTGCTCGGTCACCGCGGCGTTGTTCGGATCGAGTCGGTGGGCGGCGGTGAGTTGCTCGGCGTGCCGGGCCAGTTGGGAATCCGACTTTCGGGCGGTGTTGTTCATCTCGAGCTGGACCTGCTTGAGGATCCCCGCCGCCTGGGTCGCGGGGCCCTCGTTGGCCAGCTTCAGCATCCGCTCCAGGTCCCGGTAGTCGTTCCCCGCCGAACCGTCGGGCCGCTGGTTCTCCGGGTCCAGCCGGCTCTTGCGCGGGTTCTCGGGGGTCAGCTCGAAGAGCTTGCGGTCGATGGTGTCGGTGTCGCGGCCGTACTTGGCGCCAAAGCCGTCGAGGCGCTTGCGGGCTTCCGGCACATCCACCTTGCGGAGCTGCTCCAGCTTGGCCATGATGTCGCTCAGGTTCTGTTCGCTGAACATGACCTCGCCGTTGTGATTGAAGATCGCCTTGTACTTGGTTTCAAACGAATCGAAATAATCGCAGAACCCCTGCCAGTCCGCCTTGACCTCATCCTTGCTCAGCCCGCCGGAGACGGGTGCGCCTGCGGACGACCCGGACGCTGTATCAGAACTGCCGGTCGAAGAACCGCCGCCCGCGGCGGGCTTCACCATGGCAAGCTGCTTCTTCCAGCCGCTGCTTTTACCATCCCAGATCCGAAGCTCGGAGTAGGTGGGGTTCATGGCCCGGACTTGTGCGATCAGGCCATCGATCTCCTTGAGCTTGGTCTCGATCTCAGGCAGGTTGTCCTGCAGCGACAGGTTGTCCAGAGCGCGGAACGCGGCGTTGACTTGTCGCCCCAGGGCGCGCAGCTCCGGGCTGTCGGCGCCGAGGGCCAACCCCAGGGCGCACGCGATCAGAACAAACGTGCCCCACTTTCGCAGCGGTTCATGCATGATGCCTCCTTGTGTCTCCCACGGTAGTATGGCGGTCGGATCACATCCGAATCCTTTCGGTTAGAATGCCGATTTTACTAATTTTCGCAGAAATATTTTGTCGTCGCTAATCGGGCGGATGGAATCCGTTCGCCGAACCGGTGGGATGAAGCGGACCGGATGTGGGACGGACTGCCCGTCCCGGGTGAGAAAAATCGAATCCCAGCCGGACCTCCCCACGTATAAAGGGACGGTTCAATCAGCGCACCGTTCTGACTGTTCGTTTCCGGAGGCCCCTCATGTGGATGACGACCCTGCTCCTGACGGCCGCACTGATAGCGGCGGTGCCGGGGGGAACGGCACCGGACGCCACGGCGGACCGCGCGGCCATCGAGGAATGCGTGCGCGATTATATCGAAGGCTGGTACACGGGTGACGCGGCCCGCCTGGACCGGGCGCTCCATCCGGAACTGGCCAAACGGGGCGTGTTGCAAAGTCCGGGCGCGGGCCGGCTGTTCCTGCAGCCCATCGGCAAGTCGGCCATGGTGGCGTACACCGGCGCCGGCGCGGGCCGGCTGAAGCCGGGCGAAGAGATGAAGCTGGCCATCGAGATCCTGTCGGTGGACCGCGTGGTGGCCAGCGTCCGCATCGTTTCGCTGAAGTTCACCGACCATTGCCACCTGGCCCGGCTCGACGGGGAATGGAAGATCGTCAACGTGGTGTGGGAGCCGGCGGCCCCGCCGCCGCCTCCGCCACCCAAATGAAACGGGCGCCGTCCGCCAGGGGATGGGCGGGCGGCCCCATGAGTTCTCCTTTGGGGGAAGACTCCTCTGCACCGGGGCGGCCGCCAGGCCGCCCCGATCCTTTCTAGAAGTGGAGGCGGAAGGCGGTGCCCTCGTCGAGCCGGCTCTGGACGGAGATGGAGCCGCGATGGAGGCGCATGATCCGGCGCGACAGACTCAGCCCGATGCCGGAGCCCTCCTTTTTCGTGGTGAAGAAGGGAATGAAGATCTTGGCTTGGGCCTCGTCGGTGATCCCGCAGCCGTTGTCGCGGACCTCGATGATCACCCGCCCGCGTTCGCCCAGCCAGGCGCCGAGTTCGATGCGGGGGTCGGGCCGGCCGCGGAGCGCGTCCGCGGCGTTGAGGAGAAGGTTGAGCAGCACCTGGTCCAACAGTTCCGGGTCGGCGGTGAGTTCCAGGCTTTCCGGATCGACGGCCACGGTGAAAGTGATGCCGCTGGCGGCGAGCCGTTCCTGCAGCAGGTGTTGCATCCGGGTGAAGATCTCCCGGATGGAGAACACCTGGAAGTGCGGTGACGGGATGTGGGTGAGACTGCGGTAGGCCTGGACGAACTGCATCAGCCCACGGCTCCGCTTGTGAATGGTCTGGAGCGCCTCTTGGATGTCGCCGATTCCGTCGGGCGCGCCATCGCCGGCGGCATCTGGTTTCATCGTCGCGAACATGTCGCTGGCCGTGGCGGCCAGCGAGGCGATGGGGGTCATGGAGTTCATGATCTCGTGGGTGAGCACCCGGGTCAGGTTCTGCCAGGCCTCTGTCTCTTTCTCCTCCAGCTCGCCGTGGATATCGTGAAGCGAGGCCAGCCGGTAGAGGCGGTCACGCTGCTTGAACTCGGTGACGGCGATGGCCAACTGGACCGGCTCGGCGTCGTGTAGCACCCGGACCAGCGCCCGTTGCCCCGGCCGGAGCTCCAGCAGCACCCGGATCAGTTCCGGGCTGACCGGTTCCAGGGAATCGAGGCGGGCCAGGCGGGCGACGCCCAGCAGTCGCTTGGCGGCACGGTTGACCAGGTCCACGGCGCCGTCGGGTCGGTAAACCATTAGGCCGATTCCCACGTGCTGGACGATGGTCTCCAGGTAGTGGGCCTGGGCCTCCTTTTCGAGGCGGTGTTTCTGAAACTCGCCGATGACCTCGGCGATGGCGGCGTCCAGCTCGCGGAACGGCGCCCCGAGCGGGTTTCGGGTGAACGTCTGTGAGAAATCGGCATAGCGGACGGCCAGCAGAAAACGGCTCAGATTGTGCTGGGTCCGCTCCACGTAGTGGACGAGGGCGAACGCCCCGAAGACGGCCAGGGCGGCGACGGCGACAGCCGCCAGCCAACTGATGGGCGCCAGGTACACGGCCAGGCTGATGGCCGCCGCCAGCAGCAGCACGCGCAGCGCGATCTGGACACGGAATCGTTTCAGCACCACTATCGGCGATCCTCTCTAGATGTCGTGCTTGCCGATGCGGCGATAGAGTGCGGCCCGGGTGATGCCGAGCTCGCGGGCCGCCTGGCTGATGTTGCCCTGGTTCTTGTGGAGCACCTTGCGGATGACCGATTTCTCCACGTCTTCGAGGTTGAAGCTCCCGAGGGCCAGGCCGTCGGGGCCGGGTTCGGCGGTGCTGAAAAAGAAGTCCGATGGCTGGAGGACGGATGCGTCGCTCATGATCACGGCCCGCTCAATGGCGTGGCGCAGTTCGCGGATGTTGCCCGGCCAGGCGTATTTGCCGAACATCTTGAGGGTGGCCGCGCTGAGCTTGGGGACCGGCTTCTGGTACTTCCGGGTGTAGAGCTGGAGAAAGTGGTCGGCCAGCAGCGGCAGGTCCTCATCGCGCTCCCGTAGCGGGGGCAGGTGGATCTCCACGGTGTTGATCCGGTACAGCAGGTCCTGCCGGAACTCCTGGCGCGCCACCATCTCCAGGATGGCACGGTTGGTGGCGCAGACGAGGCGGATGTCCACCGGGATCGGCTTGTTGGCGCCCACCCGCGTGACGCAGCGGGTCTCGATGACCCGCAGGATTTTCGACTGGAGGGTCAGGGGCAGGTTGCCGATCTCGTCGAGGAACAGCGTGCCGCCGGAGGCCACCTCGAAGCGGCCGGCCCGGTCGGCGGCGGCGTCGGTGAAGGCGCCCTTGACGTGGCCGAAGAGCTCGCTCTCGAACAGCGTTTCGGTGATGGCGCCCATGTCGACGCTGATGAACACTTCAGCCGCCCGGGTCGAGTTGCGATGCACGGCCCGGGCGACCAGTTCCTTGCCGGTGCCGTTCTCGCCGAGGATCAGCACGTTGGCATCCGTCTTGGCGACCCGTTCGATGGCGGCGAACACCTTCTGCATCGGCGCCGACACGCCGATGAACTCGTGAAAGGGGTGGTCGAGATCGTCGTGGAGCTGCTGCTGGCGGGAGCGCAGGTGGGCCACCTCGAATCGCGAGCGGCGCAGGTTCAGCGCCGACGACACCGTGGCCAGGAGCTTCTCGTTCTGCCACGGCTTGAGGACGAAGTCCGTCGCCCCCTCCTTGATGGCCCGGACCGCCACGTTGATGTCGCCGAAGGCGGTGATCATGATCACCACCGCGGCCGGGTCGATCTCCAGGATCCGGCCGAGCCAGAGGAAGCCCTCGGCGCCGCTGGTGACGTCGCGGGTGAAGTTCATGTCCAGCAGGATGACGTCGTACGACTCGTTGAGGAGCAGCTGTGGGATCCGGCCCGGGTCGCGCTCGGTGTGGACCAGCTCCACGTGTTGTTTGAGGAAAAACCGCGCCGCCTGCAGGACATCGGCGTCGTCGTCCACAATCAGTATTTTGCCGAACTTGCCGCTCATGGTGGCACTCCGGCCGGTTTGTCTGCAAATGCGCTACCATTGTAACACATCGACAGAAACCCTTGCGGGTGAAGGTTTCTTCAAAAGGTGGTCCGGCCGGCATGTCCGAAAACGGACAGGTGCTGTCCGCCGGAGAACAGTGGCCCCCCGTGAAATGATTGCTGCCTGGTCCGGGGGCGGGACGAAGCGCGCCGGTTTGGCGGGAACTTTCATCTGATATGCGGCAAGATTCCGGGCGATGGCATGAAAGATGCTTAGCCAGGGTGGGGGAAGACTCCTATGAGCGCAGAAACAATCATCACCGATTTCGCCCGCTGGATGCATCCCGTGCCGGCGCCCGACCGGAGCCCGGCGATGCGGGCCCGCCGCCTCGCCCTGAAGGTCGACGGGCGGTTCCTCATCATCGACGCCGCGGCTGTGGACTGGGTCGAGTCAGCCGGCAATTACATCTGCGTCCATGTAGGAGCCGACACGCATATCGTGCGGGAACCGCTGACGCGCTTCGCCGAGCGGCTGGACCCGCAGCGCTTCCGGCGCATCCACCGCACCACGGTCATCAACGTGGAACGCGTCCGGGAACTGCGGCCCTACTTCCGCGGTGACTACATCGTGGTCCTGGCGGACGGGACCGAACGGATCCTCAGCCGCAGATACCGCGACTATTTCATGGCCGGTATAACCCTCGGCCTCTGACGGCCCGCGCCCAGTCCAGGGTGCGGCGAATAGAACCATCATGTGTTGGATCCCCCGCTCAACCTGGGCGCTCCCTGCTCAATTTGAACGCCCTGCCCGCTCAACCTGGTCCCCCTCCAACTTGGGTGACCCAGACTCATCCCCCAACGCAGATTTGGGGAGAAGGATCGCGCCCAGCTTTCCTTTCTGTGTCGTGCCGCCTCATCCGGCCATGCTCGCCACGGACCCGGCCGCGCTAGCTGCCATGGCTTATAACCCGGGCTGATAGGTGCGGGGGTGTGACGGATTGGGGATGTGTCTGAGCCGCACAGCGACGACTGAAGAAAGAGAACTAACGACACGGGGAGAAAATGGAAGTCCTCGTTTGCAGTTCCGGACAGCCAACGATTGGCGCAGTTCGGGACAGCCAACTATTGACACAGACCGGGATAGCCAATGATTGGCACAGTTCGGGACAGCCAACGATTGACACAGTTCGGGACAGCCATTGATTGACGCAGTTCGGGACAGCCAACGATTGACGCAATTCAGGACCACAATTCGGGACAGCCATTGATTGATGCCCAATTTCTCACACCTCGTGGGTGAATGTTGGGGTGTCCTGCTCTGCCCGAACGGTTGACGCAGTTCAGGACTGCCATTGATTGATGTCCAATTTCTCGCAAGTCGATGATTAGGAATCCCGATTTCTCGGTGGAAAAAAGGATGTTCTGATTTCCTGTCTACGTGTTCTTCTGTTATGGATGCTTGGGTGTCCAGAATATCATCTCGACTCCTCGTGAGTGAATTGTTGGGTATCTTGCCCTTCCCGAACGGGTGTTCGGATGATCGGATGCCCCATGAATAACTATATGCGTGTCCCGAATTTCCTGGGGTGGGATGCCGGATGGGATGCTGGATGCCCATAATTGCCCGTTTGGGTTTCTGAATCACCTGATATCGCGCGAATGGAACATGGATGTCCTGATTTCTAATGGAACATGGATGTCCTGATTCCTCTCACGAATAAATGTATGGGTGTCCTGAATTCCCCTGGGGCGAGATGCTGGATGTCCATAATTGCCCGTTTGGGCGTCTGAATCACCTGATTTCTCGAGTATGGAATATGGAATATGGATGTCCTGATTTCTCCCACGAATAAATGTATGGGTGTCCCGAATTCCCCTGGGGCGAGATGCTGGATGTCCATGATTGCCCGTTTGGGTGTCTGGATCACCTGATTTCTCGCGAATGGAACATGGATGTCCTGATTTCTC
>CALAMB010000226.1 GCA_937925645.1 uncultured Acidobacteriota bacterium
ACCAACGCACCGACATCTTCTCGCTGGGGCTGGTGCTCTACGAGATGGCGACGGGACAGTCGCCTTTTTCCGCGGAAAACTACATCGGCGTAATGCACGCCATCCTCTACCAGCCCGTGGCGCCGCCGCCTTCGTCCTTCCCGGCCGCGCTCTGGTCCGTCATCGACCGCACCCTGGCCAAGGACCCGGCCCATCGCCACCAGACCGCCGGTGCGCTCCGCGACGACCTGGCGGCCTTCCTCAAGCGGGCGGAGTGAGCGGCCTAAGGCGGAGCCTGTCACCACAAAGGCACAAAGAACACAAAGAATGATTTGGGGTTTAGATTCCGGGTTTGCGACAACGGGCTTCGGGTACGTTGCGCCGAGCGCATTGTCGGTTTGCAGAAAAGATCAGGCCAGGCGATGGTCAATGCTCGAATGCCGACAGTCGGTATTTGACGCCGATTCCCCAGCCCTCTAATATTACTTTGTGTCCTCTGTGCCTTGGTGGTTTCCGTTCGCACGCGCCGAACCCTTCCCCGCCTCATCCTGCATCAGGTCCAGGATCGCGATGGCCACCGCTTTCGTCCGCGAGGCCGGGTCGTTGATGGGGCCGACGCAGGAGGGGCACCCCGCGGGGCAGGCGCAGCCGGCGATGAGGGCGCGGCCCTGGCGGAAGAGATCGTCGTGGCGCTCGTACAGCTCGTCGCTCAGCCCGATGCCGCCGGGGTGGCTGTCGTAGAAGAACAGGGTGGGCTCGAACCGGTCGACGATCTCGATGAGCCCCTCGTCGGCGCGGCCGTCCATGGAGTAGATCCCCCGCCCCTGGACGCCCAGCGCGGCGAACCAGCGCGACTGCCGGTCGCCGATGCTGCGGCCCAGGTCGCGGAAGTCGCACATGAGCATGAGCACGGCGACGTTGTGCAGGGCGTAGGCCAGCCCCAGGAAGCCGTCGATGACCTCCAGGCGGTTGTACGGCAGGGCGGCGAGCCGGTCGGGGCGGGCGGTGAACCAGCAGGCGGCGGTGTGCAGGTCGTGCTGCGGCAGGTTGATGTCGCCGAAACCCAGGTTCTCCATGGTGTAGAACCGGATCTTCTTGAAGCCGGCGTAGTTTTTGACGACGTGGACCTCGCCCCGCTCCCGGAGCACGCCGGGGCGCGGCTCCTGCTGGAATTCGTCCAGGATCCGGACGCTGGTGTAGACGATGGAGTCGGTGTAGTAGTCCACCTGGCTCGGTTCCACGTAGGCCTTGCGGGCGGCGTAGTCCAGCTTTTTCACCCAGTACTGCCGGCCCTCGCACATGTAGATGGCGTCCTCGTAGATGACCTCGGGCGCGGTCTCGAAGTCCACCTCGGCGACGGCCCTGGCGTTGTCGGTCTGGTCCAGGACGACGAAGTTCTCCTCGGCGATGTTCCGGAGCGACACGCCATCCGCCGGGTAGGCGTCGGCCATCCAGTGCCAGGCGCCGCCGCTGTGGTGGACGAGGCCGCCCTCCTCCAGCGTCTCGAGGAAATCCGCCACGGGCCCGGCGCCGAACGGCTCGCCGTCCTTGAACGGCAGCTCGAAGGCGGCGCACTTGACGTGGCTGAGCATGATCATCAGGTTCTCCGGGTTGACCAGGGCGTGCTCGGGGGAGCGGCCGAAGAAGTAGTCCGGGTTGTTCATGAGGAACTGGTCCAGCGGGAAGCTGCGGCCCACCAGGATGATCACCGACAGGTCGCTCTTGCGCCCGGCCCGGCCCGCCTGCTGCCAGGTGGAGGCGATGGTGCCGGGATAGCCGGCCATGACGCAGGCGGTCAGGGTGCCGATGTCGATACCCAGCTCCAGCGCGTTGGTGCTCACCACGCCCAGGATGCTGCCGTCGCGCAGCCCCTGCTCGATCTCCCGCCGCACCAGCGGCAGGTAGCCGCCGCGGTAGCCCCGCACCGTCTCCCGGCGGCTGAGCTTGTTCTCCACCTGGTCCTTGAGGTATTTGACCAGGATCTCCACGTTGAGCCGGCTCTGGGCGAAGACGATGGTGGGCACGCCGTGGCGCAGCAGCAGCGTGGCCAGTTTGCGCACGGCGGTCAGGTAGCTCTGGCGGATGCCCAGGTCGGGGTTGATCACGGGCGGGTTGTAGAAGACCAGCAGCTTTTCGCCGGCGGGCGCGCCGCTGCGGTCCACCACCGCCACCGGCTCGCCGATGAGGCGCTCGGCCAGCTCGCCCGGGTTGGCGATGGTGGCCGAACAGCAGATGAACTGGGGATGGGAGCCGTAGAAGGCGCACACCCGGCGCAGCCGCCGGAACAGGTTGGCCACGTGGGAGCCGAACACGCCGCGGTAGGTGTGGATCTCGTCCACGACGATGTACTTCAGGTTTTCGAACAGCTTGACCCACTTCGTGTGATGCGGCAGCACCGCCTGGTGGAGCATGTCGGGATTGGAGATGACGATGTGGCCGAGGTCGCGGATCGCCTTCCGCGCGTCGGTGGGCGTGTCGCCGTCGTAGGTGAAGGTGCGGATGCCGCCGCCCACGCCGTCGATGAGCTCCTGCAGGCCGGCGCGCTGGTCCTGCGACAGCGCCTTGGTGGGGAACAGGTACAGGGCGCGGGCGGTGGGGTCCTCGAGGCAGCGCTGGAGCACTGGCAGGTTGTAGCACAGGGTCTTGCCCGACGCGGTGGGCGTGACCAATGCCACGTGGCGGCCCTCGGTCACCAGGCGCAGCGCCTCGCCCTGGTGGCTGTAGAGCCGGTCGATCCCCGCCTTCGCCAGCGCCGCCTGCAGGCGCGGGTGCAGGTCCGGCGGCAGCGGGACGTACTCGCCCTCCGTCGCCGGGATGTGCGTCCAGGCGGCGATGGCCTGGTTGCGCTCGGCGTACCGTCGAATCTGGGCGATCACCCCGGTCAGATGCATCATGCGGCGACCCCCGCAGCGGTTTGACCCATTATCCCAGATTTTGCGGCGGCGGGGAAAGCAGAGTTGGGAGATAGGAGATAGGAGATAGGAGATAGGAGATGGGAGCTGGGAGATAGGAGTCAGGGGTTGATCTCCGCCACGCGCACCTGAGCCCCCTGAACAGCCGAACCCTCCCCGATCATACCGTTTACTGTTTACTATTATCTGTTCACTGTTTACTCCTAACTCCTATCTCCCAACTCTTATCTTACAAGTGCTTGACAGCGGCCGCACCCGGCTCTAAGATGGCGGCTTATGGTCGCGAAAGCCGCCGGCAAAGCCAATCTCACCTCGGTGCTGCTCGCCAGCTGGATCTGTCCCGGCGCGGGACACGTGCTCCTCGGCAAGCGGTACCGCGCCGCGCTCTACTTCGCCGCGGTCGGCGGCCTGTTCTGGCTGGGACTGGCCCTGCAGGCGTACTTCGTCTTCCCCAACACCCCCGGCGAAACCTTCGCCCTGTTCAAGTTCCTCGGCGCGTTCGCCAGCGGCGGCCATTTCTTCATCGCCTACATCCTGCAACTGGGCATGGGCAACCTGGACACCTTCAAGGCCGCGCTCACCAATGAGGTCGGCAACACCTGCCTGTACACCGCCGGCATCCTGAACGTGCTCGTTCTGGTGGATGCCTGGGACCTTCACAGCGGGAGGAAAAAGTGATGGGCCTGCTGTTGGTCGGCTTCCTGTTTTCGCTGCTGGTCTCGGGCGTGTTCGCGTTCGTGGAGCGGGGCGACAGCCGGGAGCGCCTCCGCTACTTCATCAAGGCGTTCGGCTGCTTTTTCCTGTCGATCCTGCTGGCCGGCTGGCTCATGCGCCAGCTGCCCTTCTGACCGTCGCCCGCCGGCGTCCGATCTCCGTTCCCGCGGAAAATATTTTTGCAACTTTTCCCGGCCGGAAGAGTCCATCTTATCAGAAAGCTGCATTCAGCTTCCAGGGGGCCTGATGAACACCGTGTATGTGGCATTCTTCCTCGCGTTTCTCGGATTCTACCTTGTGCTGTTCCTGGTGCTGCTGTTCTCCAACCGCCTGGACCGGCGGGCCCGGCGGCGTCCCGACGAAGCGGACGACGACTACAAGGAAGAAGTGCTGCACATGAAATCGTGAGGGGCGTACGGCTGATCCAACCGGCGGCACCCGGTAGTGACAGGGGAGAATCGCGCGTCGGCGGCGATCCCACTGCCGATCATAAATATATCATTTACAATTAATTAGACCCACCCTGTCTCCGTTGGTGCTTGCGGAAGATTGTGGATTGATGATTCTATTGGGACCTGGGACCTGGGATCTGGGGACTGGGACCTGGGGACTGGGACCTGGGGGCTGGGACCGAGGATCCGGGAGTCGGTTGTAGGAACCAGGAACAAGGACCCAGAACCCAGGTCCGATTTCCGATGATCGTGAACGAGCCTCTAGCACCGAGTCTCGAGCCTCGATTACGATTACGATGACGATTACGAGCACGAAACCCCGGGACGGGAGCGGGCCCGGCAGGATCACGTCGCGGCGGCGGCGGGGCTGAAGGCGCCCGTCATGACCCGCCGTCCACAAGCGCGTGCAGCTCCGAGAGCCAGCATCGGATGGCGCGGAAGCCCTTGTCCCAGAACACGGGGCTGTCCAGGTCTTCACCCACCGAGGCGGCCAGTTCGTACGGCGTGGCCGAGCCGCCCCGCCGCAGGATGTCCTTGTACCGCTCGGCGAACGCCGGCCCCTCCTCCAGGTGCTTCTGGTACAGGCAGAGCACGAACAGCTCCCCGAACGAGTACGCATAGCAATAGAAGCGGTAGTGGAAGAAGTGAGGGATGGCCGCCCAGTTCCACCGCTGGGCCGGCAGGAACTCCACCGCGTCGCCGTAGAGTTGCTGCGTCTCCTCGCGCCAGAGCGCGCACAGCTCCTCCGGCGACAGCAGCGCCGCGTTGACGCGGTCGTGGGCCGCCCGCTCGAACCGCGTGTACATGTTCTGGCGAAACACCGTGGCGATGATGTCCTCGAGGTGGCTGCAATAGAAGCCGATCAGGCGGTCGCGCAGAGGGATCTCCCGCTTGACCGCGGCGGCCAGCAGCATCTCACCGAAGACCGACGCCGTCTCGGCGGCCACCGTGGGCGGATGGTAGTTGAAATACGTCTGGCCGGCGGCCAGCAGGTCATGGAGGCCGTGGCCCAGCTCGTGGGCCATGGTGAACACGTCGCGAAGCGACCCGGAGTAGTTGAGCAACACGAACGGGTGCGTCCCGGGCCCCGGCCCGTAACAGTACGCCCCGCCCCCCTTGTGGCGGCGCACCGGCGCGTGGATCCACCGCTCGTCGAAGAACCGCTCCGCCTGGGCGCCGAGCCCGGCGTCGAAGCCGCGGAACGCGTCCACGACGAGCTCCCGCGCCCGCGCGAAGGGGATGTCGCGGACCGGCTCGCCCACCGGGGCGTACAGGTCGGAGCCGCGCACCCGCGCCTGGCCCATGATCCGCGCCTTGAGCCGGTAGTACTCCCGGACCAGCCCGTATTGACCGGCGATCCGGTCCATCATCAGGCGGACCGTCGGCTCCTCCACCTGGTTGGCCAAGTGGGTGGGGGCGGTGCTGTGGGGAAACCGCCGCAACTCGCACTCGATGCCGTGGTCGCGGACGATGCTGTTGAAAACGGTGGCGATGGTCTGCCCGTGGCGGGCGTACTGGCCGTAGTAGGCGCGGACCACTCCCGCCCGCACCGCCGCCTCCGGGTGGTAGAACAGGTTGCGCGCCGCCGCCCCCGGCAGACGCTGCCGGCGCCCGTCCAGCGTCACCGTGAACGTCATCGCGGTAGTCAGCTCGTCGTAGAGCCGGACGAAGGCGTTCCTGCCGGTGATGTCCTTCTTGCCGATGAGAACCTCCTGCTTCTCGTCGAGTTGGTGCGGCCGATAGCGGGCGATCTGGCGGAGGAAGTTGCGGTACTCCGCCAGCTCCGGCGCGGCGGCGATCCGCTCGAACACCGCCTCCGGCAGGGCCAGCAACTCCAGCCGGAAGAAGACCATCCGCTCGTCCAGGCGGGCGGACATCTCGTCGGTCCGCGCCAGCAGGCGCCGGAAGGCGTGATCGGCCGAGTCCGTGGAGAACTCGAGGTAGGCGTAAGCCCGCACCCGGCCGAACAGCTCCAGGACCGCTTCCTGCTCCCGCAGGGCCGCGAGCACGGCGGCCGCCTCCCCCAGCCGGCCGCGGAAGCGGCGCTCAAAGTCGGCGGCCAGCGCCTCGACGCGGGCCAGGTCGTCGTCCAGGCGGGGATCGTCGGACCGGGCGTACAGCTCCGAGAGATCCCACACCGGCAGGTCGTGGTCATGCTCCATGGTGTTCTCCTCGGCTCGTCGGACGGCGGATCCGCGCCGTCTATCCGCCAATCTACCAGAACCCGCCCGCGCGGGCCAAGGGCTTTGTGGACCGGCCCGCCAGCCGACCGCCTGCTCCCACCGCCACCCGATGCGTCATGGCCACAGACGCTTGACCGAAAGTTCGATCTGGACTACCATTCGTTCCGATGTCCCCCACCCGCAACAATCTCCTGAACCTGGTCAACCGCCATCCGGCGGAGGTCATCGCCATCAGCTTCGTGCTCACGGCACTGCTGGGCTCCCTGCTGCTGATCACTCCATGGGCCGCCGGGAAGGGACCGGTTGGCTGGGTGGACGCCTTCTTCACCGCCACGAGCGCCGTCTGCGTCACCGGGCTGATCACCGTGGACACCGGCACGCAGTTTTCGCCCTTCGGCCAGGCGGTCATCCTCGGCCTGATTCAGGCGGGCGCGCTGGGCATCATGACCTACGCGGTGATCCTGGCCACGGTGTCGGGGCGGAAGATTTCGCTGTCGGGCCGGACCATCATGGAACAGTCTTTCATGCCGAAGCCCCAGGCGGTCATCTACCGGCTGACCCGGACCATCGTGCTAGCGACCTTCCTGGTCGAGGGGGTGGGCGCCGCCCTGCTCTACCTGTTCCACCCCGGCGGCGGCGTCTTCGCGGCCGTGTTCCACTCCATCTCGGCCTTCTGCAACGCCGGGTTCTGCCTGTACGCCGACAGTCTCACCCGTTTCCGCGGCCATCTGGGCATCAACCTCACCGTCACCACGCTGGTCATCCTCGGCGGGCTGGGCTTCTTCGTTATCTTCGACACACTGAACCACCTGGACGGCCGCAAGCGGCACAAGCTCTCGCTGCACTCCAAGCTGGTGCTGTCGGTGACCGCCGGTCTGCTCCTGCTGGGCACCGGGGCCTTCTATCTGTTTGAACACCAGAACCTGCTCGAAGGGCTGCCGCTGGGCGAGCAGTTGTTGGCCGCCTTCTTCCAGTCGGTCACGCCGCGCACGGCCGGGTTCAACACCGTGGATTACGGGAAGGCCACCGGGGCCACCCTGCTGTTCACGATCCTGCTCATGTTCGTGGGCGCCTCGCCCGGCTCCACCGGCGGCGGCGTCAAGACCACAACGCTCGGCGTCATGATCGCCCTGGCCAAGAGCAAACTCAAAGGACGCGAGGAAGTGGACATCTTCCGGGCGACCGTCTCCGACCGGGCCGTGGCGCGCACCCTGTCCGTGACCATCCTGGCCGGTTTCATCATCGTCATGTTCCTG
>CALAMB010000227.1 GCA_937925645.1 uncultured Acidobacteriota bacterium
GCGCCGTTGGCGGGGACGATCCGGCGCAGCCGGACCAGCGAGGTGTGGCCGATGGTCTGGAGCACGTCCATGGACGGGACCTCCTGCGAATCACGAGTGGCACGATCAGTCTACCACGCCCGGAACGGATCCTGTTTGAAACCCTGCGGATTACGATGTATCATTTTTACGGTGTCCGGATTTCGAATCGCATGCAGGAGCAAACCGATGAAGCCACTGCCAACCGTCTGGATGGGCGCGCTGATGCTGGTGGCGCTTGCCGGCGCCGCCGCGGGCCAGCAGCAAGACGCCCGGGAATGCAAGGACCACCCGCTGTTCACACGGATGCCCGGCTACTGGATCCACAGTTGCGTCGAACGGCAGTTCGACGCGTTCGACTTCATTGTGGGCCCGAACAAGAAAACCAGCCATGTGGAAGGCCAGTTGTGGAAAATCAACTACTACCCCCAGAACAGCCTCAATCCGAAACCCAGTGAGCTCCAGATCCAGCGCAACTTTCAGAACGCGGTCCAGAAGCAGGGCGGCAAGGTGGTCTGGACCGAAAAGGCCCAGGACACCTACATGCTCGTCAAGGACGGCGTGGAGGTCTGGGTGCATCTCAGGGCCGAATTCACCGGCAAGTACTTTCTGACCATCGTCCAGAAGCAGGCCATGGCGCAGGACATCGTGGTCGACGCGGCCGCGCTGGCCCAGGGGCTGGCCGCCGAGGGGCACATGACGGTGGAGGGGATCTATTTCGACACCGGCAAGGCGGTGATCAAACCCGAGTCGGCGCAGGCCATCGGCGAGATCGCCGGTCTGCTGAAGTCGGATCCGACCCTCAAGGTGTTCGTGGTGGGGCACACCGACAGCGTCAGCACCGTGGAGGTGAACTTGAAGCTGTCCCAGGACCGGGCCCAGGCGGTGCTGCAGGCGCTGGTGAGCCAGCACGGCATCGATCCCGCCCGGCTCCGGGCGCACGGCTGCGGTCCCTTCGCCCCAGTGGCCACCAACGCCACCGACGCGGGCCGGGCCAAGAACCGGCGCGTGGAGCTGGTGAAGCAATAACCTGGCACTATCCGCCGCGGGTCCGGCGGATCAGGAGCCAAAAATCCGCAGAAACTTTCGCTCGCCGTCGTCGGTGCCGATGAGGATCAGCTCGGCGCCCGCCGCGATGGGCATCTTCGGATCGGGATTGATGGACAGGCCGCCGTCCGTCCGGATCGCGATGACGGAGCAGTCCGTGGCCGCGCGGATTCCCGATTGGGACAGATTGCGGCCCACCAGTGGCGCCGGAACCGTCAGGCTGAAAATATTCAACCCTTCGGCCAGCATCCAGGTGTCCTCGTTGCGCAGGAAGTTGAAGATGGCGTCGGCGCCCAGCGCGGCGTAGGACATGACGAAGTCGGCTCCGGCGCGGTGCAGCGTCGACACGTTGCGGTTGAGATTGGCGCGGCTGAGGATCTGCATGTCCGGCCGCAGGCTGCGCAGGTACTTGGTCAGGTAGATGTTGACGGCGTCATCGTGGGTGGTGATGAGGGCGGCGGGGGTCTTGTCGACCCAGGCCCGCTGCAGCGTGCGGATATCGGCGGCGTCACCGATGACGTGGTGCTGCTCGTCCTCCACCTGCCGCGGGTTTTTTTCGATGACCAGATAGGGGCTGCCCTGTTCCTTGAACCGCTCGGCGATCGTGTCCCCCACCCGGCCGCTGCCGACGATCAGGATCGGGTCCTGGGTCAGCTCGCGGAGATGGTAGCGGGAGAACTCCGCGTCGAACGCCGCCAGCCCTGCCTCGGAGCCGGCCAGCACGAGGGCGCTGGTGCGGGCGATGCGGCTGGCGGCTCGCGGGATCTCGAAACGCCCCCGTTCCCAGATCCCGACGATGCTGAGCCCGAACCGTTCGCGCAGCCGGCTCTCGACCAGCGTCTGCCCCACCAGCGGGGTGCCCATGGCCGCGAACTCGGCGATCACCAGCTCGTCGAAGC
>CALAMB010000228.1 GCA_937925645.1 uncultured Acidobacteriota bacterium
GTTGAGATGTACCTGAAGGGCGATCATGCGAAAGAAAACTATCAGGTTCTCCTCAGGCACAAGGAAGACCTCGAAAAAGGGATCGGTGAACCACTCGTTTGGTACGACCCGGAGAACGCAAGCTGCTGTCGGATCTATGTCCGTCGTTCCAGTGACTTCACGGATGAACCCAACTGGCCCGAACAGCACGCCTGGCTGAAAGAATATTTGGAGAAATTCCACAAAGTCTTCAGCCCCTGGATCCGGGATCTGAAATAGGCGGTGGCGTTGCATGGCTCGACTCGACCTGGATGGCACTCAGTTGATGGCACCGCGCGACGCGCTCTGGATAGCGCGAAGCGCCCTGGAGTGCGCAGGCTCGACTGCGCTTTGGATCGGCGGATTGGGCGCGCGCCGGCTCGACTGCGCGTCGGATCGGCGATTTGGCGTGTGCCGTTTCAACAACGCGTTGGATTGGCGGATTAGGTGCGCTCATGCTGGACCGGTTTGGAGTGCGCAGACACGTCTGCGCTCTGGTTTCCCGCGGGACGCGGGCGCCGAGACCCCACGATCCTGCCCGCGCGTCCCGCGCCATCCAGAGCGGCGTCGTGCCGCCGCACTCCAAAGCGCTTCGCGCCCGACGCCTGGGACCGGATGCACGCTCTCCACGCCCTCCCGCCCGGCTGGGAGTCCATGCCCTACGGCGAATTCCTCGACCACCGCCGCCGCCTCATGGCAGCGATCATCCGGCAGGGCTTCGAGTCGTTAAGGTAGAATAGGGATCTGCGTGGAACATGAAATGGACCGCAAGAACCAAGATTAAACGATTGATGAGCATTCACCCATGAGCACACTGGAACAGCTTCAACCCAACGCCTCCGTTCGCGGCATCCTGCCCGACTGCCTGGTCACCGTGGTGAGCGTGAAGTGGTTCGGCTCCTCGGCTTTGGAGCTGACCTATAAAGAGCCCTCAGGCAAGGTGGCCAACACGCTGCTGTACCGGCACGACGAGTCCCGGATCGAAGTCGTGGAGCAGGGCCGACCCTGGAGCTTCGACGGCGACGGCCACCTCTTCCGCCTAGTGGCCGAGGCGCACCGCATCCGGCTGGCCCACCTGTTCGACCCCGTGCTGGCGGTGCACACCTCCCTCATCGATCCCTTGCCCCACCAGATCACCGCCGTCTACGAAGCCATGCTGCCGCGCCAGCCCTTGCGCTTCCTCCTCGCCGACGACCCGGGCGCGGGCAAAACCATCATGACCGGCCTCCTGATCAAGGAGCTCATCGCCCGCGGCGACCTGCAGCGCTGCCTCGTAGTCTGTCCCGGCAGCCTCGCCGAGCAGTGGCAGGACGAGCTGTACCGCCGCTTCCAGCTCGTGTTCGACATCCTGACCAACGACAAGCTCGAGGCCGACGTCCAGGGCAACTACTTTCTCCACAACCACCTGGTCATCGCCCGCCTGGACAAGTTGAGCCGCGATGACAAGGTGCAGGCCAAGCTGGCCGATCCCGAGTGCCGGTGGGACCTCATCGTCTGCGACGAAGCCCACAAGATGTCCGCGTCGTTCTTCGGCGGCGAGATCAAGTACACGAAGCGTCACAACCTGGGCCAGCTCCTCTCCACCCTGACCCGCCACTTCCTGCTTCTCACCGCCACCCCCCACAACGGCAAAGAGGAGGACTTCCAGCTCTTCATGTCCCTCCTCGACGGCGACCGCTTCGAGGGGCGCTTCCGCGACGGCGTCCACCAGGTGGACGTCTCCGACCTGATGCGCCGCATGGTCAAGGAAAACCTCCTCAAGTTCGACGGCACGCCCCTCTTCCCCGAGCGGATCGCCAACACCGTCCCCTACAAGCTCTCTGACGCCGAGGCGCACCTCTACCAGGCGGTCACCGACTACGTTCGCGAGGAGTTCAACCGCGCCGAGGCACTAGCCAACGACAAGCGCGCCGGCACGGTGGGTTTTGCCCTCACCATCCTGCAGCGCCGTCTGGCCTCCTCGCCCGAAGCCATTTACCAGTCGCTCCGCCGCCGCAAGGAGCGGTTGGAGAAGAAGCTCCGCGAGCTGGAACTCCTCCAGCGCGGCGCCGCTGCACCCGATGCCTTCGCGGCGGGCGCCCCCTCGTTGAACGATGAGGACCTGGAAGACCTGGACGAGGCGCCTGACGGCGAAGTGGAAGCCGTCGAGGAAGAGATCCTCGACCAGGCCACCGCGGCGCGCACCATCGCCGAACTCCGGGCCGAGATCGACACGCTGGCCCGCCTCGAATCCCTCGCCCAGCAGGTGCGCCGCAGCGGCGAGGATCGCAAGTGGCGGGAGCTGGCCAATCTGCTGGCAGAGATCTTCACCCCGTCGGCCATCGCCAACCGGCTGGCTGAAGCATCGGCGCCCTACGGCCCCGACGCGCTGCCCCGACCGCAACCCTCGCCCCGCCAGAAGCTGGTCCTCTTCACCGAGCACCGCGACACCCTGAACTACCTCCACCAGCGCATCACCACGCTGCTCGGCCGGCCGTCGGCCATCGTCTGCATCCACGGCGGGATGGGGCGCGAGGAGCGCCTCAAGATGCAGGAGGCGTTCCGTCACGATCCCGAGGTGCAGGTGCTGCTGGCCACTGACGCCGCCGGCGAGGGCATCAACCTGCAGCGGGCCCACCTGATGGTGAACTACGACCTGCCGTGGAATCCCAACCGGCTGGAGCAACGCTTCGGCCGCATCCACCGCATCGGCCAGACCGAGGTGTGCCACCTCTGGAACCTGGTGGCCGAGGAAACGCGCGAGGGCGAGGTCTATCGGCTGCTGTTGGTGAAATTGGAAGAGGCCCGCAAGGCCCTCGGCGGCCAGGTCTTCGACATCCTCGGCAAGGTGGTCTTCGACGGCCGTCCCCTGCGCGACCTCCTCATCGAGGCCATCCGCTACGGCGAGCTTCCCGACGTGCGCGCCCGGCTCACCCGCGTCATCGCCGACGCCTTCGACCGGGGCAAGCTCGAAGACCTCCTCGACGATCGGGCCCTGGTGCGCGAGGCCATGGACGTGGGCCGCGTCCACCGCATCCGCGAGGACATGGAGCGCGCCGAGGCCCGTCGCCTCCAGCCCCACTACATCGCCTCGTTCTTCAAGGCGGCCTTCCAGCAACTCGGCGGCAGCATCCGTCCCCGCGAGACCGACCGGTGGGAGATCACCCACGTGCCGCCGCCCATCCGCAACCGGGACCGCCAATTGGGCATCGGCGAGCCGGTGCAGCCGCGCTACGAGCGCATCGTGTTCGAAAAATCGCTCATCGCGCCTCCCGGCCAGCCGCCCGCGGCGTTCGTCTGTCCCGGCCACGCACTCCTCGACACCGCCATCGACCTGACGCTGGAGCGCCATCGGGACCTGCTGCGCCGCGGCGCCGTCCTCGTGGACGAGCGCGACAGCGTCGTCGAGCCGCGGCTGCTCTTCTTCCTGGAGCACGCCATCCAGGACGCCAGCCTCACCCGCGCCGGCGGCCACCGGGTCATCTCCAAGCGGCTCTTTTTCGTGGAGATGGATGCCCACGGCCGGACTTGGCACCCGAGCTACGCGCCGTACCTCGACTACCGCCCGCTCCAGGCGGGCGAACCCGCCCTGGCCGATTTGCTGGACCTTCCCGAGTGCGCCTGGATCGGCCGGGACCTGGAGGATCGGGCGCAGGGCTATGCGGTGGAGTTTGTCGTCCCCGGCCACCTCCAGGAGGTGAGCGGCAGCCGCTTGGAACTCATCGTCAAGACCGAGGCGGCGGTGCAGGATCGCCTGACGAAGGAGATCAATTACTGGGACCACCGGGCCGAGGAGCTGAAACTCCAGGAGCAGGCCAACCGGCCCAATGCCAGGCTCAACTCCCAGGAGGCGCGCAAGCGCGCCGACACCCTCCAGGCCCGCCTGGAGAAGCGGCTGGCGGACCTGAAGCTGGAGAAGCAGCTCATCCCGCTGCCGCCGGTGGTCCTGGGGGGTGTCTTGATAGTACCCCAGGAGCTGCTGCGCCGGATGCAGGGACAAGCCCCGCCGGAACGGGCCGTTTCATCCACCGCCGACAAACAGGCAGTCGCCGCCCACGCCCGGGCCATCGTCATGGAGGCGGAGCGCCGCCTCGGCTTCGAGCCCGTGGACCGCGAGACCGAAAAGCTCGGCTACGACATCGAGAGCCGCGTCCCCGGCACCGGCCGCCTGCGGTTCATCGAGGTCAAGGGCCGCGACGCCGACGCCGCTTCGGTCAACGTTACCAAAAACGAGATCCTCTTCTCCCTGAACAAGCCCGACGACTTCATCCTGGCTATCGTAGAGTTCCAGGATGCGGACCAGCACCGGGTTCATTACCTCCGCCGCCCCTTCCATCGTGAACCCGACTTCGGCGTGACCAGCGTGAATTATGATTTTTCTGAGCTTCTGCAGCGTGCGGAGATGCCTCATTAGGATTGAGGAAAATGGATTCCTGTGATTTGATAGAATAGAGAGCGAACTGCACAACGAACTGACTGATTTTCTGAATGAACAAACATATCAGGACATGTGACAGATTTTAGGGGAGTTTAATCTGATGGGAGCGATTTACTCTGACGCAGAGATCCTCGCGCTAATTAATGAAATAAAAGTGCTTCCTGATAATTTCCGCGACAGGATCATTCTGCGTCCGAAGCGCGGTCATATGGAGAGAGAGCTCGCGGTGAATGGAAATAATGGAAATGAATTCAGAATTATACTGCGTCAATCTATTACAAATCCGATCGATTTTTCAACAATCCTAGTCTGGTTGCCCCCCAAATCCATGACAGGATTTAGACTTCGTCGATACAATGGAAGAAGTCACGAACACACGAATATTTTGGAGAGCAATAGATTTTATGACTTTCACGTACACCAAGCTACCGAACGTTATCAACAGTCGGGCTTACGAGAGGATTCATTTGCAGAACCCACTGATCGTTATCAAGACTACAATAGTGCAATTTCCTGTTTAATAAAGGAATGTGGCTTTCAGTTTTCCTCGACCTACCCCACTGAATTATTTGAACTGTGAGGTGTGTGGTGAACATTGACGGAATTCAAAATGATATACGCCGCAAAGTCGGTGAGACCGTCACTCTGAGGGATGAGGGACTAAATAGATATCGTGTCTTCACGCCATTCATGTTCGAAGATGGAGACCACCTTGCAATAGTGATGAGATGGGATGGTAATCGTTGGCTTTTAAGCGATGAAGGTCATACCTTCATGCATTTAACATATGATCTGGACGAAAAGGACTTACAGCGTGGCACACGCCATAAAATTATCACCAACGCACTCTCGGTGTATGGTGTGCAGGACAATGAGGGTGAGCTTTTGCTGATGATTCCTGAGGAGAGATATGGCGACGCCCTTTTCAGTTTTATCCAGGCATTACTGAAAGTCAGCGATGTGACCTATCTATCCAGAGAACGTGCTCGATCAACATTCCTCGAAGATTTTCGTGCCTTTATTTCGGAAACCGTGTCTGCTGATCGACTGGTTTTCGACTGGTTTGACGGAATACACGATCCCGAAGGTAAATACACAGTAGATTGCCGCATCAACGGTATGCCTAAACCCATCATGGTTTATGCACTCCCTAATGATGATCGAGTACGCGATGCGACAATTTGCCTGCTCCAGTTTGAACGGTGGAGTCTACCTTACAAATCGTTGGCGATTTTTGAGAATCAGGAAGAAATTAATCGCAAAGTTTTGGCTCGATTCAGTGACATGTGCGAGAAGCAGTTCAGTAGCCTCGGTGCCAATAGGGACCGTATTGGAACGTACATCCGTGAGGCTATGCAACGTTGATCGCATTTTTTGGAATTATCAAAACGATTGCTATGATCCATTCTTTCAATCGATGAGGTTTTGAGAGCGATTCAATCCAAGTACAAACCACTCGACAGTCTGTTTCCCATCTTTCGGCTTTTAGAATACCCAAATCGAGGGTCTTGAATTATTAGGTTTTCAGGGGCTTCAGCATGGGGAAGATCGAAGATAGGCTATTCGCAATCATCGACGACACGGGATTTCGAATCATCGAATCCCACGTTATCGCGGGTCGGAAAGCACGGCAGGTGACGGTCCCTTCGAGGTTGGAAGGTTCGATCAAAGTCGCTCTCCAGAAGAGTTTTCAGAACGGTCTCTATTCTCACCAAAAGATTGCATTGGAGCATTTTCTGGATGGTCATGACATCTGTTTGGCCACTCCAACCGCTTCCGGTAAAAGCCTAGTTTTCATTTACTCAGCGCTCCATTTGTTGATGACCGATCCCCAGGCATGCGTGATGGCACTCTATCCCGCCAAGGCGCTGATTCAGGATCAGCTGACGAAATGGAAATCCGCTTTGGCTGATTTCAAGCTGGCGCCGGGATACATCGACGGGGCGGTGAACGTCGATCTTCGCCCAGGTATTCTGAAGCAACATCGCGTTGTCTTGATGACTCCGGATGTCGCCCATGCCTGGCTGTTGAGCCACCTCAATCTAAAAGAGGTCCGATCATTCCTGAAGAACACGCGACTTCTCGTCATGGACGAAGCCCACGTCTATGACGGAGTGTTCGGCACGAATATGGCCTACTTCATCCGGCGGCTCATGGCGGTCGCACCGATTCAACAGGTGATTACCAGCACCGCGACCATTGGCGAGCCCATCGATTTCATCAAGCTCCTGACTGGGCGGACGCCAAGACTGGTGGGCGATGAGATGGATGGTTATCCCAGCCCGCCCAAGAACGTGTATCTGGTGCGGCCGAATGAGGGGAAATCATTGGATCGATCCGTGGAACTCATATGTGGGATCGCCCGAACCGGGTTGGGGCGTTTTCTTGCCTTTGCCGATTCCCGCAAGATGGTCGAGCAGGTCGTCTCCATTGCTGCTCGATCGAACAGCAGAAAGGAGGATTTGGAAGAAGACTCTGAAGGGGCAGAACCGCCGGACGCCGGGCTCGCCGGGCTGCACATCCTGCCTTACCGGGCCGGTTACGAAGAGGAAGACCGCCGGGATATCCAGCGCGCTTTAGTGGACGGTAGTCTCGCGGGTGTGGTTTCGACCAGTGCCCTGGAATTGGGCTTGGATATTGGAGAAATTGATCTCGTCATCATGTTGGGAACGCCACCCACCGTCAAGTCGTTCTGGCAGCGGCTCGGCCGGGCCGGACGACGACAGCAGGGCCACTGCCTGTTGATCGATGACAAGGGGACCATCTCGGCCTCCCCAAAAGGGTTGAGAGGATATCTGGAGAACAAGCCCGAAACGGGTTGGCTCTATTTAGATAATCAATACATACAATACGCTCACGCATTGTGTGCCGCTCAGGAATTGTCTGAGGCGGGAACGACCAATTATCAACGGGATCCCCTGCGTACACTGCCCGACCGATTTAATGTTCTCTTTGAGAATGAAATCAATCCGACCGAAGGTGTTCCGGACGATCTGTTTCCCCTCAAACAACGGGCGCAGGCCGGGCCTCATTACGAGTTTCCAATCCGGAGTGGAATTGAAAAGAATTTTGCCGTGCGGGAACGCAGTGGGCCTGTAAATACAAATCTGGGGACACTCACTTATTCACAGGCGCTTCGTGAGGGGTATCCCGGGGCGATTTACTATTACATGGCCCGGCCATATCGAGTGATCCTGTTCAATCACCGCACCGGAGAGATTTGGGTGCGTCGGGAGAAGCGTTGGACGACCCGGCCCATCCTGCAGAACATGGTGTTCCCGAAATTACCGGGTGGAGTATTGAACTGCTTGCGTTCTGGACAAGGATTTGTTGCGGAGACCGAGATCCAAGTCAGCGAACGCGTGCTCGGCTTTACCGAGCAGCGGGGGCCGAATAAGTTCTCAGAAGCGTACGCGACAGGCTCAGCATTCTCGCAGCGACCCATCAGTCGGTTTTTCGAAACGACGGGGGTGTGTTGGTACTTTAATGATGATTCCGTGCTGACAGAAGACGTGGGCAAGTGGCTGTTGAATACGTTTTGCGCCCTCTGTGGAGTCCAGGAACGCGATCTGGCTTTAGGAACGTTTCATGCGAAAAGCAATGAACTGTGGCAGAGCGATTGTCGAGGGTATTGCATTTATGACGCAGTGCACGGCAGCTTGCGGTTGTCCAAGCAGCTCGCGGCACGGTTCGTCGACATAGTCGTTCTCGCGGAGAAATTGTTGTTGAATCTGGAGGAAAAAGATCGACGGCTTGAGGAATCCCTCTGGCGGATGCAGAAACTGACGGAATCATTATCCAGGCTGACTTTGAAGCCATCGTCTGAACCAACACAGATTGCAGAGACCGGGATGGATTGGGTGAAAGTGATCACACCCAATCAACGGGCCATGTTGTTAGAGGATGGAGTGACTGATGAGGTAGAGGTTTTAGCGTATCGCTATACACCCCAAGGTTTGATGTACCAGCTACGGGCGAGAACGGCCGATGTGGTCTGGATGGTTCGAGCAGGAATTGTGAAACCGTTCTATGGCGAAACGAAGTTGCTTGAAGTCAATCTGATCACGGGCGAGACGCGGGAGATTCAGACCCAAGAAGTCTGATTCAGGTCATTACATTTATATAAGGTGCTGAACGAATGAAATATCGAAAGAAGCTGATCGAAGTTGCGTTGCCGTTGGAGGCGATCAATCAGGCGGCGGCGCGGGAAAAGTCCATCCGCCACGGGCACCCCAGCACCCTGCATCTGTGGTGGGCGCGGCGGCCGCTGGCAGATCGGAAGAGCACACGTCTGAACTCCAGTCACGTCAGTCAAT
>CALAMB010000229.1 GCA_937925645.1 uncultured Acidobacteriota bacterium
GGGCAGAATGCGAGGAATCATTCGCGCGAGCGTGCTGGTACTGGCGCTGATGGTCACGGCGGAGGCGGTCGGCGCCTGGCCGATCCATCAATGGCAGTGGCAGTGCCATGGTCCGTATCTCGGCACTCGGGCGCGGCTGGCCGTGCCGCCGGCCCCGCACGACGGGGTGTTCGCGGTGCAGTACGGCGGCGGATTTTTCACCGGCCGGGCGGGCACCGACGACCAGACGATTTGGGAACCCGGCTCCCGGAACGGCTTGTCCAGCCTGAATATGACCGCAGTGGCCGCCGGCTACGGAGCCTTGGGTGTCACGATCCTCGTCGGCACGGGCGGCGGATTGTATCGCAGCGACGACTGGGGCGACAACTGGATCAAAGTCGATGACCTGGGCCAGAACAGCATCCTCTGCCTGGCGGCGCAACCCGCACACCTTTGGGGGCCGCTGATCAGTTCTACGCCGCCTGCTCCGACGGATCGGTCTTTGTCTCCGCAGACGGCGGAGTCACCTGGGCTGACCGGACGGGCGGCCTGCCGGTGAATCCGGTGATCAGCCTGGCCGTCGATCCCATCAATCCCATGATCGCATATGTCGGCCACGAAGACGGCTCGGTCCACCGGACCGCCGACGGCGGCGTTGTCTGGACCGAGGTCTTTCCCAGTGACGGAACCGGTCAAGCTGCGGCTATCGTTATCCACCCCGTCACCCCAAGTCGGTTGTACGTCGGCTTCATGCCTGTCGGCGCAGAGGGCCGCGACGGTGTGTACCGCTCCTCCACCAGCGGCGGATCCTGGATTCGGACCGGACTCGACGCGCCCGTTTACTGCCTGGCCATCGACCCGGAGGATCCCGACCATCTGTTCGCCGGCAGCGAGGCCGCTGCCGACGGGACTGTCATCTACCGCACGACCAACAACGGGACGACCTGGCATGCCTTCGACAGCGGCCTCCTTGCCGCCGACACCTTTCTCTCGGTGGAGTCGATGGTGTTCGTACCCGGCGACCGGGAACCGGCCGGCCTGTTCGCCGGCACCCACGACGGGGCGGTCTGTTATTCCACCGACAGCGGCAGCAGCTGGAGCTGGCAGCACCAGGGCCTCACGGTGGACGGCGTGCGGGCGGTGGCGTCGGAACCCGTGGCGCCGTACCGCGTCTGGGCGCTCACCGCCGACGACGGCCTGTTCGAGAGCGAGGATCACGGCTGGACCTGGTGGCGACACGGCGAGGTGTGGGATCCGCCCCAAACCGGCGAGTCGCTCGCCGCGCTGGCCGTGGCACCGGACGGTCCGTCGGGCGAACCGGTCCTGCACGCGGTCTGGGACCGGCGGTACTTCCGGAGCGACAACGGCGGCCACACCTGGACCGAGCAGTGGCTCATGGACCGCGCCTACTGCCTGGCGCTGGATCCGGACGATCCGGCCACGGTCTACGCCGGCGGTGACCGTTTCCTGGGCGACCAGAACGGCGTCTACAAGAGCACCGATTGGGGCCAGACCTGGACGACTCTGCCGCTCACCCACAGTCTGGCCTGGTGCCTGGCCGTGAATCCGGTCCATCCCCAGATCCTGTACGAGGGAGGCAACGGGTGGAGCGGCACCGCGCGGCTGAACCGGAGCGCCGACGGCGGCGCGACCTGGGCGCCGGCCGACTCAGGCATCGGCGACCGGATGGTCCGCTCTCTGGCCATCCATCCGGCCAATCCGACCCGGCTGTTCGCGGGCATGCTGTCCGGCGGCCTGTACCGAAGCTCCGACAGCGGCGGTCATTGGACGGCCACCGACCCCGACCTGGCCGACCTGACCATCGGGACGCTGGCCATCGACCCGGACTGGACCTCCACGCTGATGATCGGCGCCCCGAACGGAGGCGTGTTCCGCAGCTCCGACGGGGGCAACTCCACGATCAACGTTGGCTACGGGATCCCCACCAGCGTCATCACCCAGTTGGCCTACCACACGAACGGCACGGGCCTGCTGTTCGCGGTGACGCCCAGCACCGGCGTGTTCTTCCGCCGCTTCATCTGCGACCTGAACCTGGACGATGTTCTGGACCATTTGGACCTGTTGGAGATGAACCTGTTCCTGCCGGAAACCCTTTTGCGGCTGGTGGCGGGTGAGGGCGCGGCGGACGTGAACCAGGACGGCAAGGTCAACGTCGTGGACCTGCTGCGGATGAAACTGTTACTGCAGTGAGCCCGGGGCTTCACCGCGTCACGAAGATAGAGGTCGGCAGGTGGATTGTTGGACCGTGGGCGTCGAGGAGAGAGCGCCCTCCACCCCTCGATCCTTCCGTCCATCAAACATCCCATCGGTTGCACGATGGCTGAAACACGAGGACTGAAACCGGCCTCGAGCCCGACAACGAACAACGAGACTGACCGGCCGACAGCCTGGCCTCGCTCGCCCATCTCCTGACTCCCGCCTGCTCCACGGAACGGATTGTACGGGGGACTTCACAAGCGTATGATCGAACGAGCCGAATTCCACGTTTGCAGTTCAGAATCCATCCAGAGACCGAAGGAGGACTTCGTGAAGCACCATGACATCTCAACCCGAAAGGTTGCGAACATAATCGGACGCGGCCGCAGTCGAATGTTCGGGCGCGTGATCCGGTATGCGCTGCGGGCAGCAGTGGCGCTGACGCTCGCCGTGGCGGGCCTGGTGTTAGGCGGGTGCGGCTGGATGCAACCAGCGTTCGATCAGCAGCTGGTGCTCGAGGTTCGGCAGGAAACACCCGTCAGTTCAGAGGAGT
>CALAMB010000230.1 GCA_937925645.1 uncultured Acidobacteriota bacterium
CTCCACCCGGAGGCCCATTTCGCCGGTGGGGACGGGGCGAGGCGCGCCGGCGGCGACGAACCGCATGTGCGAGGCGTTGAGCTCGCCGCCCAGCAGGTTCTGCACTTCCTGGAAATCCTCGCGAGTGGAGGCGCCCAGCGCCAGCGGCCGGTAGCGCTCCCGCAGCGCGGCCCAGTCGGCGCCGTGGAACGCCGGGTCGTAGAAGCCCCGCTCCAGCTCGCGCCAGGCCTCCTCGTAGACCTGGAGGCGCAGGGCCGCCCGCTCCACTTCGTGCCGGGCGCTGAAGGCGACGGGGTCGCCGGGCTTCCCTTCGAGATCGGTGACGCCCACCGTGCCCCGGCCGGTCCGGTACAGCACCTGCTTGCCGTCCTTGCTGAAGGCGGGTTGCGACGGGCGCGCGCCGCCGGTGGTCAGGCGCTTGAGCTCCTTGCCGTCCCAGCGCAGCTTGTACAGGTCGCGCTCGCCGTCCAGCGCGGCGCTGAACACGACGGTGCGCCCGTCGGGCGACACGGCCAGGTCGCCCTCGTCGCCCGGCAGGGCGTCGAGCAGCCGCGCGCGTTCGTGAATCTCCGCAAAGTCGATTTCCACGGGCGGCACCGGCGGCTCCTTCGCCTTGGCGGCTGCTTCGTCGCCGGCCGGTTTGCCCTTGTCATCGGGTTTGGCCTTCTTGCCGGCCTCTTCCACGAACAGGAGCTGCCACTCTTCGGGGGAGCGTTCGTGGTCGGCCCGCCGCAGGTAGACCGCCCACACATCGAGCGTGGACGCGTGCCGCTTGGAGAGCCAGTAGAGCCGCCGTCCGTCGGATGACCACGCCGGGGCCACGTCGATTCCGGGGTGCTGCGAGACGTTCACGGCGTCGCCGCCGGCCGCGGGCAGGATCAGGATGTCGCTGTTGGCGGCCTGGTCCTCGCGGGAGACGGCCAGCCACCGGGAATCGGGCGACCAGGCGAACTCCAACTCTGCCCAGTGCGCCAGCAGGGCGCGGGCGCCGCTGCCGTCGGCGGCGGCGACGGTGAGGGTGCCCCGGCCGGCGAGGTAGGCCAACTGCTTCCCGTCGGGCGAGTATCTCGGGCGGAACTCGTCCGCCGGCGTCTGGGTGAGGCGCGTCTCGACGAACGCGCCCGCCTTGATGAAGGCCCCGTCGTCGCGGCCGGCGGGCCGGGCCGTGTACAAATCCAACTGCCCGTCCCGGTCGGAGACGTAGACCAGCCCCTTGCCGTCGGGGCTCCAGGCCACGTGGCGCTCGCGGCCCGGCGTGGCCGTCACGCGCACTGTGGGGGCCGGCGCGACGGACGCGGCGTCCTTCGGCCAGCGGGCCACCACGAAAATGTCTCCGGCCACGACAAGGGCCACCTGTTTGCCGTCGGGCGACGGCGCGATCTCCTCGGCGTCGGCGGTGTACGTTTTCCGTTCCACGGCCGGCAGCAGCGAGTCGGCGGGCACGTCCAGCGGCAGCCGGCGCGGTTCGGCGCCGCCGGCGGTTGCGACGGTGTACAGGGCGTCCCAATACTCATACGCCACCAGCCGGCCGTCGGCCGAGCAGCGCGGAGTACGCACGTCCGCGCCGGCGTGCCGGGTGAGCGGAACCTGCGCGCGGGTGGCCAGGTCCAGCAGGAACAGGTTGCGGTCGGGACCGCCGTTGTCAGTGCGGAACACCAGGGCGCCGTCGCCGGCCCAGGAGACGCCGTCCTCGTCCCACGGCGTGTCGGTGAGGCGCTCCAACTTCTGGCCGGCGAGCTCCAGCAGCCACAGGTCCCGGCTGGCGGCGCCGCGGTAGTGGCGCCGCTGGGCCGGCGTGCCGCCGCGGACCAGGGCCAGCCGGCGGCCGTCGGGCGAGGGCACGGCTTCGAGTGCCAGCACCCGCGCCAGCAGCGACTCGGTGCCGCCGTCGGCGGGAATGCGGTAGATCGCCGGCATCCGGTCGAACGCGTCGTGGCGGGCCGAGGTGAACACGACGTCGGCGCCGAGGCCGCCCATGACGGTGTCGGCCGCCTCGTGGTGGGTCAGGCGCCGGGTCGTGCCGGCGGCCAGGTCCAGGATGTAGACGTCGTCGCCGCCGTCGCGGTTCGAGGTGAAGGCCAGCGCGGCGCCGTCAGGCAGCCAGGCGGGTCGCCCGTCGTAGCCCGGATTGGCGGTGAGCCGCCGGGCGGCGCCGCCGGCAGCGGGCGCCAGCCAGATGTCCCCCTGCCAGGAGAAGGCGATGGCCGTGCCGTCGGGAGACGGCGCCGGATGGCGGGGCAACACCGGTTCGATGGACAGTCCGGAACCAGCCAGTATCAACAAAGCCGCTATCGCTACGAGAATCCGCATGCTGAATCCTCCCTCGCTGCTGAATTTGTGAATAATCATGGTGGCCAGATGAGGAAACAAAATCAAGCATTTTTTCGAGCTGCCTGTCTCTGGCTGACGGGCGGGACACCCACCGGGAGAGGACGGCCCTCCGGCCGGCGAACGGCGCCAACATCGCGGCGCAGTCTGCGTATAAGCGACATCGGAAATCCGGGGTCGGGCGGATTGGCGCCGAAAAATTGGGACTCGACCATAGGGAGGAAAACCATGTCCATTCGAACCGTTCTCTTGCTTGCCTGCCTGTGCCTGACGCCGCCGCTTCTGGCGGAAGAGCAGCCGGCGTTTCAGGTGGTGCCGCTCGCCGACGGGCTCTACGAGCTATCCATCGACGGGGGAGGTTATCCGGTCAAGGTGCTCGCCTCGGTGGGCGATGACGGGGTCCTGCTGGTGGATACGGCCGCGGACGAGACGCTCGACGCCCTGAAACAGGCGGTGGCGGCCTTCGGCAAGGGCCGCCCCCGGATCGTCATCAGCACCCACTCCCATGTGGAGCACCTCGGCGGGAACGCCGCCTTCGGGCAGGAGGCGGTGATCATCGCCCACCGGAACATGCGGGAACGATTCGTCAGCGGCCTCTACGCCTTCCTGGACCTGCCCCGCGAGGCGCTGCCCGATGTGACGTTCACCGACCGCCTCACCCTGCACTTCAACGGTGAGGAGATCCGCCTCGTCGCCTTCCCCGGCGCCCACGACGACAGCGACATCGTCGTCTGGTTCACCCGGGCGAAGGTGGCCTACGTGGGCGCCCTGTGCATGGGCAGCCATTTCCCCTCCGTCGATGGGGAGTCAGGCGATATCCGGCTCTTCCCGGAAGTCGCCGCCCGGGTGCTGGATATGCTGCCCGAGGACGTGCGGCTAGTCCCCGGGCACGCCGACGACTGCACCCACGCCCAGGGCCGCGCCTTCCAGCGGATGCTGGCGGACACCGGCGCCATCGTCCGGCGGGAGATGGCCGCCGGCAAGAACATGGTCGCCATCCAGTCGGCCAACGCACTGGCGGACTTCACCTCGTACGAGAGCAGCTACGTCAAGTGCGACACCATGATCCAGATCTGGTATCTCGGGCTTCGCGAGGGACGGCCGGACATGACGGGCAAGGTCCGACCCTACGGGCAGATCCACACCGCGCTCAAGGAGAAGGGCGTCGATGCCGCCGTCGCGGTCTATCAGGATCTGAAAACCCGCCAGGCGGACCAATATCTCTTCGAGACGCGTACGCCGATGTTCGTCGGCCGGATCCTGGCCTACAAGGGTGAAGACGCCGCCGCGGCACGCTTCCTGGAGCTGTGTATCGCCGAGTCGCCCGCGAGCGACGCGGCCTGCCGGAGCCACGGCGCGTTGGGCCGGCTCTGCGCCAAGGCTGGCGACCGGGCGGCGGCGGTGCGCCACCTCCAGGCGTACCTGGAGGGGTACCCCAACGACGCGGGCGTCCGAAAACAGCTGCAGGAGCTTCAGGAGCAGCCGAAACCGACGCCTTGAGGCATGAGCTATTCTCGTTGCGGGACTTCGGCCGGGGGGACGCCGGCGCCCAGCGCATCGGTCTTGGCCGCCATGATGAAGTCGTTCAGGTGAAGACCGCCGGTGGCGTGGGTCCACCAGGTGACGGTGACTTTGCCCCACTCCACGAGCAGTGCGGGGTGATGCCCTTCGACTTCGGCGGCCTCGCCCACCCGCCCGGCGAACGCCAGGGCGCTCCGGAAGTCGGGGAAGGTGAAAATTCGCTCCAACCGGGGAATGCCCTCCCGTTTCTCCATCCGCCAATCCGGCACCAGCGCCAGGTGTTCCTGAACCTGGGCCGGCGACAGGCTGGATTCGCCACCGTGACAGCCCACGCAGCGATATTTCGTGAGATCCACCATGAGCCTCCTCCAGGCAACCGCCTGTTGGGTGGGATGCCGCCGGCGGAGAGGGGGTTCAGTCCAGGATCGAGATGAGGATGCCCGCGGCCACCGCGGTGCCGATGACGCCGGCGACGTTAAGGCCCATGGCGTGCATCAGCACGTAGTTTTGCGGATTGGCCACCTGGCCGACGGTGTGGGACACCCGCGCGGCCGTCGGACGACGCCGGCCGGAGAGGCGAATCTCAATACTGGTGCGTCATGAGCGCCAGCGTGCTGAGATGGCGGTCGATTTCATCAGGATGGACGCTGACACTGGAGGCCGCCAGGTTCCAGCCCTCGGGCAGGCGCTGGTAGATGTCCATGATCCGCATCTTGTACTCGAAATTCTTTTGCTGCGGCAGGTCGCCGCACACTCGGGCGATGTAACAGACAATGGCCGTGTCGCCGTAGAACGCGAAGTCGACATCGGACAGCTCCCAGGTGGAATAATGCTGGTGTTCGATCACCCGCTCCACGTCCTGGAGATACTGCTCGCGGTCGCGGATCACCTGGCGGGACCGGGCGATGAAACCCTTCCAGTTGGGCAGATGGGTGCGGGCGAGCGCCTCGCGGTCGCGCTGGGCGAACGCCTGGAAGATCGAGTCGATATGGGCCAGGATCTCTTCGCAGTCCTTGGCGTGGCTCTCGAGAGATTGGGACATCATTGCCTCCGGCCAAAGTATGGAAATCGATTATATCTATAAATCGTGCGGTTTGTTAACTGCAAATTATCTCCGGCTGGGCCGCGGATGGGAGCGAACACGCCCGTCGGGTTGTGTTATCATGAAAGTGGCCGCGGCTATGCGGCGGGCGTCCGGGAAATGGTTACCTCCGTGGATTTACCGCCCGCATCCGCCGCGGCCGCTCTGTCACTCCGGGCCGGCTGCCGTCGACCGGTGTTGCGGCCGGCGGACGGAATGGTCTATAATCAGTCAACTTTCGAACCGACCAAGGAACAACCGGTTATGAACACAATGCGTCTCCTGGCCATGGCTCTTATTCTGCTCGGCGTCGGCGGGACCGCGCGGAGTGAAGTGGTTCGCATCGTGCTGGACGGGGCGGTGGACCCGGTCCGGTCCGAGTTCATCGTCGCGGCGATGCAGGACGCGGACCAGCAGAACGCCGCGCTCATCCTGCTGGAGATGGACACCCCCGGCGGGCTCGGCTCCTCGATGAAGGACATCATCCGCGCGATCCTCAACGGGCGGGTGCCGGTGGTGGCCTACGTCACCCCGAGCGGCGCCCACGCCGCCTCGGCCGGCTTCTTCATCCTGGTGGCGGCCGACGTGGCGGCCATGGCGCCGGGCACCAACTCCGGCGCCGCCCATCCCGTGATGGCCTTCGGCGGCGTGATGCCCATCCCGGAGGACGAGAAAACCAAGCCGCTTTTCGAAAAGATCCAGAACGACATCCTGGCCTACCTGCGCGGCATCGTGCGCCAGCGGGGCCGCAACGAGGAGGCGGCCATCGCCGCCGTGAAGCAGAACGCCTCCTACACCGCCGAGGAGGCGCTGGATCAGAAGCTCATCGACCTGGTGGCTAAAAACGAGACGGAGCTGCTGCAGCGGCTGGACGGTCGCACCGTCCGCAAGTTCGACGGCCGCGAGGTGGTCCTGAACCTGGCGGGCCAGACGGTGCGCACGGTGGAGATGACGCTGCGCCAGCGGGTGCTGGCGTTCGTCTCCGATCCGAACGTCGCCATCATCCTGGCTCTGGTGGGCATCCTCGGGCTGTTCTTCGAATTCTCCCATCCCGGCTTCTACGCGCCGGGGGTCGTGGGCGGACTCTGCCTCCTCCTGGCCCTGCTGGGCTTCTCGCTCCTGCCGCTGAACTACGTCGGCGTCCTGCTCATCATCCTCGCGGTGGGCTTGTTCATCGCCGAGATCAAGGTGCAGGGCTTCGGCGTGCTGGGCATCGCCGGCATCGTCAGCCTGGTGCTGGGCTTTCTGATGCTCGTGGACAGCCCCGATCCCAACTTCGGCGTGGCCTGGTCGGTGGTGCTGGGCGTGGCCGTGCCGGTGGGGCTTACGCTCCTGCTGCTGTCCCGGCTGGTCATCCGGGCGATGCGCCGCCGGTCCGCCACCGGCCAGGAGGGCATGGCGGGCGTGACGGGGCGGAGCGTGACGGAGCTGGCGCCGACGGGGCGGATTCACGCCCGCGGCGAGTACTGGAACGCGATGTCGGCGTCCGGCGCCGCCATTCCGGCGGACACGCCGGTGGTGGTGGTTCGGGCCGATGGACTGATGCTGTATGTGGAACCGCAGAAACAGACTACAATCCAAGGAGGTCAGTTATGATACCGGGTATGACGTTTACGACCGTTGCCGTCGTCTTCCTGTTCCTGTTCTTTCTGAACTGGATCAAGGTCATCCGGGAGTACGAGCGCGCGGTGATCTTCCGGCTCGGCAAGGTGCTGCCGGGCGCCAAGGGCCCGGGCCTGATCCTGGTGTTCGCCCCCATCGACAAGATGGTCAAGGTGGATTTGCGCACCATCACCCTCGACGTCCCGCCGCAGGACGTCATCACGAAGGACAACGTGTCCGTCAAGGTCAACGCGGTGGTTTACTACCGGGTGCTCGACTCCGTCAAGGCCGTGATCGACGTGGAGAACTACCTCTACGCCACGTCCCAGCTGGCTCAGACGCACTTGCGCTCGGTCCTGGGCGAGGTGGAGCTGGACGACCTCTTGAGCAAGCGAGAGACGCTGAACCTCCGCCTGCAGGAGATCCTGGACCGGGACACGGACCCCTGGGGCGTCAAGGTGTCGAAGGTGGAGGTCAAGTCGGTGGACCTGCCGCAGGAGATGCAGCGGGCCATGGCCAAGCAGGCCGAGGCCGAGCGCGAGAAGCGGGCCAAGATCATCCACGCCGACGGTGAGTACCAGGCCTCCAAGACCCTGGCCAACGCGGCGGCGGAGCTGCAGAAGCAGAAAGCCGCCATCACGCTGCGCTATCTCCAGACATTGACCGAGATTGGCGTCGAAAAGAACACAACCATTGTGTTCCCGCTGCCCATCGATCTCCTGGGCCACCTGATCAGGGACCAGAAAGATCAGTGACGCGCCGGCTCTTGGTGAGCCGGCCCGGAGTGTGATATAAATTCGGGCAGCCGGCGGTGCCGGGCCCGCGCCGGCGACGGCGTGGCAATTCTGCCGTGGGGAAAGCGCATGCGTGACAAGGACAACTCCAAAGAGAAGACGGTGGTCCTGAACAACCGGGACATCGTCCTGATGTTCGCCTTCTTCGTCGTGGTGCTGGTGGTGGTGTTCACCATCGGGCTCATGGTGGGCCGGTCCTTCACCGAGCCGATGGGCGAAACCGTCCAGACCGGCCAGCCGGCGGGGCCGGGTGACAAGCCGCCGATGCCTGTCGGCGCGGAGCCCAGTCCCGCCATTGAGGAGATCACGCTGCCGCCGCCGCGCGACGACACGACCCGGGCCGGCATGCCGCCGGTGAATCAGCCGGCCGCCGGCGCGGCGAAACCCGCCGCGCCGGGAACGCCGCCCGCGCCCGCCGGCCAGCCGGCGGCAACCGGGCCGAAACCCGCGCCGGCCGCCACACCGGCGCCGGCCAAGCCGGTTGCGCCGTCCGCGACACCGGCAGTGCCCGCTGTCGCAGGGACGACCTACTTCGTCGTTCAGGCCATGGCCACCCGGGATCTGGCCGAGGCCCGCCAGATGGTGGATCGGCTCAAGGCCAAAGGCTACGACGCCTTCGTCAAGATCGCCGACTCCGGCAGCGCCGACGGCCTGCACCGCGTCCAGGTGGGCAAGTTCAAGGATCAGGCCCACGCCCGCGAACAGGTGGCCCGCCTGAAGAAGGACGGCTTCGAGGCCTTCCCCCGGAAAGTGACGGAGTGACGATGGAACGGCCGCGCCTGCCGGAGTGGCTTCGCAACGTCAGCGTGCACGGCGCCGCCACTCACGGCACCCGGCAGGTGCTGCGCCGGCACGGCCTGAACACCGTCTGCGAGGAGGCGCGCTGCCCCAACCGCGGCGAGTGCTTCGCCCGCCACACCGCCACCTTCCTGATCCTCGGCGACAGCTGCACCCGTGGCTGCGGCTTCTGCGCGGTGGACCACCGCCCGCCGCACCCCCCCGATCCGGCCGAGCCGGCGGCGATCGCCCGCGCGGCCGCGGAACTGGACCTGCGCTATCTGGTCGTCACCTCGGTCACGCGCGACGACCTCCCCGACGGCGGCGCCGGCCATTTCGCCGCGGTGATCCGGGCCGCCCGGGCGGCGCGGCCGGGACTCAGGGTGGAAGTGCTGGTGCCGGACTTCCAGGGCGACGCCGCGGCGGTGCGCACCGTCCTCGAGGCGGCGCCCGACGTCTTCAACCACAACGTGGAAACCGTGCCGCGGCTGTACCCCGCCGTCCGCCCCCGGGCCGACTACGCCCGGTCGCTCGCGGTGCTCCGCCAGGCGGCGGACTGGCGCCCGGCCGTGCCGGTCAAGAGCGGCCTGATGGTGGGCCTGGGCGAGGAGCGGGACGAGGTGCTGGCCCTGCTCGGCGACCTGCGCGCCGCCGGCGTATCGCTCGTGACCATCGGCCAGTACCTGCAGCCCCGTCGCGGCAATCTGCCGGTGGCCCGGTACGTTCACCCGGACGAATTCAGCGCCTACGAGCGTGACGCGATGACTCTGGGTTTTCAGGGCGCCTTCGCCGGTCCGCTGGTGCGGAGCTCCTATTTGGCCGAGCAGCTCTTTCGCTCCGACAGCGGCGACGCCTGACGCGTCCCGCCGACCTCCTGCAGGATGCCACCCATGGCCGATACCCAATCAACGACACCGCCGCCCGAACCGCCGAACCCCGCCGGCGCGCCGCCAGCGCGCCCCGAGCGCTGGGTGGATTACGCGCGCTACCCCCTGGGCACGGCGCTGTTCCTGCTGCTGGCCTTTCCCCGCTTCGACGTCTGGCCGCTGGCCTGGGTGGCGCTGGTCCCGCTGCTCTACCACCTGGGCCGCTGCACCCGCGGCCGCGAGGCGTTCCTGTCCGGCTTCACCGCCGGCGCCCTGTTTTTCCTCGGCCTGCTGTACTGGGTCCCGCAGGCGATGATGGCCTACGGCGGCGTCCACGCCGTGCTGGCCGGCGTGGTACTCGTCCTGATTGCCGGCGTGCTGGGCCTGTTCGTCGGCGCCTTCGCGTGGCTGCAGTGGCGGATGTTCCGCCGCTGGGGCTGGAAGGCGGCGCTGCTGGCGCCGTTTGCCTGGACCGCCCAGGAGTTCGCCCGCAATTACCTGGCGATCACCGGCTTCCCGTGGGGGAACCTGGGGACCAGCCAGGCCTACTTCGGCTTCATGATCCAGATCGCCGACACCACCGGCGTCTACGGCGTCTCCTTTCTGGTGGCGGCCATCAACACGGTCCTGCTGCTGGCGATGCTGCCCGATGCCCCGCGCAAACTCAAGCTGTACTGGGCGGCGCTGGTGGGGATGACGCTCTTCTACTGCCTGCTCTACGCCGAAATCCGCTACGCGACCTTCCCGGCGACGGCGGGCGAGCCGCTGGCGGTGGCCGGCAT
>CALAMB010000231.1 GCA_937925645.1 uncultured Acidobacteriota bacterium
TCCTTCCTCAGGTTGTCGATCAGGTGGTTGCGCGCCATGACCATCATCCAGCTCTTGAATTCACCCCGTTGCTGCTGAAAGGAGGCCAGAGACCGGTAGATCTTCATAAAAATCTCCTGGGTCATGTCCTCGGCTCGATCGAACCGGGTCGTGAAGCGGTAGGCGAGGTTGTAAATGAGCTTCTGGTGGCGGTAGACAAGCTGTGCCCACGCATCGTGATCTCCTTGCAGGCAGCTCTCGACCAAGACCTGATCCGATTGCGGTTCCAACCGGTGCTCCTTTCATGACTCCCACCTTCATGAACGAAGGCGGCAGCTATAAAGTTCCATTCCTGAATAGAGATTCTTTAAACCAATCTGAGACTGTATTTTAACCGACGACGGGGCGGGGATAAACAAAAAAGCCTTCCGGTGCCGGAAGGCTTTTAAAATGGTGCCGAAGGCGGGACTTGAACCCGCACGCCCCGTAGAGCGCCACCCCCTCAAGATGGTGTGTCTGCCAGTTCCACCACTTCGGCATCCGTAAAGATCATCGCGGTCCCCGGCGGAAAACCGCCGGCCCGCTGGTTGTCACTTTTCCTTCGGTTTGGGCGCGGGCGCCTGTTGGCGTTTCTCCGCCTGTTCTTTCAGCAGCGCCTCAACTTCGGCCTTGGACAGCGGCTTGGCCTGGACGCCCTGGACGGTGCCGCCGCCGACCTTGACGTCGAGGGGCTGGGTGCCCTGCAGATCGGACGCAGGCGCCGGGGCGGCCGGCGCGGGCTGGGCCGGTGCGGACGTGGCCGGCGCACTGGCGGCGGGCTTGCCCTTCTCCGGCGATTTGCGGTCCATGATCGAGGAGCCGCCGCTGGCCGAACTCATCATGAACGACAGCGCCAGCGAACTGACCATGAAGATGATCGCTGCTCCGGTAGTGACCTTGCTCAACAGCGTGGCCGTGCCCCGCGGACCGAAGGCGGTCTGGGAGCCCATCATCCCGAACGCGCCGGCCAGGTCGGCGCTCTTGCCCGACTGCAGCAGGATGACCAGGATCAGGATGAAACAGCAAACCAGGTGAATTACCAAAACAAGATTGACCATCTAAATCCCGCCTTCATCAAAATTTCACGATCCGCACAAAGTCGTCCGCCTTGAGGCTCGCTCCCCCGACAAGGGCGCCGTCGATGTCGGATTCGGCCATCAGGGCGCTGATGTTGTCCGGTTTGACGCTCCCGCCGTATAACAGGCGCAGGCTGCCAGCCACTTGCGGATCATACAGTTCGCTGAGGGTGGAACGTATGAACGCGTGCATGGACTGGGCTTGCGCCGGGGTAGCCGTGCGGCCGGTCCCGATCGCCCAGACCGGCTCGTAGGCGAGGATCATACGGAAAACTACCCCGGGTGTCAAGTCCTTTAAGGCCGTTTGGAGCTGGCCGCTGACCACCGGCTCGGCTTCGCCCCGCTCGCGCTGTTCGAGGGTTTCGCCGACACACAGGATGGGGGTCAGCCCCTTGCGCAGCGCGGTGGCCGCCTTGCGGCCGATCAGGTCGTCGGTCTCCTGCAGGATCTGACGCCGCTCGGAGTGCCCGATGATCACGTGGGTGCATCCGGCGCTCAGTAGCATCACCGGCGAGATCTCGCCGGTAAACGCGCCGGAGTCGGCGGGGTAGAGGTTCTGGGCGCCCAGCAGGATCCGGCTGCCGTCCAGCGCCCGCCGGACGTCCGACAGCGCGGTGAACGGGGGCGCCACCAGGACGTCCCGGTCGTCCAGCTGCCCCACCGCGGCCGCCAGTTCCCCGGCCAGCTTGACTGCCTCCGGGATGGTCATGTTCATCTTCCAGTTGCCGGCCAGCATCGGCTTGCGTGCCATGTCGACTCTCTCCTTGGTATCGGGTGTGCGGTCGGCCGCGGGCCGTTTCCGCCCGGCCCGCGGCAACGGTTCAACGGTCGCTGAGCGCGGTGACGCCCGGCAGCTCGAGGCCGCCCAGGAATTCCAGCGAGGCGCCGCCGCCGGTGGATATATGGGTGATCGCGCCGGCGACGCCGGCCTGCTGGACGGCGGACACCGAGTCGCCACCGCCGATGATGCTGCAGGCCGACGACGCGGCGACCGCCTTGGCAATGGCCTGCGTCCCGTTGGCGAAGGGCCGCAGCTCGAACACCCCCATGGGCCCGTTCCAGAGGATCGTGCGGGCTTGCTGGATCTTCTGGGCGAACGCCATGTAGGTCATGGGCCCGATGTCAACGCCCATCCAGCCTTCGGGGATCGGGTCGCCGGGATTCGTGGTGTTCACCCGGGCGTCTTCGGCGATCCGGTCGGCGATCACATGGTCCACGGGCAGGAGGAATTCCAAGCCCCGTTCCGCCGCCCGGGCCAGAAGCTGGAAGGCCAGTTCCACCTTGTCCGGTTCGACGAGGGACTGGCCCACCGCCTCGCCGCGGGCCTTGAGAAAGGTGTACGCCATGGCGCCGCCGATGAGGAGCGCGTCCACCTTGCCCATCAGGTTGGTGATCACCTCGATCTTGTCCGAAACCTTGGCGCCGCCGAGGATGGCCACGAACGGCCGTTCCGGCTCACTCAGCGCCTGGCCCAGGTAGTGCAGCTCCCGCTCCATGAGCAGGCCGGCCGCCCGCACCTTGAAGAACCGGGTCATGCCCGCTGTGGAGGCGTGGGCGCGGTGGGCGGTGCCGAACGCATCGTTGACGTAGATCTCCGCCAGGCCAGCCAGTTGTTCGGCGAAGCCGGGATCGTTCTTCTCCTCCTCCTTGTGGAAGCGGAGGTTCTCCAGCAGCAGCACGTCGCCGGGTTTCAGGGCCTGGACGGCCAGCCGGGCCGGCTCGCCCACGCAGTCCGTCGCAAAGCCGACCTTGCGGCCGAGGATGCCGGCCAGTTCGGCGGCGACGGGTTCCAGGCTGAACTCGGGGCTCGGCCCGCCCTTGGGCCGGCCCAGGTGGGAGGCGAGGATGACCGCGGCGCCACCGTCGAGCAGGTGACGGATGGTGGGGAGGGCGGCGGTGATCCGGGTGTTGTCCTTGATCTTGCCGTCCTTGACGGGCACGTTGAAATCCACCCGGACGAACACGCGCCGATCCTTGACGTCGATGTCCTTCACCGTGAGCTTGTTCATGTCGTCCTCCGAAAAGAACGGCCCGGGACGAGCGCCCGGGCCGGATGCGTTGCGGCGGTGCGCTTATTTCAACACGAACTTGATCAGGTCGGCGACCCGGCAGGAATAGCCCCACTCGTTGTCGTACCAGGCCAGCACCTTGATCATGTTGCCCATGACGGCGGTGTAGTTGGCGTCGAACATGGAGCTGTGGGTGTTGCCGATGAAGTCGGACGACACCAGCGGCTCGGTGACGTACTCCAGGATGCCGCGAAGCGGGCCTTCGGCGGCCGCCTTCATGACCGCGTTGACCTCCTCCTTCGTGGGCACCGTCTCCACTGTCCCGACGAAGTCCACGACGGACACGTTCGGGGTGGGCACCCGCAGCGAAATGCCGTCGAATTTGCCCTTCAGGTCCGGGATCACCAGGCCGATGGCCTTGGCGGCGCCGGTGGTCGTGGGAATGATGTTGAGCGCGGCGGCGCGGGCGCGACGGAGATCCTTGTGGGGCAGGTCCAGAACGCGCTGATCGTTGGTGTATGAGTGGATGGTGGTCATCAATCCGTGCACCAGCTTGAAATTGTCGTGGAGCACTTTCGCCACCGGCGCCAGGCAGTTGGTGGTGCAGGAAGCATTGGAGACGATGTGATGCTTGGCCTGGTCGTAGGCGGCGTCGTTGACCCCGAGCACGATGGTGAGATCCGGATCGGTGGCCGGCGCCGAGATGATCACCTTTTTGACCGTGTCGCGCAGGTGCTTGGCGGCATCGGGCCGCTTGGTGAACAAGCCGGTGGACTCCACCACGACGTCAACGCCCTGGTCCGCCCACGGAATGGCCGCGGGGTCCTTGACGGCGTGCGCCTTGATGGTCTTGCCGTTGACGACGATGCCGTCGGCGGCGACGGAAACGGCGGCGGGGAAGGTGCGCATCACCGAATCGTACTTGAGCAGGTGAGCCAGCGTCACCGCGTCCGTCACGTCGTTGATGGCCACGATCTCGATCGCCGGATTCTGGCTGGCGATCCGGAAGAGCTGACGCCCGATCCGACCGAAACCGTTGATCCCCACTTTGATAGCCATGGCAACCTCCTTGAAAATCGTCAGGATGTCCTGGGGGTTTGAACGTAAATTTTCTGACTTCCGGACCATACAACACCGGCGGCGTTTTTTCAAGCTGTTTCACCCGCCAGCGGGGCGTGTGGACACCCATCCAATGGGCTGCTCGGCCGCGCGGCTCGGAGCCGAAAAATCCGGATTCACGTTGCGACAATCTAACGCATCGGCTAGAATAGCCGGACCGTCCGCACCGGACGGTTGACATCTGGATCAAGGAGCGCAAGTGATGGAGTTGAAGGAACGAGTGAATGCGGCATTGCAGAAGACGCGCGTGTTTCTGCAGGCGGACGGCGGCGACGTGGAACTGGTGGACGTTTTGCCCGACGGCACCGTCAAGGTGCGCCTCATGGGCGCGTGCGGCGGCTGCCCCATGGCCACGCTGACCTTGAAACAGGGCATCGAGCGGATTTTGAAAGAGGAAGTTCCCGAGGTCAAATCGGTGGAATCGGTCTAACGGCCACCCGGATATTCAGGGAGGATCTCCGCCAGCGCCCGATCGAAATCGGCGCCCACCCGGTCCGGGGCGTGACTGTCGGACGAGAACACCAGGTCCAGTCCCATCTCGATCGCCTCGGTCAGGATGGCCGGCGCCGGGTACAACTGTCCCGTGTAGACGTAGCCCGCCGTATTGATCTCCATCGCCACACCCTCTTGGCGCATGGCCGCCAGCACGCGGCGGATGGCCGCGCGGACTTCTGGAACGTCCGACACGTCCGGCAGGTTGCGGCGGGGCACGTCCAGGTGGCAGACCATGAAGGGGCGGAACACCGGGATGTGCCGCGCCAGCACGTCGTAGTACTCCAGCGCCAGGGCCACGGGATCCCGTGCCAGCAGCAGCCGGAGGTTGGGGTCCTTGGCCGAGCTAATGTTCAGGTGGGTGCTCGCCGCCTCGTCCCAGACAAAATGGTACGACAGGGCGACGCGGTCCCAGGAATGCCGCGCCGCCAGAACCGTGAGCTCCTGAACCACCGCCGGGTTCACGCCCAGCTCGATGCCCGCTGAAACAACGATCTGCCGGGAGTATTGTCGCTTGAGGGCGGTGGCCTCCGCCCAGTAGACATCCAGTTCGGCGGCGTCCAGCCAGGTCCGGTGGTGGTACTGAATCCCCCACTCCGCATGTTCCAGAAAGCCGATCTCCTCGAGGCCCCGGTCGATGGCCGCGCGGACGTACTCCTCCATTTCGCCGACGGCGTGCCGGCAGTACTTCGTGTGGCAGTGCAGGTCGCGCCGCGCGCGGCGGCGCAGTTCGTCCGGGGCGGGCAGGGGATGTTGAGTCATGTCGCTCCTACAGCTCGAAAAATCGGCGCGCCGGGTCACGCCGGAGAAACAGGCGGGCTTCCTCCTGGCCCTGATCGAACGTCCGCATGGTCGCCGCCGGGTCCCGGGTGACCGTCGAGTTGCGGATCCGGCGGGCCGGGTGGGCCACCAGAAGGTTTCCGGCGGCGGCCTCGCGACGCGCCAGGTCGGACTCGTTCCAGGCGCTGAGCCGCAGCGCCGTTTCCCACATGATGCCCTCCGGATTGTTCACGACCACCAGCGTGCGGTCCGTTCGGACCAGTCGATCCAGGGCCTCACCGCCGGGATGACCGGCGAACGCCAGCGGCGTTTTGAAGGTGATGCCGCCGTCGATGAGACGATCCCCGTCCAGGGAGACGGGCTGTCCCATGACGAGGGGCAACAAGCAGGAGGCCATGAGCGCTTCCCGCACGTTGGCCGGGGTGAGTCGCCGCAGCCGGGGGCAGCCGGCGGCGGCCGCCGCCAGAGCCGGGTCGTCCGGCCACCGGCCGTACACCACGGGTTCGAAGCGGAGCCCGCGCGGCCGATACTTGCGCCGCCACTCCCGGGTGGCCACCATCAGGAACATGCGGACGAGATCGCCCCGGCGCGGCGCGTTTTCCGGCACCACCCGCGAGGTCACGAGGAACAGGCGGCGGGGGTTCCGGGGATCAAACAGGGCGGCTTCGGTTGGCGGATCCAGGGTGAAGGCGATGGACTGCTTCACGCTGCGGCGGAACGAAAACAGTCCGAAGAAGCCTCGCTCGTCGGGACCGATGGGCACCCGGACCGGAATGTCCTTTGACCAGTTGGCCCAGCTTCGATACAGCACCTCAGGATCGCCGGTGGCCAGGTCCATTGACGTGAACGCCCCGATGGAACTCCCCATGAGCACCGACGGATGGATCCCGGCGTTCCGAAGATCCACGGCCAGGCGGTAACCGAAACCACCCGACCAGGCGCCGCGGCCGGAGCCGCCGGTGTCGAAGATCCAGCGATAGGTCAGCGGGCCCGACGGTGCCATCGCCGGCCGGTCAGCGGGATTCGGATGCGGGCGCGGCCGTCCGGCGGGACGCCGGCCGGAAATCCACCGGCACCGCCAGATGCCAGTTGTGGTCGCACTCCGACGCCAGCCGGCCTTTTCGGCGGATGTGCCGGATGATCAGCGTCCGGATGTCCGTGGAGTCGAAGGCGATCCGGCGCCCCCGCTTGAACATGTCGTAGTGTCCGCCGCCCACCGCCTGGTAGTTGGTGACGGCGACGGAGTATTCGGCCTCAGGATCGATGGGCCGGTTCTGGTGGTACAGATACAGCAGCCGCTCGCCGGCCGGCCGGGTCGGATCGATGGCGTAGCTGGCGCCGGACAGGGTGTCGAAGTTGTACATTCGGAAGTTGGCGGTCTGGTTCAGTCGAAGCAGTTGCTTGCCGGGGTCCCATTCCGCCTGGTCGTACGCGCGGGCGGCGTGCTCCAGGGCGGCGGCGACATCCTTCCCCGTGAGGCCGAGGGTGACCGTCGTGTTCTCGTACACGTAGAGGGCGTAGATGTCCCGGACCTTGATGTCGCCGCGCCGGATCGTCAGCGGCCGGCCCGGCAGGTAGGCGGCCATGCTCAGTTGCGCGCCCGTGTGCTCGCGCATGACCGTGTGGACCAGGTCCAGCAGCGGATTGTCGCGGACGTAGACGCCCTCGGCCGAGAGATCGTCTTCGGCGGTGCCGATGGTCTCGTCGAGCCAGCTCAGCGTGGCCGCGTGGGCCGGCTCGGCCAGCGCGGCCGACTCGGGGTCTGCCGGACCTTTCATGGGCACGAGCCGGCCCGATTTTTCAGCCAGCGTCCACCGCTTGCCCTGCTTGTGAAACACCAGCTCAAGATGGACCAGGTGCTCCGCCCAGCGGTGTCCCTGGGCCGTGAGCACCCCGTTGACGAGTCGCGGCGGAATGTTCTCGTGCGCGTGGCCGGTGAGCAGGACGTCGACGCCGGGCACCTGCTGCAGGATGGCCCAGGCGGCGTTTTCATAGCCGGAGCCGTTGGGCTGGCCGGTCGCCAGGTCGACCTCGTACCCTTCGTGGGTGTTCACGATGACCGCGTCCACCCGTTCCTGGTCGCGAAGGACTTTCACCCAGCGGACGGCTTCCTGGAGCGTCTCGCGGAACTCGAGCCCTTCATAGTTGGCCGGTGTTTCCCAATTGGGGATGTTGCGGGTGGTCAGGCCAAGGACGCCGATGCGCACGGGTCCATATTGCCGGACGATGTACGGCTCGAAGAACGGCCTGTCCGGCAGGTCGGTCCGGTAGGTGTTCGCCGACAGGAACGGGAAACGGGCCTCGCCGCGGCAGCGCTGGAGCACGTCCAGACCGAAGTTGAATTCATGGTTGCCCACGGTCATGGCGTCGTAGCCCATCGCGTTCATGACCCGGATGATGGGATTGGGTTCGTCCGGCTTCAGCTCCGCGTAGTAGTACGCCAGGGGGCTGCCCTGGATCGTGTCGCCGTTGTCAATGAGCAGCAGGTGGGGATTCGTCTGCCGGGCGGCGCGGACATGGGCGGCGACCCGCACCAGGCCCAGATCCGCCGGGGCGCTGCGGAAATAGTCCCACGCGGCCAGCCGGCCGTGGGTGTCCGTCGTCTGGATGACGGTGACCCGGATCTGGTCCGCGGGCTTCCTGGCGGCGGCGCCCGGGGCTGGCGGCGCCGCCAGGGCGAGCAACAGGATCAGGCTGATGGTCGGCAGCATTTTATTCATGCGTCTGTACCTCGTCTGGATGGAGCGCCTGGTGGACTTTGGCTGCGGTCCGGCCGCCCAGCGCCTCGGCCAACTCCGCCTCGCTGGCGGATGCCACGCGCCGCCAGGATCCGAAATGTTTCAGCAGCGCCTGCTTGCGGCGGGGACCCACGCCGGGGATGTCGTCAAGCGGCGAGGCGAACGACGCCTCGGCGCGGCGATGGCGATGGTAGGTCACGGCGAAACGGTGCGCCTCGTCCCGGACCTGTTGGAGGAGCTTGAGCGCCGGTGACGTGCGGGGGAGCCGAACCGGTTCTTTCCGGTCCGGCAGGTAGATCGCCTCATGCCGCTTGGCCAGTCCCGCCACCGGCACCCGGATGGCCGGGTCAATCGCGGCCAGGCCGTCCTGCGCGGCGGCGACCTGGCCCTCGCCGCCGTCAACCAGGATCAGGCCGGGCAGCTCCTTCCGTTCGTCCAGCAGCCGCCGGACGCGCCGGCAGACGACCTCCCGCATGGCGGCCAGATCGTCCGGCCGTCCGCCGGACGTGCGGATCCGGAAGCGGCGGTACTGCGCGGGGATCATCCGCCCCGCCACCATGGCGACCATCACGCCCACCGTTTCACGGCCCTGGGTGGTGGACATGTCGAAGCCTTCAATTCGCCTTGGCGGCTCCGGCAGGTCGAGGGCGGTCTGGAGGAGGCGGAGACTGTCCGGCTGCTGGTCCACGGTCGGGAACCGGAGGAAGAAGGCGTGGCGCGCGTTGAGTTCCGCCAGCTCCAGCAGCCGCAGCCATCGCCCACGCCGCGGGTGGGCGATCGCCACCCGCCGGCCGCGGCGCTCCGAGAGCCATTGGGCGAGCAGGTCCGGCTCCGCCACCGCGGCGGGTACGAACACCCGGGGCGGGATCCGCAACTCCTGGTAGTAGAACTGGCGGAGGAATTCGGCGTAGAACTCGGCCCCGTTCCAATGGGGCAGATCCTCCCAGTAGTATTGCCGGCGGTCCACCACTTTCGTGCCGCGTAGGTGAAAGACCTGCACCGACAGCCGGCCGTCCCGGTAGTAGCCGCCGAATACGTCGGCGTCGTCCTCGATGCCGAGCACGGCCTGCTGTTCGTCCGTCAATGCCTGGACCGCCTGGATCCGGTCCCGCAGCCGCGCGGCATCCTCGAACCGCAGCTCGGCGGCCGCCCGGTTCATGTCGGCCTCGAGGCACCGCCGCAGGTCGCGGTCACGGCCTTCCAGGAACAGGATCGCCGCATTCACCGCCGCCTGGTACTGCTCGCGGCTGCACAGGGCGGCCACGCACGGCCCCAGGCAGCGTTTGATGTGGTAATCCAGGCAGCAGGGCCGGGACGAGGTCCCGTCGATTTCCTTGCGGCAATGGCGGATGCCGAACGTGCGCCGCACCGTGTCGATGAGCAGCCGCGCCCGGGAGGCGGGGATGTACGGGCCGAAGTGGCGCGAGCCGTCCCGGACCGGCCGCCGGGTCAGGCTGATTCGCGGAAAGGAGTCCTTGAGGGTGATCCGGATGAACGGAAACGACTTGTCGTCCTTCAGGTAGTAGTTGTAGCGCGGCTGGTGCTCGTGCACCAGGTTGCTCTCGAGGATGAAGGCCTCGTATTCGCTGCCGGTGACGATGTACTCGAGGTCGCGGAGCTCCGTCACCAGCCGGGCGGTCTTCGGGTCGAAGTCGCGGGATTCCTGGAAGTACGACCGCACGCGGTGCCGGAGATCGCGGGCCTTGCCGATGTAGATGACCGCACCCCGGCCGTCCCGGTACAGGTAGACGCCCGGGGCGTTGGGCAGGGCAGCCAGCTTCTGGTTGAGGGCGGCGCGCCATTCCATGAGACACATTCTCCGCCCGTTTAGATTAACGGCAACGGGGGGAATTTTCAAATCAAACGCTGATCACCTGGCGGAAACGCTCCAGGCGCGCCTGGATGTCGGGGAAGGTCAACTCGCGGAGGCGGCTCACCGAGAAGGCTTCGATGTCAAACGAGGCCATGACCGAGCCGTACAGCACCGCCGTCCGGATCGTGGCCATGTCGTGCCGGCCCGCGCCGGCCAGGTAGCCCATGAAGCCGCCGGCGAAGCAGTCGCCGGCGCCGGTGGGATCCATCACCGTCTCCATCGGATAGGCCGGCGCCACGAACAGCTCGCCGGCGTGGCTCACCAGGCTGCCGTACTCGCCGCGTTTCACCACGATGGTCCGGGGGCCGAGGGCGGCGATCCGGCGGACCGCCGCGACCAGATGATACTCGCCGGTGAGCATGCGGGCCTCGCCCTCATTGAGCAGTAGAATGTGCACCCGGGACAGGACGCGGGCCAGCGCGTCGGGCTTGTTCTGAATCCAGTAATTCATGGAATCCAGTGCGACCAGGGGATCGCCTTCCATCTGGTCGAGGACGTGGTGCTGCAGGTCGGGATCGATGTTGCCGAGGAACAGGTACGGCACATGCCGGTAATCCGGGTGGACTTCAGGCTTGAACTCGGCGAAGACATTCAGCTCGGTGGCCAGCGTGTGCGCTTCGTTCAGGTCGCGGTTGTATTCGCCCGCCCAGAAGAACGACCGGCCTCGGCGGCGCTGGATCTGGCGGATGTCGATCCCGTTGTCCAGAAAGATCCGGAGATGCTCGTCGGTGAAATCCTCGCCGACCACCGCGACGACGGCGACGTCGGTGAAGAAGCTGGCCACCAGGCTGAAGTAGGTGGCGGAGCCCCCCACCACCCGCTCCGCCTGGCCGAAGGGAGTCGTGACGCTGTCGAAAGCTACGGATCCGATGGCGAGCAGGGACATGGGCGTTCTCCGATGATCCTTCAAGGTTCACGGTGCGGGTGACAGGCGGCGGGGCCGGCGGTCACTCCGTCTTGGTTTTGTCCGGCAGATAGTGGCCGATGATCAACGCCAGCTTCTCCCGGGTGGATGGCGGGATGCTGTCGGGCGGCGTGATGAGCGCGTCCTTGAGGGCGTGGTGGCAGGTGCAGTCCCGGTCTTCGGGCAGGCCCTTGACGGTCTCCTTCAGGATCCGCTGGGCGTTTTCGTTGTTCCGGCTCAGGTTCTCAATGATCATGTCCACCGTGACCGGCGCCTCGGATTGATGCCAGCAGTCGTAGTCGGTCACCAGGGCCATGGTCGCGTAACAGATCTCCGCCTCGCGGAACAGCTTGGCCTCGGTGGCGTTGGTCATGCCGATGATGTCGAGCCCCCAGCTGCGGTAGAGGTTGCTCTCGGCCCGGGTGGAAAAGGCGGGACCCTCCATGCAGAGATAACTGCCCCGGACCTTGACAGGGATCTCGGCGTTCTGCGCACCCTGGGCGACGCAGTTGACCAGGTGGCGGCACAGGGGGTCGCCGAACGCGATGTGCGCGACGACACCGTCGCCGAAGAACGTGGCCGCCCGACGGAAGGTGCGATCGATGAACTGGTCCGGCAGGATGATGTCCAGCGGCTTGTGTTCCTCCTTCAGCGAGCCCACCGCCGAAATCGAGATGACCTGACGCACCCCCAGCTTTTTGAAGCCGAAGACGTTGGCCCGGTAGTTGATTTCGGAGGGGAGGAAGCGGTGACCGCGGCCGTGGCGCGGGAGGAACGCCACCCGGCGCTTGGCCAGCGTGCCGACGATGAAGTTGTCGCTGGGCGGGCCGTAAGGCGTCTCGACCTTGATCTCCTCCACGTCGGAGAGATCCTTCATCTTGTACAGGCCGCTGCCGCCGATGATGCCGATGGTGATGGGAAGCATGCGCTGTCTCCTGCCTGGATGGCCGGGACTCAGCGGGGCAGGGGGGCCTGGCTGAGTTCCAGAAGAATGCCGGCCGTGGACGCCGGATGGACAAAGGCGATTCGCTTGCCGCCGGCGCCGATGACCGGCGTCTCGTTGATCAGCCGGGCGCCGCGGGCCTTGAGTTCGGCCAGGACGCGGTCGATATCCTCCACACCGATGGAGATGTGGTGGATGCCTTGCCCCTTTTTCTCAAGGAACTTGGCAATGGGGGAATCGGAGGAGGTGGGCTCCAGGAACTCCAGGTTGGTCTCGCCGACGGGGAACATGGCCACCCGGACTTTCTGCTCGGGCACCTCTTCGATCTCGTGCAGGTGCAGGCCGAGGGCGTCCTGGTAGAATTTCAGGATGTCGTCAAGGGCCGTCACGGCGATCCCGATATGATCGACTTTGGTGAACACGCTGTCGCCTCCTAGTTGCCAAACTTACTCAGGAAAGACTCTATTATAGAATAGGGATCCGCGGATTTGTCCAAGACTTTTTGCGCCAGCGTGTCCAGTTGCTCCTCGAAGCCGGTGCGGCGCAGAAACTCCTGAAACACCCGGTCGCGCGACAGCTGGAGCAGCTTCTCCCGGGCGGCTCGCAGGGCGTAGCGGCCCGGGTCGTGGCCGGAGACCTGCCGCTGCCGGAGCTCCGTGATCGCGGCGAAGAGCCGGTCCGTGCCCTCGTCGCGGATGGCCACCGTCTTGACCACCGGGGGCTCCCAGCCGTCGGCCCGGGCGTTCATTGCCAAAATCGTCCGGATCTCCTGCTCGGTCTTGATCACGCCGTCGCGGTCGGACTTGTTGATCGCGAAGATGTCGCCGATTTCCATGATACCCGCCTTGATCGCCTGGATGTCGTCGCCCATGCCGGGGACGAGCACGACCACGCAGATCCGGGCGGTCTTGACGATGTCCACCTCGTCCTGGCCCACGCCCACCGTCTCGACGAGGATGAAATCGAAGCCGGCCGCATCCAGCAGGAGCACCACGTCGGCGGTGGTGGCGGAGAGGCCGCCCATGTTGCCGCGGGTGGCCATGCTCCGGATGAACGCGCCCGTGTCGGTGGCGTGCCGCTGCATCCGGACGCGGTCCCCCAGGATGGCGCCGCCGGTGAAGGGGCTGGACGGGTCCACCGCCACCACGGCGACCGTGTGGCCGAGCCGTCGCGCGTGCTCCGTGAGCCGGTCCACCAGCGAGCTTTTTCCGGCGCCGGGCGAGCCGGTGATGCCGATGACGCAGGCGTGACCGGTCATGGGGAAGGCGTGCTTCAGCAGGTCAACGGCGTCGGGCGAGCCGTTTTCAATCCGGCTGATGGCCTTGGCCAGACTGCGGCGGTCGCCGTTTCGAATGCGCGCCAGAATATCGTTCATGAGTTCCTGCGGTCGTTTGAAATGATACCCGTCGCATAGCTTGGGCGGCATGGAGCCCCGGCGGTTCTGCCGGCCGGCGGCGGCGCGGCGAAGCCCATCCTTATAGCACACGGGAACCGTCATTGCAACCACTCGCCGGCCCGTGCCGCCGGCGTTGCGGCGGCACGAGATCGCCGGAAGCGGTGCGGCCGGGTGCCGACGACGGCTGATCCTTCCCGGTGCTCCGGCGCGAGGCGGGCGCTCAGCCGGCTGGAGTGACATCCAGTCGGCGGTGATCCAGGGCGGGAAGCTGCCGGCGCTTTTCCAGCAGGTACGCGCGGTCGATCTCGGCGGTGATCACCGCCTCCCGCTCGCCGGCGCCGGCCAGGACGTTTCCCCACGGATCCACGATCAGGCTGTGTCCCCAGTTGCGGATCCGGGGCGCGGGCTGCCCGGTGAGGGCGGGAGCGATGACGTAGCACAGGTTTTCGATGGCCCGGCACCGCACGAGCACCTCCCAGTGGTCCTTGCCGGTCGCCTCGGTAAAGGCCGACGGGACGAGGAGCACCTCGGCGCCCGCGGCCGACAGCCGCCGGAACAGCTCGGGAAAGCGCAGGTCGTAGCAGATGGACAAACCGAAGGTGGCCAGCGGCGTGGCGCAGACCACCGCCGCGTCTCCCGCGGCGAAGCGCGCCGATTCCCGGAACCCGTGCCCGTCCCCCGGCTCGATGTCGAACAGGTGGATTTTGCGATAGACGGCCAGGATGCCGCCGTCCGGCCCGAGCAGCAGGCTGGTGTTGTACATCATGCCGGAATCCGGGATCGCCTCGTGAAAGGAGCCGGCCAGCAGGTAGATCCCCAGACGGCGGGCCAGGTCCTGGAGCTGGCGGACCATGGGCGAATCCAGCCGGTGGGTCTGGAACGGCGCGTCACCGACTCGGAGGAAGGAGAAATTCTCAGGCAGGGTGACCAGCTCGGCGCCGCGGGCGCGGGCGGCCTCCACCAGCCGCACGGCCCGGTCCAGGTTGCGCGCGACATCGGGTCCCGATTCCATCTGGATGGCGGCCGCCAGCATGGTGCTCCTGATGTGTTCCGGATGGCGCTCCCGGAGTGCGGTTCATTCCAGCGTGCGATAAAAAACGCCGCGGTCCTGGATTTCGGCCCGGATCCGCCGCTCGGTCTCAAGAATGTCCAGGTACTTGTTCAACTCCGCCGGCCGGATCCCCAGCCCGGCGGCCAGGTCTTCGGCGGTGCAGGGACGCCGGGCGATGGTCTCGAGAATGGCGGCCTCCAGGTCGGGCCGGAAGCTGGCCACGTCCCGGCGGCGGCGGTACCGGGCGATCACCTCCACCCGCGGATGGCCGAACAGCGGGATCATCGCTTCCAGCTCGGCCAGCGGCACGGGACGGACCCACGGCTCGGTGCCCGGCCGGTCGAGGGTGTTGAGCTGGACGCGGTCCGGGCGGATCCGCCGAATGGCGTCCCGGAACCGCTCGAGCTCGGCCGGCTGGGTGTTCAGCGGGGCCAGCATGAAGATCTCCAGCCAGATCTCACCGGTGAAGATCTCCCGGAGAGCGGCCAGCCCGTTGATGATCGCCTCGCTCCGGACGCCGGCCGCCGGCCGGTTGATGGCCTGGAACGCCGCGTCGGACACCGCGTCCAACGACGGCAGGATGAGGTCAGCCGCCGCGGCTTCCGCCCGGACGTCGGGCCGGTCCATGAGCGACGCGTTGGTGAGCAGGGCGACCGGCGCCGCGCTGCGGGATTTGATGTGGGCCGTGATCCGTCCGAGGCCGTCGTGCAAGGTGGGCTCGCCGGATCCGGAGAAGGTGATGAAATCCGGGCGGGGAAACCGGGCCAGGAAGTCGTCCAGCTCGGCCACGACCGCCGCCGTGGGGACATACTCCGCCCGGCGGGTGGTGAACGTCGTTGTCGGGCCGCACTCGCAGTAGACGCAGTCCATGGAGCAGGTCTTGGCGGGGACCAGGTCGACGCCCAGCGAGATGCCGAGCCGGCGGGAAGGAACGGGGCCAAACAGGTATCGGTACGCCATACGGTTGCTCGATTCGGATCGCCGGCCGGACCGGTCGCCGGGACGTTACAACCCCTCGCGCGGATTGTCGGACCGGTTGGCCGCCAGCTGGTGCAGCAGCTCTTTCTCGCGCGGGCTGAGATTCGTGGGCACCACTACGCGGACCTGGATAATCTGGTCGCCGGCCGGGTGACGGCCCAGCGCGGGCAGACCCTTCCCCTTGAGGCGGAAAGTCCGGCCGTTCTGCGTCTCGGGCGGGATGCGCATGCGCACCTTGCCCCCCAGCGTCGGCACCTCGATCTGGGCGCCCAGCGCCGCCTCGTAAAAGGTGACGGGCACCTCGCAATGGATATCCCGTCCCTGCAGCCGGAAAAAGGCGTCATTCTCCACCCGGACCGTCAGGTAGAGATCGCCGCGCTCCCGGCGACCGGCGGCGGCGCGGCCCTTGCCCCGGAGCCGAATTTTAAACTCGTCGTGGACGCCCGCGGGGATCTTGACTTCGACGTCCTCCGGCTGGTAGGTGGATCCGGCGCCCTGACAGGCCGGACAGACGCCCCGGCCGGTGCCACCCCGGCCGCCGCACTGGGGGCACGGGCTTTCCGACTGCAGGGTGATCCGCATGGTCCTGCCCTGAGCCGCGTCCCGCAGCGGGATCCGGATCTCGGCATTCAGGTCAGCGGCCGGACGGCTGCCGCCCCGCCGGCCACCCGACGCGTCCGTTGCCGCCGAATCGCCGAACAGGTCGGCGCCGCCGAAGAACATCTTGAAAAAGTCGCTGAAACCGGTCTGGCGGCCTGTGCCGAAGTCCGCGCGGCCGGCGCCGCTGAAATGGCGGAAGAAATCATAGTCGCCGGACCCGCCCTGTGCCCCGTCGAAATGCTGGTAATTTTGCCAGTTCGCGCCCAAATGGTCGTACTTCTGACGCTTGTCGGCGTCGCCCAGCACCTGGTAGGCCTCGTTGATCTCCTTGAACCGCCGCTCGGAGTCCGGATTGTCCCGGTTGAAATCGGGATGGTACTTGCGGGCCAGCCGGCGATAGGCCTTCTTGATCTCGGCCTGAGTTGCCCCTTTGGCCACGCCCAGAATGTTGTAGTAATCCTTGTATTCCATCGATCAGGACCGCCTCCGACGCGCTAATTTAGGCGCACCCGCGGCAAAAATCAAGGACTCATTCCGGCCGCAGGACTTCCGTCCCGGCCGGTGGCTTGAACTCGAACTGCCCGGCGGCGATGGGTCCGTTCAGGCGGACTTCCGAAAAACGGTACGTGTGAGTGGAGCCGTTGTTTTCGTACAGGGTCAGCTCGTCGATGAAGGGCGGATCGCCGGACAGCACAAGCAGCGCCCGGGCGAACACCGGGTCCTTCGATCGGGCTCTCAGCACGTAGGCGGTGCGGGCGCCGTCAACTGCCGCCGGATCGTGGTCGAAGAACTCGTCCAGCCGCCTCCGGCCGCCCAGGATGAACACCAGCGGCGATTCCTCGGCGTCGAGACCGTCCAGTCTCTGGATCACCATCTGCCGCTCAGAGGGCGTGTACATGCGACACTCGTTTTTCTGCAGCAGGAAAATTTTCGGTTCGGGGTCCTGGTAGTCCCACCGCATGAGGTGGGGGCGGCGGATCCAGATCCGCCCGGCGGCCTGCTCGATGCCGAGAGGTGTCTGGACCGACTGGCTGAACCGGGCCTCGAGGGTGCGGAACCCGTGGAACCGCTCCAGAAAGCGGTCGTACGTGTCCGCTCCCACCGCTCCGGCGGACAGGATCCAGACGATGCCGAGGCAAGCGGTCAGGCGGGTCATGGTCGCGGCCTCGTGTGAACGAGGATCTGCCACAGGACGGCGGCCGCGCCCACGCAGATGAACGTATCGGCCAGATTGAAAGTTGGCCAGTAGTAGGCGCCGGCGTGAAAGTCCAGAAAGTCGATCACGGATCCGGTGATCAGGCGGTTGCCGGCGTTGCCGACGATGCCGCCGGCGATCATGGCCAGACCGAG